>JAYRIB010000032.1:0-23246 GCA_041907025.1 Candidatus Saccharimonadia bacterium | reverse complement strand
TCAGGAGCGCGGTGCGTACAAAACCTACAAGGGATCTAAGTGGGACCGCGGTATCTTCCCTGTGGATACGCTCGACATCTTGGAGCGCGAACGCGGTCAAAAGCTCGACATTCCGCGCGGCGGTAAGCTTGACTGGAAGCCTGTGCGTGCTTCAGTAAAGAAACATGGTATACGCAACTCTAACGTCATGGCGATTGCACCTACAGCTTCGATTGCCAACGTAGTCGGCTGCGTACCTTGCATCGAGCCGATCTACAAAAACCTGTACGTAAAGTCTAATATGAGTGGTGATTTTACCGTACTAAACGGCTACCTTATTGATGACCTCAAGGAACTCGGGCTGTGGAGCGAGACCATGCTTGGCAAAATCAAGTACTTTGATGGTAGCATTCAGCAGATTGAAGAAATTCCGGCCAAGATTCGAGCCAAATACAAGGAGGTCTTCGAGATCGAGCCAGAATGGTTGATTAAAGCGGCAGCATACCGTGGTAAATGGATCGATCAGAGCCAATCACTCAACATCTACATGCGCGGTGTGTCCGGCAAGAAGCTCTCTGACGCCTACATGTACGCTTGGAAGATGGGACTAAAGACTACCTACTACCTGCGCACCCTAGCTGCCTCGCAAGTAGAGAAGTCTACCGTGAGTACATCTGAATTCGGAGCGACTCACAAGCGTGACTTCACAGCCACCCCTAGCGAGCCTACACCTGTTACAAACTAACCCCGAGAGGACGATAGCTATGCCGATTAAGCAAACAAAAGAACGAATTGACATAAATAAACGCCGCATCATAAACGGTGCCGATGCCGATGTAATGCAGCTTCACCCCATGAAACACACCTTTGCTTGGGAGGCTTACAACACCGGTAATGCCAATCACTGGTTGCCGACCGAAATCGCCATGCAGGACGACATAGAGCTGTGGAAGTCTAGCCGACTTAGCGATGACGAACGCCAAGCCCTTAAGACCGTGCTTGGATTCTTTACCACCGCCGACTCGATTGCGGCTAATAACATTGTGCTGGCGCTGTATAAACACATTACCTCGCCCGAGTGCCGAATGTACTTGCTACGTCAAGCCTACGAAGAGGCCATTCACACCCATGCCTACCAGTACATTGTCGAGAGCCTCGGGCTTGATGGTGCCGAGATCTTTAATATGTACCGCGAGAATGCAGCGATCTATAGCAAGGCGTCCTTTATTTTGGGTTTTAACGAGGGCATCTTTGACGATAGCTTTAAAACTGGCACATTTGCAGCCGACCAAAAGTTCCTAGAGAACCTTTGTGTATTCTCACTCATCCTGGAGGGCATCTTCTTCTACAGCTCATTTGCGGTCATGTTCGGCTTTCAGAGGCAGAACAAGATGACGGGCTCGGCAGAACAGATCCAGTACATCATGCGCGACGAGTCACAGCATTTGAACTTCGGCATCAACATGATCAACACTATAAAAGAAGAACAGCCGGAGCTGTGGACGCCAGACTTCCAGAAGCACATCGTGGAGCTGGTGCGCGAAGCAGCGAAGCTTGAGTACACCTATGCAGCGGAAGTTTTTCCGCGCGGTATTTTTGGTATGAATGCTGCTGGGTTTAAGCAATACATCGAGCACGTGGCCGATCGTCGACTGCAGTCTGTTGGCTTGCCAGTTCAATACAAAGTCGTTAATCCCTTCCCGTGGATGAGTGAAGCGGTAGACCTGACCAAAGAGAAGAACTTCTTTGAAACACGGGTGACAGAGTACCAAACTGGCGGTGCTCTAAGCTGGGAGTAGCCCAAGACTGCTTGCAGGGCCACCCCCATCGGTGCTACGATTACACCATGACAGTTACTCTACAGTCAGTAAGCACCATGATTATTAGCCACGACCACTTCGGGGCATAGTTTCATGTAACATAATTAAGTGAGAAAGAGCCCCTTCCCGGGGCTTTTTAGATTATAGGAACCCATGCACGATCATCTCTACGACCTCGTCAAACATACCCCTCTGCAATACTCTCAGCGCTTGAGTGAGTGCTTTGATGCACAGATTTACCTCAAGCGTGAAGATCTCCAGGAAGTGCGATCGTATAAAATACGGGGTGCATATAACTTTCTATTGCATCTTTCTGCGGCCGAGCGCGCGCATGGTGTGGTGACGGCAAGTGCTGGCAACCACGCCCAAGGAGTAGCGCAAGCAGCCGCCAAGCTTCGGATTGTTGCTACAATATTCGTGCCAACTACGACACCGCAACAGAAGCTAGAGCGTATTCGCTACTTTGGAAGAAACTATGTCTCGATTAAAGTCATAGGAAACGACTATGACACGTGCGCCAACAGTGCTCAAGCCTATGCGCAGCGCACGAAGCTCGTGTTCGTGCCTCCTTTTGACCACCCCGACATCATTCATGGCCAAGCTAGCGTGACGACTGAAATACTCGAAGACACCCCCAGCCCAGCATGGATTATATGCCCGATCGGCGGTGGAGGCCTGTGTGCTGGAGTGGCCCAGACGCTTGAACAAACAGCAATCGAGACACGTATCATGGCAGTCGAGCCACTAGGCGCCGCGAGCATGAAGGAGTCGCTTGCAGCTGGCTACCCTGTACAGCTTAAGAGTATTGATGGATTCGTTGATGGCGCCGCCGTTAAACGGGTGGGCGCTAAGACCTTCGCGATACTACAACGCACACTAGCGGCCGTCTACACCGTCAATAATACTGTACTTTGCCAAGCAATGATTGACCTATATCAGCATGAAGGTATCGTCACAGAACCAGCTGGCGCACTGTCTGTCGGCGTCCTGAACACCGTGCGCGAAGTTATTCGTGGACAAACGATTGTGTGCATCATTAGCGGCGGTAATAACGACCTAACACGCTACCCAGATATTCTTGCCAGAGCCGCAATGAGCAATGAGACATAAGCGCTTCTGTGGTAAAATGGAATCCAACGATACCATTATGCCGCAGAACAAAAAACCACAAAACAAGCTAACCGCATCAAAGCATTTCACCGATGGGATTAAGCGATCTCCGCGACCAACTGCTCGTGCAAGCAATCCTGCTCCTGAACTAAGTATTGACCCGCTCGAGAACAATGAAGAACCTCGTGACGAGACTGCTGAGACACCACCCAAAAAGACTGCCGCGGGCAAACCACGCGATCCCGAATCTAAGCAGCCAGCATCTAGCGATGCTAGCGCGCAAGCTGCGCCGCAACGCAAGCCAAGCCATAAACGACGCACCATCATTATCGCTGTGATCGTAAGTGTAGTCGTAGTCGTGCTGGTTGCGGCTGGCATAATGGCCACGCGCCGATCCGCACCCAAGGCGAACAAACGCACCAGTGTTAAAACAGTTGTAGCACCCGCTAAACCTAAGACTGCCCCAAGCCCCCTAACAGGCGTCGAGGTCTCACCTGAACGCGCTGCGCACCCGGTGTATTCAGTCGTGATTGAGAACCTTTACCCGAGCGCACGACCACAATCAGGGCTGTCCTCGGCCGGTGTCGTCTACGAGACCTTATCCGAAGGTGGCATTACTCGCTACCAAGCATTTTTTGGCGACACGGTACCACCTGACATTGGCCCCGTACGCAGTCTGCGTACCTTTTTTGTCCGTTGGGGCGTAGAGCATGATGCACCCGTAGTCCATGCTGGCGGCAACATTGATGCGCTCGACCTCATCACGCCACTGGACATGAAAAACCTTGATCAGTTTGCCAATGGCAGCTACTTTAGGCGCATCACCAGCCGCTATGCGCCCCATAACCTCTACACTACGGGCGAGCTCATGGACAAGCTGATGCAAGCGCGCGGTTTTAATGCCAAACCAAGCTTTATCCCCTGGTTACGCAAAGATGATACTAAGAATGCCACGCCAACGGCGGCCGCCATTACCGTTGATCCATCCTTCCCAGACTATAAGGTAACGTACACCTATAACCCAACCGAAAACGACTACACCCGCTTTATCCGTGGCGCGGCAGATATTGACGCCAACGGCAATGTACCTATTAAGCCAAAGAACGTGGTTGTGCTCAAAGCAGCTGTTAGCTACGGGGTGACGCGGGCCAAAACTCAAGCCACCTATATTCAAACCGTGGGAAGTGGTAGTGGTGTAGTCTTTACGGATGGCAAAGCTACCGAGATAACCTGGCGCAAGCCGAGCGACAAAGCACGTACCCAATTCTTTAACGCGACGGGCAAAGAAGTCGCCTTGAATCGCGGCCAAACTTGGGTGACGGTTATTCCGCTCGAAAAGACCGTTAGCTACCAGTAGCCTAGGCTCGCGTGAGAACGCTGGCGGCTTTCTCTAGACGCTGGACAGCTTCCTCAGTACCGAGAGTAGCAATGGTTTCGAACAAACCCGGTGCGGCGGTTCGGCCAGTAATGGCGATACGAAGCGCATAAAACAACTTGCCGGTGTGAATACTTTGAGCCTCGGATAACTTGCGCAGCGCCTGCTCGATAGCCTGCTCCGAACCGTCTGTGTCTTGGATTACGCCAACAGCTTGCTTGAGCCAATCGGCGACTTCTGCCCCACTCGACTTCGCGGTCAGCAAACTCAATTGTTCGCTGCCCCAACGTGGTGGAACAAAGAAGAATTCCACAATATGAGGAATATCGCCAAGAACCTTTACTCGCTCACGATCCAGTAATAACACTCGATTCGTATACTTGCTACCGAAGCCATCCATAGCGTAGTCCGCTTTCTCCAAGGCTTCTCTAGCGGCGGCCAAGTATTCCTGCTCGCTTAGTACATTGCGAATATACTCACCGTTCATCCAATTAAGCCGCTCAACATCGAACTGTGCTGGACTCTTTTGCATACGCTCCAGCGAAAAGGCATCAACTAGTTCCTGGAATGTAAATATCTCTTTGGTTGTGCCATCATTCCAGCCGAGCATAGCCAAGAAGTTTATCACTGCCGATGGCAAGTATCCTTTCTCCCGATACTCACGTGCATCAACATCACCATCGCGCTTAGAAAGTTTCTTTTTACCATCTGGGCCCAAGATAGCTGGACAATGTGCGAATTTTGGCTTATGCCAGCCAAAGTAGTCATATAGCAAAACATGCTTTGGAGTGGAGGCCAAGAATTCTGGCCCACGCACCACGTGGCTAATCTGCATGAGATGATCGTCGACAACATTTGCAAAGTTATACATCGGAAAGCCATCTGCTTTCATGATTACAAAATCTTCAATAATCTCGTGATCAACTTTGAATTCTCCGTGAACTTCATCCTGCCACAAGAGCTCGCCAGGACCTACTTTAAGACGAATTGGCAAACCTGAATGACCCATAGTTGCGTCCTGTGGCTCCATGCTCTGACGATATACAAACGGCTTTTTAGCTTCAATAGCCTGTTGCTTAAGATCATTAAAGGCCTCCGGCGTGATGGCTGAATAGTAAGCTTTACCCTCTGCAACTAATTGCTCCGCGTAGTCGAGATATATTCCCCTTTCCTTACGCTCTGACTGCACATATGGGCCATACGGCTGGTTTGCTGAGTTTGGCCCCTCATCCGGCACTAGATCCAGCCACTTGAGACTCTCCAAGATTTGCGTCACACCACCCTCTACCAATCGTTCGCGGTCAGTATCCTCAATTCTCAGTACAAAGTCGCCTCCGAAGTGGCGAGCTAGTAAGTAGTTGAAGAGCGCTGTTCGTACACCACCGATGTGGAGCATGCCAGTAGGACTCGGAGCAAACCGTGTGCGAACGCGTTGTGGTTGTGTGTTCATACTCCTAGTATAGCGAGCAAAGTGGTGTTGGGCTAGTGCAAGAGTTCTTCTGGTGTAATTTCGATTGCTGTTTCGCCGTCGAGTCGGTAGAACATAACCTTGTGCGTCGTTTCGGTGGCGTCATAGGTAGTGTGCGAGCTTGTGGCGATACCTGTCTTGTTATAGTTCGTTTTGCGATCCACGATTGCTGGGCTGGTGCGTCGCTCGACGCGGTAGGTTATGCCTTGGCGGACAAAGTCTATCTGCTCTACCTGTGCCTTGAGCCGGCTGTCGTCTTCGAGCGGCTCCTCGAGCTTACGCATGTGCTCAATGCCAAAGTTTACGTCTATGCGATCGACCAGGTCTTCCCAGGCGCGATCGTTCATAAGCTGGTGGCTAGCTTGATTACTTGATCCTGGCTAAGGCCGTGGCCACTGCCTTCCACACGGTACCAGGTGCCGTTATTCACCCAACTAGCTTGGTTGCCGTCATAAAGATAGATAGTAAGTCCTTGAGCCTGGAGTGCAAGATAGTTTTCGGCCTTAGGCGCGACGTAGTTTTCAGCTAGAGCCTGGGAG
This sequence comes from Candidatus Saccharimonadia bacterium, assembly GCA_041907025.1. Classification (GTDB taxonomy): domain Bacteria; phylum Patescibacteriota; class Saccharimonadia; order CAILAD01; family JADZBC01; genus CAYPSN01. The sequence continues at coordinate 16,955 of JAYRIB010000032.1, read as the reverse complement.
TCCCAGTTGGTCTTCGACTCACTAACCTGAAGTGACTTACCGCCCTTGGCATTGGCGATGTTGTAGCTGATGTTGCCAGGACTTGATTGAATGTTGCCACTAAGCTTCCAGCCGTTCGGCACGTAACCAGGGAAGTTGGCGCTAATACCTGCCTTAGAGCCAGCCACTTTGAGTGCTAGATTAGGATAATTGACTTGCCATATGTAGCCACCAACCAATAAGAGACCAACTAGGCTTAATGCCACGCTACTGGCACGCACACCCTTGGCTGGAGCAGCAGGAGCAGCTGCAGGAGATGTAGGCACACTAGCCATAGTTGGCTGAGCCGCTGGCGGAGATGGTGCTACCTGAGTTGGGCTAGACGGTGGCACGATTGGTGAAGCTTGAGTTGGTGGCGCGACGCTCGAAGGAGCGCTCATTGGGGCTGATACAGGCGCAGGTGTAGCTGGAGTAGGCGCAACAGTCGCTACTGGTGGCACTACTGTAGTCGGTGCTACCGGTGCTGGCTTTGCACTAGTCTGAGCTGGAGTTGCACTCGTTACAGAGCTGACAGCCGCAGCTGGCCGAACATCACTAACAGCTTTTGGTAGTGATGATGACTGAGCTTGCGAAAGATCAAGCTTGTAGCTAGATTGACGGGGTATAACAGGCTCAGGCGCCGTAGCAGGCTGGACTGGCTTGGCAGGAGCAATTGGACTCGTCGCTGCCTCTATAGACTCACCCACCGTCGCTTGAGTCGAACCTAGGTCAACTACGCTTGGACCAATGGTAGATACTGATTCCTGCTTAAGCATTGGGTCACCGGAAGTCTTTGATAATTCATCGAGCGTTGCATCGCTCATGACAGATTCACCAGACTTATCGTCTAAGCTGCCGAATTCCCTGTCGCCTCGCTCGTCGGCAAGAGTACTATCGGTCTCGGCTGGACTCGAGTCGGTCGCGGAAGCGAACTTCGAGATACTCGTACTTTGCTGGGTACTAAGTGCAGAGTCGAGCTGATCAGCCTTGAGCCGAGCCTGCACAACGGTACTATCAGTATTCGACTGGGCTGACTGCGAGCTAGCCGTCGAGGACGGAGAGCTTGACCCTACTGTAGGCATGCGCTCAGCTGGCGGCACGCTGGAAACAGGAGCCGTGTGACTAACTGTACTTAAACTTGGAGTAGCACTCGTCGCTGCAGCAACCTGTGATCCAGGTGCTGACGCCGGTTGTGGTGTACCGCAATTTGCACAGAACGTTTTGCCAGCAATAGTAATGCTGTCTTGCTCACTGCAATTGGTGCATGTAGATGTGTTCGTGTTTACTCCGTCGCTCATAGTGCTTATCCTAGATGTATTCTAGCATGCACGAAGCGTGAGCGTAAAGCAGTTTTTTAAGGTTTCTGAAGTTTTTGGGCGCGGTAGGCACGACGCGCTTGAGCGTGAACGGCCCAGATGAAGCGCGGAATAGACATTTGACGCTTCAGGCGCCGCGGCTCCAGGATAAGCCGCCACAACCACTCGAGGCCAACTTTGCGCCAGGCTGCAGGCGCACGCCTCTTACTGCCACCCATCTCGGCATAATCAAACGATCCGCCCTCGCCAACCATAACGCTCCCGAGACCTTCATGCTTCATCGCATCCATAAAATATTCCTGACGTGGAAAGCCCATGGCCACAAGCAAAAGGTCGCACTTGGCGGCGCGAATTTCACCAACGATTGCCGCAAACTCCGCATCTCGCTGCCAGTTTGTATACTCTGACGACCGTACAGTCTGCGAGAACCCTCCCCACGTACCTACCAGTTTTAGGTCTGGCCAGCGTTGCTGTAATGCTTTCATAGTGTGTGCTGGATCGCTGCCACCAACAACACCGACCCGCCAACCAGCTTCCTGCGCGGCATCGAGTAGTGGCTTGGTGTGATTAATGCCCGCAAAGCGTTCGGGCAGAACCTGAGTACGCCAATCGGCTTTTTGCAGCCGAACCAGCAAGCTAAAGATAAGCTTTGCTAGGCCTGGCTTCGACGCCGGCTTGCCGTACAGGTAGCTGGCCGCCCATTGGAGCGAAACGCCATCCGCCAGCGAAAAATCAGACCGATTGAGGACTGCTTGGAGCCCTGGGTTGCGATTAGCAGCGGTTATGAATTCGACGTAAGGCTTTATAACCACGCGTGATGATGTGGCTGGGTGGTCTATCCAATCAGTAATAGCTACCAATGATTGCGGCATATCGAGCCGGTCAACGCGAACGCCGAGAATGTCTGTATGTTCCTTATTGTGAGGCGAGGTAGACTTGCTCACGCTGAGCGCACCTCATCGACATAACGATCAAGATTTTGCAAGAATGTGGCTTTGCTAAACTTCTCGGCCGAGGCTCGAATTTTTGCTCTATCCCAGGTTACGTCGTCACAGTCCTCGATGGCTGCGCGCAATGCAGCGGCGGTCGCAGCATGGTAAAAATGCCCAGATAACCCCTCTTGCACCGTCTCCCTGAGACCGCCTGCACCCAGCGCAATCACTGGCGTACCCACCATCATGGCCTCAACTGGTGTAATACCAAAGTCTTCTATGCCAGGGAAGATAAAGCCCCGAGCCTCGGCCATGAGTTCCTGCTTGCGTAACGCGCTCACCCGACCTTCGAAGTGGATGTTGGGCGCACCATCAGCTAAGGCCTCTAGTCGGCTACGATCTGGTCCATCGCCAGCTACGATCAACTGACGTGAGCTGGCTTTGAAAGCCTCAATGACCACGTCAATCTGCTTATAACGACTCAATACCGACAGCACCAGGTAGTAGTCACTACGCCGCGCATGACTAGCTGCGTCTAACTGCTCGACCGGCGGGTACAGAACTGAAGCTGTGCGGCCGTAGTACTTACGGATGCGCTCAGCAATGTAGTTGCTGTTGCCGAGCAGTAGATCGATTCGCTCAGTAGCATAAAAGTCCCACAAGCGTAACCGCGAAGCCCAGCATGTGATAAGGAAACGGCTGACAGGGCCAAGCTTAAACGGCCCGATGTGCTGCGACTCGAGGTACTTTGGCCAGCTATCCCACAGCATTCTGGCTGGTGAATGGCAATAACTTAAATGTTTTGTGCCTTCGGGCACGTTGATGTTTTTAACCCAAGCAGTTGAGTTCGTTATTACCAAATCATAGCCCTTAAACTTCAATCCTAAGACCGCTCGGCGCATCAGCGGAAGCAGCAGAGTTGGTCGCTGCTTAAAGAAGCGTGGGAGCCGGTTCAGGAAGCTCGTCGTGACCGGTCTAAGTCCCAAATAGGGTGCAAACTTCTTTTGGTTATAGGTAAGAGAAAATAAATCAGCTTCTGGGTAGTGTGCGGCCAATTCAAAGAATACCTGCTCAGCGCCACCGATCCGCTCCCCCAGCCAATCATGTACTAATGCCACCTTCATAATTCTTCTGCCTTCTTTGCCCCGCGCGTCCTCTCATAGGCCATGATGCCAAGGAGCGTAAAGATCATAATCCCAAGCGTACTGTCTGCCCAGGCATGCAAGAACACGTTGGTGACCATCAAGCCAATGACACTAGCGGCCAGCGCCAGACTAAAAGGCGTCGCCATTTTAGCCAGTGCAAATAGCTCTACACCGAAGAAGGCCAGGAATAAGCCAAGACCTAATATGCCGAGCTCTAAACCAATCTGCAAATACCAACTCTCCGTAATAAATGGCTGTACGGCCCTAAAGCTCGCGGGCCCAGCTGTACCCAACCCGTGCCCCCAGGGCTCGCGGGCGATGGTAGTGAGGGCTTGCTGTTGGGCGCTGTTTCTACCCACGTCCGAACCCTCAATCTGTTGGGTATCACTATAACGGCCGTGGAGCAAGAAGTACTGTAATTGGGTATCTTGCAAATACCGCGGCAACATAGAAGCCGAAACGATAAACGTAACCATCGCCGCGCTAACCAGGCCAATCGTAAAGAGTCGCACCAGCTTATTACCAAGCAATAACACGCCAGCAATAGCCGCTACGACCAAACCGAGCCAGGCACTGCGCGAGAACGATACAACCAGCCCACCGAAGGTCAGTATGCTGCCAAGCGCATAGGGCCAACGCTTCGTCTTGACTGCCAGCACAGCGCCCAAGACTGTTGGTAGCACCAAGTAGGCACCAAGTTGATTTGGTCCGCCGAGCGTGGCGAAGGCACGGATACTTTTCACTGCCGGGTCAACTAGCTGTAGAGGCAGGATCGTCGAGCTATTGTAACCAAGGCTCGTCCACCAGCTTAAAGGGATGAAGAACTCCTGCAACAGCGCGAGGCTGGCCACTGCGTAGCTCGGCCACAAAATAATTCGCATGAGCTGATCCTGATTAATATGAGCTCGGGCCAACTGCACTCCCAGATATAGGACGAGTGGTAACAAAACGACTTTTATGCCAAACACGGCTGGCACCAACTCTACGCCGTACGCTAAAGTGAGCACGAGGCTTAGGCCGATAATAACGAGGACAAGTATGTTAGCTGGCGTCACATAAACGCGCTGCTTGGAGCGACTCATTGAGGCAAATAGAACCAGCCCGCTTGAGAGCAGGACTATACTAAGCACCTCCTTCCAAGCCTGGAAAAACGACTGGTAGCCAGTGACGCTACCCAGCACAATCACCACAAAGGCATGAAACGGCATGCCGACCAACAAGGCGAGTGTGCAAAGTCGAGCGACTCGCTCCAGCCTATCTTTGCCAGCCTGCGCGAGCTGCTTCATCGGTTACTTATTACGCTCCTCATATAATCATCAAGGTTCTCGAGAGCAATGCCGGTACCGCGCGCCACGCACAGCAGTGGCTCCTCAGCAATGTAGCTCGGTACGCCCGTCACCTTGGTCATCAGCTTATCAATGTTGCGCAGCAAGGCACCGCCGCCCGTCATGACCATACCGCGGTCAATAATATCGCTAGAGAGTTCCGGTGGGGTTTGTTCTAGCACGGCGCGCACAGCTAGAATAATTGCATCCAGTGGATCGGCAATGGCCTCGGTAATCTCAGTAGAGTTGAGCGTGATAGTCTTGGGTAGTCCAGCTACCATATCGCGACCACGAATTTGCATGATCATCGGCTTGTCGAGCGGCAAGGCACTGCCAATCTCCTTCTTAATCTCTTCGGCCGTCTGGTCGCCCACAATTAAACTGTACTTTTTGCGAATATAGTCAGCAATTGCTTGGTCGATCTTCTCGCCCCCCATACGCACACTGTTTTGGGCCACAATGCCTCCGAGTGAGATGATGGCAACTTCGGTAGTACCGCCACCAATGTCGACCACCAAGTTCCCAGCCGGGGCCGCAATGGGCACGCCAGCACCAATCGCTGCCGCGACCGGCTCGCGGATAATGTAGGTGCGCTTGGCTCCTGCTGCCGAGGCGGCATCAATCACCGCCCGACGCTCGGTTGAGGTAACGCCAGCTGGTACGCTAATCATCAGCTCTGGTCGTCCAAGCCGAAAGTTGCCACTAACCTTGTCGATAAAGTGTCGTAGCATGGCCTGGGTGATGCGATAATCAGCAATCACGCCGTCTTTGAGCGGCTTGGAGGCAGTTATGATATCTGGGGTGCGACCGAGCATCTCGCGGGCTTCGTTACCAATCGCCACGATGCGGTTATCATCCACGCTCACGGCTACCACCGATGGCTCGTTGGCAACTATCCCCTTTTTAGGTATGTAGACCAATGTGTTGGCAGTACCAAGGTCTATCGCGATGCGTTTTTTAAACATGTCTCTATTCTAGCAAACTTTCGGGGTCCTGAGCGAGCTTAAACCATCTTTCGTAGCCAATTAAAAGCTCGTGCTCAAGCATCATAAGCAAGCGCAGCAAACAGCTGTACACAAGATGAGTCAGCAACCGAGATCTGCATCGTTACTCCTCGACTCGCTTCATGCTTGCGCCGAGTAAGGCCAAGCGTTTATCAAAGAATTCGTAGCCTCGGTCAATATGCTCGACGCGGTCAATCGTGGTGGTGCCCTCGGCAATCAGCGCAGCAATCAGAATTGTCGCGCCGGCCCGTATGTCAAAGCTAATGAGCTCCGTGCCGTGTAAGCGGGTTGGGCCCTCGATCTGTCCGACATGCGGATCGCGAATACTCGTCTCCGCCCCCATACGCTGCAGTTCAAACAAGTAGTTAAGCCGACCTTCATACATAATCTCAAAGATCTCCGATTTGCCTTTCGCCTGGGTCATAAGTACTGCAAACGGTGCTTGCAAGTCACTTGGCAGCCCTGGGTACGGTTGGGTCTGAATATTGACAGCCTTAAGCTCATCAGATGGTTTAATCTCGATCGTCCTAGCGTCAAGCATGTCGTAATTAACTCCCATCTCGCTGAACTTCAGCAGCAACATGTCATGATCCTCGGCCACAAATTCCTCTATAACTACATGGCCCTTACTGGCGGCTACCGCAATGGCAAGTGTACCGGCCTCAAGTTGATCTGGAATAATAACACCTTCACCCTCATGGAGACGCTCTACCCCCTCGATTGTCAGCACATAACTACCGACGCCTGATATCTTAGCGCCGAGGGAATTAAGGAAGTCGCAGAGTGATGCTACATGAGGCTCACAGGCCGCCAAGCGGATCGTGGTGATGCCTTCGCCCAGTACCGAAGCAAGGATCGCGTTCTCAGTCGGCGTTACACCCCGCTCGGCATTGAGGGTATGACTACCGCTACGGCGTCCGCTCGTTTCTACCCCATCGTCAGTAGTCTGCATAGCAAAGCCCAGAGCTTCAAAGATTTTGCCGTGCACGCCAAGCGAGCGCGCACCGATAATGTCGCCGCCAGGTTGAGCTATGGCCACACGTTCTAAGCGACCGATCGCACCACCCAATACGAGCACCGAAGCCCGCATACGCCGTGCGTCCTGCAAAAAACCCTTAACCTCACGCAAACCGCGAGCATCAATGTGGAGTGTCGTACCATCACGCTGCACCGTCACGCCCAGCTCTGCAAAGATGTCGATCATGACATCTACATCGGATATATGAGGAACATTATGGAGCACCGTTGCACCATCAACCAACAAACACGCTGCCATCATCGGTAGCACATGGTTCTTACTCCCAGCGACACGGATTTTGCCGTGCAACTGCGTTGGCCCTTCAACGATCAGCTTTGACATATATGCTCCTGTGACGTTAGTTGGTTGGTTGGTTGGTTCTCATTCTATCATATGCGCAAGACGCCAGTGGTCCTACTGTCACTCATCACTACTGGCCACAACTAACCCTACATCCTGCGCGAGCGATGGCGCCAGCTCTAGTAATTGATCGTAGGTCACCATGGCGCCCTTTAAGCTCGTGGTACCGATAATCCCAACGAGCTTTGAGCTACGCAGATTAAGGCTCTTGACCCGGGCGTTTGAAAAGTTAGCCTTCTCTAGCTCGCACCCAATAAATTCAACCTTCTCAAAACTTACATTAGTAAAGTCGGCGTTCTGTAGTAGGCAGTTCTCGAATCGCACAAGCTTGAGATGCGAACCACTGAAGTTAGCCAAATCTAGCTTGCAATCGATATAGGCAACCTGCTTCTGTTTTGATTCATACAATTGTATGCCGCTCGTTCGCGAATTCGAAACCGTCGTATGCTCAAAGTAGGCGCTATTGCAGTCAAGTCCAGCCGCCTCACAATTACTTAGTAAGCAATTTTTGAGTGTTAAAGCTGGCAAACTTAACGTACTCAAACTCACTGCCAAAAGTTGGCATTGCTTGAAGTAGACATTCTTAGCCTCGGCATTAAGCTGCATGGACGAGATGTTCAGATTGGTATATTCACCGCCGGACTCTATATTAATTTCTTGGGGCAAGCTTTGCATGTCAGATGTCGGCTTCATCACTATAGTATAGCAACCCTTATGTGGTTGCGTCTTTATTAACAAACAACCAACAAAAGACTATAATCGAGGCACTACACTATGATTTCTAAACAAACCCAAAAAGCCGCCAGCTACATCTTTGCTATCCTTGCCATTGTGCTCGGAAGCATCTTTCTGGTTGCCTTTGCTCAAGGCTACCGCTACGACTTCCTGACTGGCCAAATCAAAGAGTCTGGGCTTGTGCTGGTTGATTCGAAGCCAAACAATGCCGACATCTACATTAATGGCAAACAAAGTAAATACGCCACCCCACTGCGACTAACCAATGCGCCAATTGGACCTATGAACATCGAACTCGTTCGGCCAGAGTTTCGGCTCTGGAAGAAGTCACTCACGGTACAGGCCCAGCAGGTCAGCTTTGCTGACTATGCCATTCTCTTACCGCAAAAGCTCAAATACACAAGCTACCTAACGGACTATAAGGTAGCTGAGCTGGTACAGCCACAAAAGCAGCGTCGATCGTTTATCCTCACCACCAAGCCAGAGGCAGCAATTTGGCAGTTAGACAACAACCAAAACCCCACCAAGCTCTATGCCCCACCGCCCAACAGCGGAGACACAGACTTAACAGGACTGAGCGTGAACGCAGACGGATCGAGGCTGCTGGTCAATCAACGTACTGGTACATCAGTATCAAAACTCGTCATCACGGGGCAAGATGCCAGCCTAAACCTCAGCGCCAATCTGCAAATCACCAGCGGCAGCCTGAGTTTTAACCCAAGCAACAACAACGAACTATACTGGATAAGCCAGGAAGGTCTGCTGCGCAAAGTCAACATCGATAAACAAACTATCGGTCCTGTGCTGGCTCAAAACGTTGTAGCAATGCAGCCAGAAGGTAACCAAATCTATGCCGTGCTTGGACCAGATGCCAACTCGACCAAAGCAACCCTTTGGCGCATTGACGGTAACTCCGCCAAGAAGACTGCAGTTAACATAGTTATGCCACAGAGCCCTAGTTACACCCTTGCCTTGAGCACCGACCGTGCGGGCGACTACCTAGCTCTACTCAGTACGGCCACCAAGGAGCTCATAATTTTTCGTAACCCTGGCGATGACAAGCCAAAAACTGGGCTGCTGTCCAAGACAGCAACGGCATTCAGTATTAGCAAGAACGGCCAGCGCATCGTCTATGATTCGGGTGATAAGCTCAAAACCTACGACCTCGAGCAAGCCGAGCGTTTCGACTTTGGGGTCAACATTAGCAACCTACAGAGTTGGACCTGGTACGACGATAATCATCTGGCCATTGTAGCCAACAACCAACTTCGCTTTATCGACTATGACGGTCAAAACGACCAGATAGTGAGCGACCGTGGCGATAGCGTTACCGCCGGCGCCCTGCATGATAACGACAAAGACATCCTGTTCGTTTCATCTGGGCTACTGCGCACAGTCCGCTTGACCCAAGACTAGCGCACTCACTAACCTTTAAGGATAATCCCTAACTAACTTCAGGAAGCCGAGGCTGCTGTTTGGTTGGCGTGGCTGGCGGCTTAGGCGTAGTGTCACTTGAGCGTGGTGTGAAGAAGCTAGCAATATTGCCAAACAGCTTGGTAATCTGTTCGCCAATAGTGGGAGCACTTCCAGGTAGCGGCTGGACCTTGGCCACGGCGACCTTCTTCGGTTCAGTGGGGGTAGCAGGCTTTGGAGTCTCTTTGGCAGGTTGAGGCGGCTTGACGGCAACTTCCCCGGTCGGTTGTTTTGTACCCGGCGCTGGCTGTACTTGCTTAGCCACAATAATAAGTCGCTGCCAAGCGGTTCCGGGTGGCGTACAGGTTATGAGGGTAAGGGTCGGGTCAGCCGTCGGGTTTAATACAGACACTTCAGTCGGCGCCACTACTTTCTTCTCGCTGACCTCATACACATACTTGCGCGATGAATAATTGACCTGTATCTGATCACCAACCTCTAGTTTGCCCAGCAAAGCAAAGACGAACTTAAAATTACCTGGCTCCCACCAATCATTCGACGAATGACCAAAGATTACGGCGTTACCAACCTCGCCTGGCTTAGCTGTATTCACATAATGCACCACGCCATCCTGCAAGTCCTTCATAACCTCGTCGTCGGCAGCTGAATCAGCGTAGATAATGGGTGCGCTGACGTTGATCTTAGGTATGATAATGACGCTTTCTGGCGGCACGATCGCCGTCGAGGCGGTCGTAGCGTTCGGGTCTTGCAGTACGGTATTCTCGGCTGGCTTAGGTGGATTCAAAAAGTAACCAATCTGTTGAGCGATCAGCTGGAAGTTGAATAATACCAAGAACAGCACAAAGCCACCCAGGGCATAACTAATCGGCCGCCAGCGTGCCGCCAAGGCATGCTTGGGTGGATCAACGTGATTCGTGTGCTCCACAGTAGTCGGCGCTTCTGGCTGACTTGCTGGGGGTACAATAGCCGCCTGCTGGACACTTTGCGGCAACGGAAGCCCAGCTGGCGCTACTGGAGCGACATAATCATGAGGCTGCGGCGGCAATGCGTTTGGAGCATAGGTTGGCGGGATTTCGGCAATGCCGTAGCCGACCGGCAGCTGAGCTTCTGGCTGAGGCACAACAGGAGTTTGCTGGACTGGATTGGCAGGGCTCTCAAAGTCGCCCTGTCCACCAGTCAGCTCCTCGAATGAGAGTGAATGGTCTTGTTTTTGGTTCATAGCTTCATCATGGACAATATTTGCACCTATCCATTATAATACAGAGGCTTTAGCATTGGCTAATCACGTTCGTTGGCCAGAGTGGTGGAATTGGTATACACGCACGACTCAAAATCGTGTGCCGCAAGGCTTGTGGGTTCGAGTCCCACCTCTGGCACCAGATATCATAAAGAGCGAGGGAACGAACATGAACTTTTGGATTATCGGCACGCTAATATTATCCGTCCTATCTCCTATATCCTATACAAAAAGTATGCTTGAGGGAAAATCTAAGCCTCACCGAGTGACAAGACTCGTAATATGGCTAGCTAGTTTGGCCGGATTCTTAGGGGTAATGAACTCGAGCAGTCTGCCTGGAAAAATATTTGCACTTATATTCCTCGTCCGAGCCACATACCTTTTAGGTATGTCAATAAAATATGGGGTGGGCGGTCTAGCAAAGCTAGATATATACTGCCTCATTCTTGGTATTCTTGCCCTCATTACCTATTCTGTAACAAAAAATGGCGTCGCTACAATCTTGCTGGGCATATTAGCTGACGTTTTTGGCTATATCCCTACTTTCGTTAAAACTTATCATAAGCCCGAGAGTGAAGATGCTCTTTTCTTTGGCATTGAAGGTATAGCCGCGTTATTTGGTATTTTTGCAATCTGGGAACTACGTGCAGACATACTCTTCCCCATCTACTTCACTTTATGTTGCGTAATAATGCTTGGTCTTATCTATCGCAAGAAGCTAATACCTAACAAGTCAAAGAAGCTATAGATCGAAGACAATCTGCTTAAATACATCGGGAGTTTCTAATTGCTGGAACTCCTCTTTTGTTACCCAACGATGACAATCATGCTCATAACTCAATTTAACTTCGATGTCAGTGTGCTTAGCGGTGTAAAACACCAGCGCGCCGTACTCATCTCCGCGTGGATGAGTTACCACGTCAATGAGTCGCACATCTTCCTGACTAAATATTAGCGCCGACTCTTCGACCGCTTCCCGCAACACGCTCTCCAATGGTTGTTCACCATACTCCACTATCCCACCAGGAAAATCCCAGGTCCACGGCCGGCGCGGAGCGTCCTCGCTCCGCCGCATGGTCAAGATTTTGCCTTCATCATTCACCACGATAAGTTTGGTTATCAAGAGATAGAGCGGCGTGGAAGTATGCGTCATGAGACTGATTGTACCACTCACACAAGCCAGCGCAATAGACGTAATATCCTATTGCAGCTCGTTGGCCAGCGTATCCTTAATGGCTCTGTCCAGCATAGCTGGGTCATGTAAACCATTGGATTGGTTCAAAATCGAGTTGAATAAATATCCGGCTGTCATAAGTTTAGGTAGTACGCTAGTAAACGCTTGTGAAGTGTCGGCGAGTAATCCAGCTACCAAGCCAATGAACAAACCGCGATGCTGCGTGATGCCGTTCTCCAGCACGTGAATGATGCCGTATTCGTCGTTTCTCGACCCGTCACGCACAACTGCTTGCTCACAATCAAAGCTCACGACATGCGCACCAGTGGCGTCGTGTACCGCCTCGACAAGGGCGAGCGTATTATATACCCCTCGCCCCGGACGAATTTTGACTGGCAAGGCTAACACATTGGCTAGCTTCATAAGCCCCTCGGCACTGAGTATAAAGAGTACATTTAAGCGCTTCGTGCCACGCGGCGCAAATCGGTACAGTCCGACCGCTTCGTCAGTAATAATGACTGGTGTTTGTGTTTCACTCAGCACTTTTTCCAACAGAATCTGGAGTGAGCTGCCAAGCTCAGCCTCGGGCGCCATAATTGCGACATTGGAACGGCCCACAAAGGACAGCACATCGGCCGTCTCGCTCACCTGTCTGGTCTTCTTGTCGGTATGAAGTATGAGCGAACCAACTGGCAGAGGTGCCAACTCCGCCGTTACAGCCTCAACTACACAAGTCGGCTCAATGCCAGTGCTCAGCATAGTGCTATACACCTCACTCAGCGCCACCATACCGCGCTTACTGCCACCAAACAGCGCAACATGCATACGACTCAACCCACGAATGGGACGATTGAACAACACATCAGGATATAGCGACTCATCACGCTGGTGAATAAGCTTAATTTGCTGATCCTCCACCATTACCTTACGCCGCCGCATATAAGCGCACCAGCTCGGGCGGCAGGATGCGCGTTAAGGTAATAGCCGAGGTAGGGTCAATCACCGTTCGGATAGCTCGGAAATAAGCCTTAAACACCACGTCAGCCTCTTCACGAGAGGTTAACTGCAGCCGATCGCTCAACTGCTGGCTAACCGAAGAACGCTTCTTTGTTTTACTACTAGCACCAATGCGAGCAAAAAAGGTCTGCTTATGGGGGCGTAAATAGCTGGGCACCATAGCAAAGAACTGGCTTTCTTGTCCAGGCGTGAGGCTACTCTCAAGAACTTCGCTCACGGCCCTAGTGGCGCGGCGAGCCTGGCCGTCGTTAAGAAGCCCACCATACTGTTTCATGAGAGCGATAAAATAATCTGGTAGATCTGTTTGCATGGTGATACTCTACCATATTAGGACGCGTATGTCTAGACTACTCAGTAGACTCGTTGCCTACTATGGGTGCCGACGCAGCACTGAAGTCGTGCTTGAGCTGCTCAACCCTACCTTCGGCTTGGGCTAAATACTGCTTGAGCTCGGTTGCGAGTGCGGCGCCACGCTCAAACTTGGCTATCGCCTCATCGAGATCAACATCTGATCCTTCCAGATAAGCTGCAATCTCTTCTAATTCCTTCATGCTGCCAGAAAAATCAAACTTCGATGCTGGTTTGCTGGGTGCTTGAGTTACCATCGGCCCTCCTCATAGTTACGTTTCCTTGGTGCAATTGTAACATAACCAAACTACGGCTCGTAATCTGCTCGGCCGACTTTACGGTTTTACCGTCAACTGTGGCAATGCTGTAGCCACGGCTCAAAATTGCTCGCGGATCAAGGCTACTTAGGTTGCGAGCTTGCAGGGTCACTTGCTGACGAGCACGGCGGACTAACTCATCAATCCGGTGACCAATGCGCAAGTGCGTACGGTCCACTCGCTCGTTTAAGCCATGGTACAAGCGAGCAAAGCTCTGGTTCACCCGCTCAATAGTTCGGTCACGACGGGCAATACCACGCTGCACCGAGTGAGCCATGCTCTCGAGCGTGCTAACGAGGCGGGCTGCAACCTCACCTTTATCGGCCGTGATACGCCGGGCTACATCAGTTGGCGTTGCCGCCCGCACATCGGCCACCAGCTCGGCTAAACTAACGTCGTCTTCGTGACCAATCCCGACAACTGTTGGCAGCTTGGCGCCGTAAACTGCCCGCACCACATCTTCATGACTAAAGGCCTGTAAGTCTTCTGCGCTACCGCCACCACGAATAATCACCAGCACGTCATAATCGGCTGCGTGGGCGTTAAAATAGTCGATTGCCCGCACAATTTGACGCGGTGCATCACTGCCCTGCACCTGAACCTGTGCTTGAACGATCTCTAGGCCTACCCAGCGATCTTGAGCAATGGAAATAAAGTCGTTATAGGCCGCAGCTTGCTTGGAGGTAATTAAGGCGATCCGCCGAGCAAACTGCGGAAGTGCCCGTTTGCGCGCGGGATCAAACAGCCCCTCAAGTTCGAACTTAGCCTTGAGCAAATCAAAAGCCTTCTTCACCGATCCTTCGCCGGCTAGCTCAACCGACTTAACAGTCAGACTAAACTTGCCCCACTTGGTTAGGTTTGGTGTCGAGCTCGCCCGGATCTTCATGCCGTCCTGAAGCGCGACTTTAAGATGGAAGATTGGCATAAAACAGCTAATGGTCGACTCCTCGTCCTTGAGATCAAAGAATACCCACTTACCTTGATTCACTTTGTAGCTACTCACCTCGCCCTCAACCACCACCAACGGGTAAGCAAACTGCAATGTCTGGTTCACAAAAGCGTTGAGCTCGGAGACGCTTAAGACTTCATTTTCCATCTATTGTCTCGCGCTTATAAAAATACAGACCGATGGGTAAGAACAGCCACAGTGCAATAGTGCGGTACACCAAGGTAACCGAAAGACTAAGCCCAAGTGGCTGACCAAGTGCCACAAAGGTTGCCACCATAGTAGCCTCATATACACCAACGCCAGCAGTAAAGAAAGACACCATCGAGAACAAGATAGCTAAGCTGTAGCCAGCAATCACAACTCCTGGGTTGATCAGCTGACCAAAAGCCAAGAACACCACATAGACCGAGGCAATCTCGAAGAACAAACCAATAAAGGCCCACATGATAGGCTTGCGCACATGAGATTTGTTCGATCGCATGTGGCCTATCGAGCCATAGAAGTCTTTTAGAAAGCCTTCAACCCGCTCACGACTAAGGGCATCGCGTTTTACGAAGTGTAAGACCCCGTTAATCGGCCGCGTAGCCCAGTAGAGCAGTCGCTCGGTTGTGCTGCGCTGGAAGAGTATTACTGCAGTCACCAAGCCAAGTGCAAGTACTGCCAGGATAAACAAGATGATAACTTTAAAGCCAATCCGATTAGTGTTATTAGCAACGAATAAGCTCAGGAAAGCAATGATAAGGAAGAAGAAGTACCCCGCTAGCGTAAAAGCTTGCCAAAAAACTTGCGCAATCGCCGTAGTATGCGAGTCGATCTTGGGCTTGAGAGCGTTAGCAATGTAAGAGATCCCCGATATACCACCCGTTGGAAAGACGGTGTTGACAAAGTTCATCGTCACCACGCTACGAAACAGCTTCTTTTGCTCGACTTTGTAGCCAAATAGGACCAAGAAGCTCACAAAGTAACGCGTGTTACTATAGTAACTCAGGTAGCGAATTGGCAGGATGAAGAGTAGTACCCAGATGTTTACTTGTCGCAAGGTATCAACAAAGTCACCAAACTTAGAAATATTCCTTGAGACAATGATACCTAGCACGAGAACCGCAAGAATAAACAAGATATGCCGAAGTTTCATAGTGCTTATTGTACCCTACCCGAGAGGTGCTGGCGAGAACGAGGCTGTACCAAAAGACTATAAAGCGGCAGATACGCGCAAAGTGAGCTATAATGGTGGTCATGCAAACTCTCACTATTCTCGGTCGCGAAACCGAGCTCTGCCAAGCGGAGTTAACTAGTCTCTACCCTACCGCCCAACACTATGGACCCGTCAGCGTTATTGAGTCGCCTGACGAGCTGAGTATTGACCGACTCGGCGGGACGATTAAATGTGCTCGGGTTATCTCGTTACTTAAAGCAGATATCAGCCAAGCCGAGCTTGTGACGGCTATTAGTGACTTCATGACTGGCGCCGCCCCAGAGGCTAAACTCCACTTTGGCATCAGTGTGTATGGCCACGGCAGTAGTCGCAAGGATCGCAGCGATGTACAGCGCTTAGGGCTAGAGGTTAAAAAAGCACTGCGTAACCAAGGGCTTTCCGTCCGGTTTGTCGAGGGAAAAGGTGGCAACGAGCTAACTGCAGCGCAGCTAAAATACAACCAGCTCGTCACTAAAGGCTTTGAAATCGTACTTGCATACACTACCAATGGCGTAGTTTTAGCACGGACGTACGCCTACCAAGATATCGACAGCTACAGTAAGCGTGATTGGGAGCGCCCAGTACGCGACAGTAAAGTCGGCATGCTGCCACCAAAGCTGGCTCAGATGATGATAAATCTGGCCAATCCAGCCGAAGGCTCAACTGTGTATGATCCATTCTGTGGTAATGGCGTAATCATGCAAGAGGCCCTCCTAATGGGTTACGATGCTTCGGGCAGCGATGTCAGCCCAGAAATGGTTGATGCAACTACGCAAAACCTAGCCTGGCTACGACAAAACTACGGCATTACTGGTTCAAGCCACGCCTGGGAAGCAGACGCCACCAAGCTAACAGAGCTGCCGCCCAAGAGTGTGATAGTCAGCGAAGGCTATCTGGGCACGCCTATTCACGCCAATCTCAGAGGCAATCAAATTAGCGTTATAGTCGACCCCGTGAACGAGCTTTACTCTGCGTTCCTCGAGCAAGCCCGCACCCTACTCAAGCAAGGTGACCAGATGGTCTTAAGCATGCCATGCTGGGCGTCGGGCAAAGGCACATTACACCTCTCAGTTATTGACCAAATTGCAAAATTAGGGTATGCTACTAAACAGCATAGTGGCCGCGGCACCTTAGTGTACCGTAGAGAAAACCAATTCGTTGGCCGCGAAATAGCAGTATTAGTAGCAAAATAGCAGTAAGCAAGGACCCCAAGCAATGTCAAAGACAAAAGCCGGCGGCTCAACAAGAAATGGTCGCGATTCCCAATCCAAACGCCTCGGCGTAAAACTTTTTGGTGGCCAAGAAGTAAAAGCCGGTAACATTATCATCCGCCAACGTGGCACCAAGTACGGTGCTGGCGAGAACACCCGCCTCGGTAAAGACTACACTATTTTTGCCACTGCCCCTGGCAACGTTGAATTTACCCAAGTG
>JAYRIB010000031.1:0-12780 GCA_041907025.1 Candidatus Saccharimonadia bacterium | reverse complement strand
TCGAGGCCGTTGAAGATGGCGCTGACGCTGGTCGCGGCGGCCGTGCCGGGGTTCCAGGTCAGGTGGACGGGCAGGCTGTGGATGTCGAGCAGCATGAACTGTCTCCTTGAGAGGTGCGACTGTGGGGTTGCCACAGAACGTCCAAGCTGGACGATTGAGTAATAATAGCACAAGAGGAATAGAAAGTCAATACCTTGCGGGCCGTAGCCATAGAAGTCTGGAACTATTTTGTTTCTCCCCCAATAGAAAACGCCCCCGGACCGGCGTCTTCACATTGAAGTAATGCGTTGACGCCCGTCGCGGGGGCAGTGGAGCATCAGCTCCAGTAGAGGATGATGGGCCAATCCTCCGGCAGTGCAAGCACGTAGGCCAGAGCTGCCTTGTTGAGAGGGTGCTCTTCCTCGGGCAGGGTGATGTGGGCGAACGCCGTGGAGTAGCAGTACCGCAACGGCCTGTCGTACGAATCCGTCTGGATCGAACGCCGAACATCTTCTCCGGTGATGAAGTATCCATCGAGCCGGTAGGCCTTCGGCACAGGTTGGCTCTCGAAACCGTCGTCCTGCATCGCATCCACGAGAGCATGTGATGCCGTGACGTGGAGTGTGACGGGGACTTCTTGGGCCGTGAGGGCAGGTTGGAACCTAGTAGCACCAAGGCTACTTGGATCGTTCATGATGAGCAGTCTGCAGCTCAGGGACATGGGGTTGAACCTCCATATAAGGGACGAAATCAGACTTGGCACACATATTATCATATATAATCATGAAAGTCAATACTCTCGGGCCCGACCGGATTACTATAAGTATGATCTCCTCGCATGCTCGAAGCTAAGAGGTAGCTTCTGTGCTTGCTCGTCATTATCGAACCGCGGTAACGCATCGCGAGCTGACGCTCTCCCAAAGTAAAAACCCCACTCCTGTTGGGTGAGGTTCTTACTTTGGCGGGCCCGACCGGATTCGAACCGGCGATCTCCTCCGTGACAGGGAGGCATGTTAGGCCTCTACACCACGGGCCCGCGTACGTCACATTAGTGAATGTAACTAAGCCATAGTAGCAAATCTAGGCTCATTGGGCAAGGTAGGGTAGGGAGGGTCAAAAAACCATAAGAAGTACTTGAATAGTATTGACAATAAGCGTATAATATTCAGCTGTTAGTGTTTTTTGGGAGTTTTGAACACGTGGAGGGTAAAAACTGCATACATTATGTATGACCGCTAAAAACAATATACAAACGAATACAAAATTAGAACAAAAGGAACATCATGTTTTATAACTACGAACCAACCAAGAAGCAATCAATTAAAGTCCGCAAGGTAAAGCCACAGGCCCAGGTACCATACCTCCACAGTGAGTCTGTTGTTAACACCCGCAGTGAGGAAGTGCGCAAATTCGGCGCGACCTTCCTGCTTCGTGTACCTGATGCCCCGCAGGCCGAACAGGCCCAGTGGGAGACACTTGGCCACCAGCTTAAAAAGCGCCTCCCTAGGTAGTAGCCCTACCAAAGCAGGCATAAAATATGCTAAAATAGCCCCCAGTGCACGGGGCTTTTTGCTATTCTGCACTAGATTGGCGGGTATAGTTTAGTGGTAGAATGCGACCTTCCCAAGGTTGAGATACGGGTCCGATTCCCGTTACCCGCTCCATGATTTGATGGCTGGCATCAGCCAGGCAGCAAATCAGCTGAGTAGATTACCAATCTGGACCCGTAGGGTTCGGTGGAGTGGCGCACGCAGCGTCGATACCGAGCGAAAGCTCGAGTTTCGACCAAGTACGTCACGGAAGCTGCGCTAGCGGCCTTCCCGTTACCCGCTCCATCGTCGGATTAATGCTTCAGATTACGGGCTGGTCTGCGGCAAGCCCTCCATATTCCGCATTATCCTCCTCTCAATCTCGCAAACAGCTTCGCTTCGGATTGCGAGATTGGCAAAGGCAAGCTACAGAATACGCCACCTTAGCTCAGTTGGTAGAGCGACGCTTTCGTAAAGCGTAGGTCGCCGGTTCAATCCCGGCAGGTGGCTCCAGCAATTATCCCCCTTAAGGGACACAAAAATGCTATACTTAGCTTAAGATGAAAAAGCAGATATCGGGCCAGATTGGGCAGGTAAGAAAACACCAGCTCTTTAGTGATAACGTATTAGTGTTAGCTGTACTTATTAATGTCGCACTCCTGTTAGGGCTGCTATTTTGGAGCCTAACGCACATTCGGCCCACTGAGTTATCGGTGCCGATTCGGTTTACGAGCTTTGCCAACTTTGATGTTCTCGGCAAGTGGTACCAACTATATGAATTATTCGTGACTGCCCTGCTAGTATTCATGATCAATCTAGGATTGGCCTTAGTCGCACATTCTAAGAGTCGCTTGGTTAGTGGAGCGCTTTTGAGCGTCAGCATTGTGATTTGCCTAGTTTGCTTTGGTATGCTGGTAGGCTTTACGGCAATTAACTTTGGTGGGGTGTAGCGGTGGCTAAGCGTGCCATGCATCCAATCTCGCTCAGCTTTGCTGATGCACGCTGGTTTTACCGTGCCCTCGAGATCTTCCCAGGCTTGCTGACCTGGACCATTATTTTGGCGCCGTTTTACCTAAGCCTGCAGGCGCCGGTGGCTTTGGCCTACTTCATAATCGCTTTTGACATTTATTGGCTGCTTAAGTCGGTCAGGATGAGCACCAATCTGATCATTGCTTACCGTAGGTATAAGAATAACAAGACGGTGGACTGGGAGCAGCGTGCTAATAACCTCAATAATCTCAGCGCTATGCTGGCGCGCAAACAAGAGGAGTTCTTGGGGCTCCAGCGACCAAGCTTGTGGCATAGACTGTTGCCAGATGCCGCCACCAAACACCGCAGTGAGTTGCGCGACTACATAGCCGAGCTTCAGATTCTCGCTCAACATGAGGGCCAGTTGCTGAAGCCCAAAGACCTGTACCATATGGTGATTATGCCGTGTTATAAGGTCAACCCAGGGGTGGTGCAGCCATCAATTGAGGCCGTTCTCAACTCACACACCAGTAGTAAGAAGGTCATCTTTGTGCTGGCCTACGAAGAGCGTGGCGGCGAAGAGTCCGAGCGTAACGCGGAGCAAATAGCGGTAACCTACAAAGATAGCTTCAAGGCCTTTTACATCGTTAAGCACCCTGATGGTGTAGTAGGCGAGCTGCGGGGTAAGGGTGCCAACATCTCTCACGCGGGGCGTGCATCATTGGCCTTTGTTGAGGAATTGGGGCTTGATGTAAATAATGTAATTGTTACAACATTAGACGAAGATAACGTAGTCGATCCTAACTACTTTTCGTACCTGGCAGCCTCGTATGCAGCCGAGCCCAATCGTCGTCGTCGCTCGTTCCAGCCCATTGCCATGTATTTAAACAACATCTGGGATGTACCAGCCCCTATGCGGGTGATTGCGAGCGGTAATTCGTTCTGGAACATGATTGAGATGACCCGGCCACACCGTTTGCGAAACTTTGCTGCCCACGCACAGGGGTTACAGACGTTGATTGATACTGATTTCTGGTCGGTGACAACGGTAGTAGAGGACGGCCACCAGTACTGGCGCACCTACTTTACCTACGACGGAGATCACAGAGTGGTACCAATGTATGTCCCGATTTATCAAGATGCCATAGAGGGGCGCAGCTATCGCAAGGCGTTTAAGGCGCAGTTTGTACAGCTTCGGCGCTGGGCGTGGGGAGTGAGTGACTTTGCCTATGCTGTGCGTGAAGCGGTTAAGAACAAGCGCGCACCGTTTGGAGACAAGTACGTACAGATTGCGCGTTTGCTTGAAGGTCATGTGAGCTGGGCGACCGCACCATTGGTTCTGGCCTACTATGCCTGGTTACCATTACTCCTCAATCCAGCTTTTAAGGACCAAGTATTAGCTCATCAGTTGCCCGTGATTGCTTCGCGTGTTCTTACCTTTGCCTCAGTTGGTATTGTGGCCACCATCTGGGTAAGCTTGCTGCTATTACCGCCCCGCCCTGCGCACCACAAAAAGACGCGGCGCATTTCAATGCTGCTTCAATGGGTATTGTTGCCGGTAACTACCGTGGCGTTTGGTGCTTTCGCGGCCCTCAATGCCCAGACGCGGCTGATGTTCGGCAAATACCTAGGGGAGTTTGATGTGACCGAGAAAGGGACGCGTAAATGAATTACCTGCTTGGATTTGTAGCTGGCGGGGCACTGACCGCCCTTCTGGTACCGCCGGTTCGCAAGTTCGCTTTCAAGATCGGAGCGGTGGACCAGGTGTCAAAGGAAAAGCGCAAGATTCACACTAAGCCAATTGCTCGTGCTGGCGGGCTGGCTATTGCTGTTGGATTCATTGCCATTAGCTTGGCCCTAATGGGTGTGGTGCCTGTGCAGTATGCTGGCATGGTGGTGGCTGGGTTGATGGTGCTAGCTGTTGGCCTGGCGGACGACGTATGGGGTGTCAACCCCTGGATTAAGCTCAGCGTACACGTCTCGGCTGCCCTGGTGGCCTGCCTGGGCTTTGGCATTACGATTGATGCGGTGAGTAATCCGTTTGGCCAAACTATTGTGTTTAATACAACGACATGGTCTATTCAGCTTGCTGGCTGGAGCGCCTCGGTAAACGCACTGGCTACCGTGCTAACCGTTATTTGGTTAGTGGGCATGACGAACACCATGAACCTTCTTGACGGCCTGGATGGTCTCTCCAGTGGAGTGGCTGCAATTGCAGCTGTGATTATGTTTTTCGTAGCTGTTGGGCCCAAGGTAAACCAACCGAATACCGCACTCATAGCCTTAGTATTGGCCGGCTGCTGCATTGGCTACTTGGTATACAACTTTTATCCCGCTAGTATCTTTAACGGTGATAGCGGGGCGTACTTTTTGGGTATGACGCTCGGTATTTTGGCGATCTTTTCGGGGGCTAAGCTCGCCACCGCCATGCTAGTGTTGGGACTGCCAATCATCGACACGCTTTGGGCAGTGGTGCGTCGTCTGGCCCGTGGCAGGTCGCCGTTTAGTGCCGACAGAGGGCACATTCACTACTTACTACTCGATAGTGGCCTGACCCAGTGGCAAGCGGTTTTGGTTATTTATGGCTTTTCGATTGTGTTTGGCATTATTGCCCTGGTTGCCTCGAGCGCCCAAAAACTGATTGCCTTTGGCTTCCTGGTAGTCATCCTGTCGGTTCTTATTGTGGCGCTCACCTTGATGGGTCGTCGTAGGGCCGCTACAGCCGCGCCGAAGGCCTAGGGGCTTTTTGTGTCTCTACTGATTGACGAATCCGCTCAAGAATGCTAATCTAGTTACCAAGAGGGAGCACGCATTTGACAAGCAAAAATCTGCAAGAGCTGATGAAAAACCTCCAGGTTTTCTACAAATGTCCTTCCTGTGGCGGTGGTTATCGACTCAACGATATTAAATTCTTGGGTAAAGTAGACGATCACTGCTTCATGCAGCTGAGTTGTCGTGAGTGCTCATTGCCTGTGCTGGCAACGGTTTTCTTGTCTGAAGGCGGACAGATAACTGGAGCGACTCCTGCGCCGCGTACCACCAAACGGCGTCCTAAGGCAGCTCCAACTGACCTGAAAGCGGGCGAAAAGGCTCGGTTTGGCCGCATGGCACCGATATCGTCATCAGAAATTGCAGATTTTCACTTGTTTTTGAGCTCTTATAAGGGCAGCTTGGCTCAGAATAGCGCTCCCGTTCGTAAACGAAGTAAGTAAAAGGATATACCAATGACAGATTCCATTGCCTTAGTGGCACAAAAACGTGACGTAACGGCTACGAAAGCAGCTCAGTTGCGCAATGAAGGCAAGATTCCGGCCGTAATATATGGCCAGGGCTCCGATGCTATGGCAATTACTCTAGATGCCGCCGAGTTCGGCAAACTCTACGCTCGAGCCGGCCAGAGTACGATCCTCGAGGTTTCAGTTGAGGGTGAAGGAGTTAAGAACGTGCTGGTTCAGGACGTTCAGAACCACCTCCACAGCGAGTATCCAATCCACGCTGATCTCTACACGGTTAAGATGGATGAGGCAGTTAAGACTTCTGTGCCCCTGCACTTTACTGGCGAGTCTACGGCTGTATTCCAGGATGGTGGTAGCTTGCTCACGGCCATCGATGAGCTCGAGATCGAGTGTTTGCCAGGTAAATTGCCAGCAAGTATCGAAGTCGACATTGCTGTGCTGGATGACTTCGAGAAGACCATTACTGTGGCTGATCTAACTATCCCAGCTGGTGTAGAAGTACTAACCGACGCCGAAGAGCTGGTTGCTAAGGTTGAAGCGCCTCGCAGCGAAGAAGAGCTCGAAGAGCTTGATCAAGAAGTTGGTGACGCTGTTCCAGCCGAAGAGGGCGAGGAGGCTGCCGAAGGAGCTGAGGGTGATAAGCCGGAAGGTGAAGCCAAAGAGGCTTAGTCTCAAGATTACTTGTTTACTCCGAAGAGGACCCCTTGCAGGGGTCCTCTTCGCGTTTATAGTATTACCTTTTATCTAAGCCAATGTCCGTCTGCCGCTAACTCCGACCTTGGAGCAACAGGATCAACGAGTCTGAAGTTTCAGCTTTGGCGAGGACTTAGCGTATTGGGTCCCGTAGCCAAATGCTCGCAAACTGAAGCACGAGATGAATCCTTGTTTGCGAACCCGTGGTTAGACATACTTTTGACTACTTTTGGTATCTTCAAAAGTAGTAATGGATGAAGAGAATATTCTTCTTCATTTAAATGTCCTTTTGAAGGACCCAAAAGGACGGAAAGGTCTTGCTTTCGTGAGGCTCAGATCTAGGAGTGTCTGGATTACTCATCATACAGATATTCGCCTCCCACTGCGAGTCTCAATGACTCTCGTGGTTAGCTCATTCTGATGCTTCACAACCAGACTTCCTGCGAGGCGAATGTCGCGGGATTAGCTACAGGCATTACTACATAAGATTCATACTATAGCACTAATTATGTGTAGCTTCTACAGGAGTGAGGAGGGGTTTTTGGTGCCCGATGGTGGATGATCAGCCAGGTAGCGCATGGTGGCCGTGATGCTGAGTGGGCGGATGCTGGCTACTACAATAGCGATGATCTCATCGCGGTGAAGGAGGGGCTTTTGCGTAGCCTGGAGCTTGTGCTCGATGGTGGCAGTAACATTGTCGACGTTTTGGTCGCTACCAAGCTCACTGCCAACAAAAGCCAGGTAGATACTGCTAAACAGCCGGGCTCGGCTATAGGAGAGGGTAGAGGCGTCGCGCTGGCGTACGTCTAAGAAACCCAGGTCGTAAGCCTCATAGGTGGTAAAGGCGTTTTGGCAACGTTTGCAGCGCCGTCGGCGCCATACTTGGGTGCTCCTGGCCGTGGTGCGGCTATTGAACACCTCTGTTTTGTCATGTTGGCAGAATGGGCATAACATGACTATATGTTGTCATATAACTATAAAAAGAACAAGTGGATAACCAAAAGCAAATGGGGAAAAGTGCACAAAAAACTGTTTCAAACTATGGTTGCGTAGGCACAAGCTTATGGTTATAATGAGCTCATACAATAACGCTTAAGGTTAGGCTCTGAGATTCTAAGGGGGACAAACCTTAAGCACCACCCAAAAGCCATATATGGATAAACCAAAAAAACAAATTCACCATAAGATACGCCTCCTGATAGTGTCCGCACCAAAGAAGGGCGCGCAGGCTATTCGCATTGCACACCACCACACGCTAGTAAGGCCACACGAGCATCTGGTGCGTAAGAGCAAGGTCTACGCTGGCTGGCATGGCAAAAAACACCACAGTAAGCTTCATGCCTTAGCGCTTGCGATGTTTATTCTGGTGGCGATCGTGGGCTCGCTGGGCTTAAGCAACATGGCCAAGGCGTTCAGCACCCTCACACAAACCGACTGGAGTGGCGGGGTAGGTACCTCGAACACAAATCAGTATTCGGCTGCCACTAATGTAAATACAGCTACCTCAGGCCAGGTCAGTATGGGCGCCTCGACTATTGCTGACTGGTGTAATACCACCAACTGCGGAACATCCTTTGATTATCGTAAGAAGATCTATATTCGCTCAAGTCTGAACGTGACTAGTTATCAAGTGCGAGTAAACGTATCTTACGTGACTGGTATGCAGGCTG
This sequence comes from Candidatus Saccharimonadia bacterium, assembly GCA_041907025.1. Taxonomy (GTDB): domain Bacteria; phylum Patescibacteriota; class Saccharimonadia; order CAILAD01; family JADZBC01; genus CAYPSN01. The sequence goes on along the minus strand of JAYRIB010000031.1, from coordinate 4,704 downwards.
ACTTTGACGATTTGCGTTTTGTGAACGCCTCTGGGACAGAAGCGCCGTACTTTATTATCTCTAAAACTGATGGGGTAACAGCCGAGGTGATGGTGCGGGTCGACTCACTGAGTACTGGCATGAATACTCTCCATATGTACTTTGGAAACAGTGGCGTAACTTCGACCGCCTCGGGTGCGGCTACGTTCGACTTTTTTGAGGACTTTACCGGGGGAAGCCTCAATCTTTCCACCTGGGATGACCAGTCGGGCGGTACCATGACCGTTAGTGGTGGTAACTTAAACATTGAATCGAATGGTACGGGTACAGGAACAATTTGGCTGAGGGGAGATACCATGAATCGGTCCGCCGCCGCTGCTGGTAGTGTGTACGAATATTCGCCGCAAATTCAGCAATTTGGTACACAAAATGACTGTAGTATGAATGCCAGCCTGAGGTACTTCGGCTCTAACCTACTTGCAGATCCAGGAAATGACCAGTTCGGGTTTGACTTTTACTGTAATACTTCAACAAGCGGTTATCAGGCGAAGGGCGCTAGTAGAATAGATGGCAATCTACTCGAGTCTCTACCAGGCCCTCTAAGTGATTTGGCTTATGGTGCTAGCACAATGCGGTACCGATTTGGTATTGATAACTCAGGCGTCTATAATGTGCAAGAATACAGCACAGACGGTATAGCTTGGACCCAATTTGACAGCCCTGACTTGAGGCAGTACGGGGCCGATCAGCCGTTTAAGTTTTTCTTCTTCGTGGGCGCAGGCGCAGGCACTCAGGTTCAGGTACCTTACTTATATAGGTACAAAATCGGTGCAGGCGAGCAAGTCAAAACAAGTAGCATTGTTGAATTCTCACCTGTGGACGGCGGAAAGATAGCAACGCTAACATCGGCAATATTCGACACGGGGAATACGGGTACGCAGTATGGTACGGTCCACCTTACACATATAGACGATGGGAGCGCAGCACCTGCTCCAATGATCCGCTTGTGGGGAAGTGATAATGCAGATATGTCGGGAGCCGTAACGGGTGACGCTTGCTCATGGCTGGTAGATGGCCAACAGATTCCGGCTAGCGATTATCCATGCTCAAGCCCAGAGGGTAAGCGCTATTATCAGTACCAAATAGCTATGTCGACCCAAACAAGCACCGAAGCTGGCTTTGCGGTTACTGATGTGGGCGTCGACTTTACCGCGATTGACGCGAGCGCCCCAACTAACCCTACAAGTATTACTATGTCGCGAGGTAGCGGGGGTATAGTGGTGCCAAATGGCGGCTGGACTAACTTAGGCCTCCAGCGCGGCTTAGGTATACCGGTAACGGAACCATACTATCAGTGGAGCGGGGCGGCCGATACAGGCGGCGCGGGTGTACAGGGCTATTGTATTTACTTTGGTACTGATGACACAGCCGATCCGCTGACTACGAAGGGCACCATTACTGATAGTAGTCCACTCGACACCGGCGGTGCGTGTCCTTATGCTGTAGCAAATACAACATTAGACCTTGAGTCGGTTGGGTACTCAGCTAACTTAATAGCGCAAGACATGACAGCAGATGATAATTACTACTTACGCATCCGAACCATTGATGGGGCAGGGAATGTAAGCAGCGCGACAGTGCAACACGAGTTTAAGCTTGATACGATGCCTCCGGCCTTGTTTGTTGCCAGCCTGCCAGCCATCACAGCTCAGGGTCCAACCGTACAGCTCACTTGGCCAACAAATGTTGATCCATTAGGTAGTATTCCTGTAGATAATAACCCTTTCGGTGGTGGCGCGGGGAATCATAGTGGCGTGGCAGGTATACGCTACTGCGTAGCGTCGGCGGGCCTGGCCTTTACTGGCTACTGTCTTGGAGGGAGCCCGGGTACTGATAACTGGTATGGGGTAAATGGCGCGAGTCCTATTGACACCGTAGAGGCTTTTAGCGACCCTGGCGCGCTTACGCCGATTGACGCCACGACGGGCCAGTACACGTTGGACTTAACGGGTAACCCAGCAGTGGACTTCAATGGTAGCAACGTGTTTGTAATAGCTATTTTTGATAACGCTGGCAATATGACCAATAAGCCTACTACTGATTTTGATGCTGGTGCACCGGCCTTCTATGCCTTTAATAGCACAGCGCCATCGGCGCCGCAGAACTTGAGCGCGACCCCAGGGACGAGTGCGACTAATAGCTTTAGCTTTAGCTGGGATCCGCCAAGTGACTTGGTTGGCCAAGCCGGCAACGCTAATTACTGTTGGAGTGTAAACATTGTGCCCGACGCTCAGCATTGCACCTTTGCCGGGGCTGGAGTAGAGTCACTCAGTGCGGGTGCCTATGCCACGCAGCCAGGGCTTAATACGATGTATGTTGTAGCACGGGACGAAGCAGGCAACATAGATTATGCTAACCGTGCGAGTACCTCGTTTACAGCCAATACCAGCGCCCCTGGCGCGCCGCGCAACCTAGAGGTGATCGATGCCTCTAACAAGGCTACTAGCAGCTGGAAGCTAGCACTGAGCTGGGACATACCAACCTTGCCAGGCTCGGGTGTGAGTAAATACAAGATTCTGCGTTCGGTTGACGACATTACCTACACCGACATTGGTACTACGACAGCTACGAGCTTTGTGGACTCCGGTCTGGACCAGATTACCTATTACTACAAGGTTGCAGCTTGTGATAATGCCAATAACTGTGGGCTAGAGAGTAATAGTGACTCACTGATGCCGACTGGGCGCTACACCGAGCCAGCCGTGCTGGTCGCGGGACCACAGGTAACTGAAATTACGACCCGCAGCGCGCGCATATTCTGGGGCACAGACCGAGTGAGTGATACCAAGGTGGCCTACGGTACGAGTAGCGGCAATTACTTCCCGGCCGAAGCCTACCAATCAGCCCAAGTGACAGCGCATAGCATAGAGCTATCCAGCCTCAGTCCAGGTACGACGTATTATTACAAGGCCAAATGGAGCGATGATGACGGTAATACTGGTCAGTCGGCTGAGCTTCGGTTTACCACAGCGCCAGCACCGGTCGTAAGTGACGTGAGCGTGAGCAGCATTAATCTCGACAGAGCAAGCATACGCTTTACCACTCAAGGTGCGGCTCGGACGAAAATCTACTATGGAACATCGACCGCCTTTGGGGCAGTTACATCTGTGAATACGTCGGCTGACCCATCGAGCTATTCAGTCGAGCTTCCTAACCTGAATGATGGCACGAGGTACTTCTACCGCGTCAGCGCAATCGATAGCTTGGGGTATGAATACGATGGAAGTGTTGCGAGCTTTACGACAATAGCTCGACCACGTATTTCTAACTTACGCTTCCAGACGATCGAAGGCGAGCCATCGAGTACCCAAAAAGTGACCTGGGACACCAATGTGGCTGGCTCATCCGAGCTGGCATATGGACCAAAGGGCGATAAGCAGATCGAGGCAATTACGGGCGAGGCCGTGACGAGCCACGAGATGATCATCCGCGGCTTACAAGACGACACAGTCTATACTTTGGTAGCTCGTACGCGTGATGGCCTGGGTAACCTTGCGGTATCAGAGACCCAAGAGTTCCGTACCGCGCTCGATACGCGCTCACCGCGGGTGTTTGAGATTAACACCGAGGCCAGCATTCGTGGCACTGGTGCTGAAGCACGTGGCCAGATTATCGTGACGTGGAAGACTGACGAGCCAGCCACCTCGCAGATTAGTTATGGAGTGGGGGCTGGCGCGAATGCTACTACCAAGACGGCTCAGGATGCGCGCCTGACAACTGATCACATAGTGATTATTTCTGACCTTGCGACCTCGAGTGTGTACAACGTGCAGCCGATCTCAGCTGACAAAGCTGACAACACTGCTTCTGGCGCGAGCCAGTCAGTGGTAGTAGGGCGGGGTACTGACAACATCTTTAGCGTCATATTCGGCGCCATACAAAAGATATTTGGACTGGCGCTGTAGCGATGCAAGCCGGGCGGAATAGTGCTTATGGTAAGATAAAAGGATGCGACCTATGACAAGCGATATCTTAGTAAAATTTGAGAACGTGTCTAAGCAGTTCCAGCTTGAGGACGGACCAGTTGAGGTACTTAAAAACGTGAACTTTACCATTAGGCGAGGGAGTTTCACCATTGTTTATGGTCCATCTGGTTCTGGTAAGTCCACGCTCCTGAACGTCTTAACGGGTCTCGAGCCCCCCAGCAGTGGTTCGGTCGTAGTTGATGATGTGCACTTATATACCCTTGATGCTGACGAACGTGCCGCCTTTCGAGCTCGTACCACGGGCTTGGTGTATCAGACTAACTTTTGGGTAAACAGCTTGAGCGCGCTCGAGAATGTGGCATTGCCGCTGTATTTGACTGGCCGTAGCTATCAGGAAGCAATTGGAGAAGCGAAGGCGAGTATTAGCCGCGTGGGCCTAGATGAGTACAGTGATTATCGTCCAAACCTGCTCTCGGGTGGTCAGCAGCAACGCATATCGATGGCGCGCGCTTCAATCATTAGCCCTATGCTCTTAGTCGCCGATGAGCCGACAGGTAATCTTGATTCCAAGAACGGTGACAAGATTATGGAACTGGTACAGTCATTCCGCACTGACTTCGGAAGCACCATTATCTTAGTCACCCATAATATGGACTACCTGCCACTTAGCGATTACCGCCTTTTCATACAGGATGGTGTGGTGACAGAAGAGCAAGGCCCCTACAAAGGCCCCCAGAAG
>JAYRIB010000030.1:0-2968 GCA_041907025.1 Candidatus Saccharimonadia bacterium | reverse complement strand
GGGGATGACATTATTCAAACCGTGCGCGGCTTTGGCTATCGCATTGGCGAGGCCAAGTAAGTGAACAAAATGTTTGAGTCAGCCGTCCTGAAGCTAACGGCTTGGTATGTGGGGGTACTCATGCTTGTGTCTCTGGCCTTTAGTTTGCCAGTGTTTATTATTACCTCGGATCGATTAGGCCGGAGTGCCTCACAGCAGATGCAAATATTGCGCGAGAACCAACTGGGTCGTGGTGGCGTACTCTATTTGGACGAGCTTAACGTGCAACGTGAAACCCAACTAGAACTTGATCGCCAACAACTGCTCAACAACATTATTATCGAGAATCTGTTAATTCTGGTGATTGGCAGTATTGCCAGCTACCTGTTTGCTCGGCGTACTTTGCGGCCAATTGAGGAGGTGCACAACGCACAGAGTAAGTTCACTGCTAACGCGAGTCATCAGCTGCGTACGCCGCTTGCAACTATGCAGGCCGAAATTGACGTGGCACTGCGTGATAAAAAGCTCAGTACCGCTGCAGCGCGTGAGGTTTTGCATAGCAACTTAGAGGAGATAGGTAGACTCAGGGTATTAAGCGACCAGCTGCTTAAACTGACCCGTACAGGGGATGCCGACAACGAGAAGACGTTTGATTTAACAACGGTCGTGAAACGCTTTGTTACGACGAACAAGAAGCGTTACAATCTTGTGCTAGCTGGCGATACTAAGCGCAAAGCATGCGTTGTGGGTGATCCAGTACTGATCGAAGAGGTGCTCAAGATCTTGTGCGAGAATGCACATCAATACAGCGAAGGTAAACAGGTAGTAGTTGGCTATATTGTCGGTCGGAGTAGCGTTAAAGTGAGCATTACTGATCTGGGCCCTGGCATGAGTCAAGCCGAACAAGCGCGGGTGTTTGATAGGTTTTATCGAGGTAAAGATTCTGCTCGCACAAACCCGTCTGGCCATGGATTAGGGTTGGCTTTGGCTCAGGACATCGTGTCTCGCCATGATGGTAGTCTCGCGCTTAAGAGTAAGCCCGGGAAGGGTACAACCTTTACGGTCTGTCTATCGCTCGGCAATAGTGCGTAAACCAGTTTGTGTAATACCAAGAATTCGAGCTGATTTTTAGATTGATACTCGCCCAAGCCTAATTGGGCAACGTGGTACAATACACTTTTAAGAAAGCTACACTAAGCACATGGGTATCAATCATAAACAGCCGCATGCCGCAGGAGTTCACGAGCAAGTAGATTCTGGCCAAGACACGACCAATTCGCTTGGTCGATTTAGGTGGCGATTTGCTGCTCCGGCAATAGTACTTACGGCAGTACTCGGGGCTTTCATAGTATGGCGTAGTTTGGCCAGCACTACGTCACAGGTAGGGTTTGATACTACCCAAAGTCATATTAAGGAGGTGAGTAAGGTTGGCCGCCTCGCCGTGCCAGCCAATATTGTTGGCCGTGATGGCGGCGGTAGTGTTGTGCTGGGCGGCAAGATACTTTGGCTGTATGGTGATACGTTTTATCATCCAAACTTTAGTCCGAATCCACCAACCCCAGACATCTGGCGTTCAGCTACTTCGTCCTACTCGGACTTCTCTGACCCATACAACAGTGTGCAGGGTGGAGTAGATAGCCGGGGTAACCCACTGCAGGTTATTCCGCTGACGGCAGAAGAAGCTGAGTATAACCGAGTTAAGAATAATCCTACCAACGATCGTTATGTGGTATGGCCTAGTGGGCAAATTGCACAAAACAACAATACTGCGGTTCTGTTCTTTTTGCGGTTCTTGGCTGGGGCCGATAAATCGGCTGGTAAGTCTGGCATAGGGGTTGCGACCCTGCGGGCTGGCGAAGGTGTAGCTACCCGCCAGCCGGGTCTGCTCTTTGGGCCAACCGAGCCGGCCTTTCGCGTCTCGATGGTGCGTGGCGACTACGTGTACCTATACGCTACAGAGTGTGGTACCGAGACCTGCCCCGTGGCCCGGGCGTTAATTTCTCGAGCAACCGAGCGCAGTGCTTACACATTCTGGGATGGTACTAGCTGGAATATGGACGTAGCCCGTGCTAAACCAGTCGTTCCGGTGAGCAACTATGGCTACACGGTAATGTGGAGCGACGCGCTGGGCAAGTACGTTCAGGCCATGATTGGAAACTTTTCGCGGCAAGTATATTTTAGCTTTGCCAATGAGCCGCAAGGGCCATGGAGCTCTCCTGTGAAGGCTTTTGAAGTAGCTGGCGAAACCACCTACGTACCATACTTCCATCCCGAGCTGAGCCAGGGCAACGCTGTTTATATGACCTATACGCGCAATAACGATTCCTGCAAAGCGCCATGCACAGATACAGGCGGCATTGAAGTTATGAAGATTACGTTTAATGATGTTCCGAAGACAGCAGTCAACCCGCCTGGCAGTGCGAGTCCTGTAACTGGCTCCAACTTGTCGGCAACTCCTCTGGGGCAGCCTGAGGGAGCGAGCGTTGGTACTAGCAGTGGCCAGGATGTCAGCACGCTGCGCAAGACCTCGGGCCAACTAAGCAATAGTAGTGAATCGGCAGAATCCGAACCTGTGCCGTCACGTGGCTTCTTCGCGACTGTAGCAGCGTTTTTTGTGGGTATCTGGCAGACTATTCTTGGTTGGTTTAAAAGTTAGCTTACCTGAGCGAAACCGATCGTGTAGTTCTTGCCATAATGTTTGGCGCACTTCGGACAGGTGGTATAGAAAAAGTAGGTTCTTTGGGCGGTCTTGCCTTTGCTCTTGGTGAAGCTTAGCACTGACTCATACCACTTTTTAGCATTCTGGAATGGACCTTCAAAGACCTTGGTAAGGTATTCTCCAGTGAGTGTGACGTTGTCGGCGCCCGGGACAGACTTGCTAACAGCATAGAGGTGCTCGGCCTTCCAGGGTGAGAGGTCGCGGCTCAGAATCATAGCGTCCTGCGGTGGCATCTCGGCTTTTGCTTGGCTAGCCTGTTGCTGCAATGTT
>JAYRIB010000029.1:0-2884 GCA_041907025.1 Candidatus Saccharimonadia bacterium | reverse complement strand
GTGACGTTGTCGGCGCCCGGGACAGACTTGCTAACAGCATAGAGGTGCTCGGCCTTCCAGGGTGAGAGGTCGCGGCTCAGAATCATAGCGTCCTGCGGTGGCATCTCGGCTTTTGCTTGGCTAGCCTGTTGCTGCAATGTTGTCATGACGTGGGTCATATTAAGCGGCATGTACAGAAAACTTCTGGTATGCATCCGAATAAACTTTTTGTTATCAAAGCTCACTTCCGCCTCATCCCAATCTTTAATGTTTGGTACGGCGCAACAGCCAGTTTCGTTTTTGTTTGTGTAGGTGTTGGGTAGACTCATAATGTACCTCCTTATCCTTCTATTATACGCCTGGGCTGCAAGTTCGGAGAGGGCTACAGGACGCCCCGCAGCTCGTAGATGATAACCAATGAGGCACTCAACGCCCCAAGATAGGGTACCCAGCTGGGTACGGTAATGGCTCCGTCATGATGTTTGTGGCGACGTTTGATGAGAACGAGCGATGCATTTACCAGTGCGAATATGCTGAGCACGATCAGGCTTGTTAGTCGCGCTAGGGAGACCAGGGGTAAAAAGGCTACTCCGATTGCCATAAGCCCGACCACGACAGTAGTTGCCAGGACGGGTGTTTTGGTCTTTGCATCAACTGTCGCCAGGCGACTATCAAGCCAGCCCTGACGGGAGAGCCCATAAAGTACTCGCGAACCCATAATAATCTGTACAATGACACCATTTACGGCGGCGGAGATGCCGATGATCGTTAAGAACCAGGCACTGCTGCCAGTTTCACGGGCGTACACAACCGAGAGCGGAGCACTGCTCTGGGCCAACTCGGCTGGGCTGACGGTGGCTATGGCAACGGTAGCGACGAGTAAATAGAGAATTGTGGAGACTATGAGTGAGATCAGTATTGCTAGCGGCATGGTTCGCTCGGGGCGCTTGGTTTCTTCGGCAACGTTCACCATGTCTTCAAAACCGATAAAGGCATAGAACGCCAAGAACGCGCCGCCGATTATGCCACTTAGTCCAACAGTAGGGTCAATTGTAAGCAGCTTGCTGGCATCGAACGTGGCAAGCAAGTTGCGCCCAGCAAAAATAACCAGTGCTAGTCCAGCTATCTCGACCAGGGTGAATACGCCGGCTAAAGTAGCTGACTCACCAATACCTCTGGCTGCAATAAGTCCGAGCAGGGCCAGCAAGCCGATTGCAGCGAGGATCTCGGGGGCGGGCACTAAAACATTCAGATAGCCTGCAAAGCCTTTAGCAAGCGTAGCGGCCGACGTAATACCAGCGGCCACCATGGCCAGGCCGATGCCGACCGATAGCCAGCGCTTAGCAAAGGCTTTGTGCAAATATACCGACACACTCGCACTTGCCGGGTAGCGCCCCGAGAGCTCCATGTAGGAGAAGGCGGTTAAGCTAGCAATAACCATAGCAACCAGGAAAGCTAGGACAGTACTATAACCAGCCTCACCGGCTACCTTCCCGACCAGTACATAGATACCAGCTCCAAGAATGTTGCCCAGGCCATAGAGTGCTACCAGGGGCAACCCAAGGCTGCGTCTAAGCTTTTTGATGGCTACCATAACTAAGTACATTTTAGCATAAGCTTCCTCTAGTTGGATATTGGGCCTCAATGGCGAAACATCATGCTTGATTCCTGTTTTACGCAGGCGTATTATAAACATAAGTAGTAAGTCAAAAACAAAATGCACGCACATAATTACCACTCATCATTACTCACCTTGCCTAGGGCTACGAGCCAGCAGGCTCTAGCCTTTGTAGGTAGTACGAGTGATAGTGCCTTAACGTTTACAAAGCGTCTCAATGAAGCTACGCGTGAAGTCCATATAATAAGCAAGATCACTGCAGGTGATTATGCTGCTGTCGGTTCGAATGATGATGTAGCGGTATTGCGGGCGTATGCTGCAGCACTGTCTGGCAAGCGCATCATATTTATTAACGCAACCTACGAGGGTGGTGGCGTAGCAATTATGCGTGCACCACTGATCGCGCTGTTGCGCTCAGTTGGTGTGGACGCTCATTGGTATGTTCTGAAGCCAGACGAAAAGGCCTTCTTGGTAACTAAGCGGAAGTTTCATAACGTACTGCAGAATGTAGCTGGTCCTGGCGTGGAGTTGACGGCCGAAGACAAAGCCGTCTACGAAGCTTGGACCAAAGAGAATGTAGAAGCACTAACCGGCCCCATCAGCACCGCAGACGTTATTGTAATTGATGACTGGCAACCATCAGGCCTAATTCCTTACATTAAAGGGTTTGGCGGACGCCCAGGGCTTAATCCAGAGGCAAAGATAATTTTTAGAGATCATATCCAGACCGAAGGCAAGCTCATGAGCACTCCGGGTACAGCGCAACACAAAACGTGGGACTATATATGGAATCATAACCAGGTTTGCGCATCAGACATCTTCGTTGTGCATCCCAAAAACGAATTTGTGCCACCTGACGTACCGGCCCAAAAGGTAGCGTTTGTGCCCGCTGCGAGTGATCCGCTTGACGACTTGAACCGTCCATTGAGCGAAGCTGAGAACTTAGCTGGGCTTGAGTTTATTAATCAGCAATTGGCAGCGACCGAGCACCAATTGCCCCTCAGCACCACGAGGCCATACGTTGCATTGGTGGCTCGCTTTGACCCTTCCAAAGGTATGCCAAACGCTATGGCTGCGTACGCGCTGGCTCGGGAGAAGATGCTTCGGCGAGGCTTGGCGATGGCTCGCATTCCGCAGCTACTGATTGTGGGCAACGGTTCGGCTGATGATCCGGATGGCGTGCCGGTGCTGAGCGAGATTATGCGTTTGCGTAGCAGCACCTATCGTCATATCATGGATGACATTAAGGTGGCTCGGGTGCCCCACAACGACATAGCGATTAACGCT
>JAYRIB010000028.1:0-29078 GCA_041907025.1 Candidatus Saccharimonadia bacterium | reverse complement strand
GTAAATCAAGTTCTGGCAAAGGTAGTAGTTCTAAATCTGGTATGCAAATGCCTAAGCTCGGCATATCAAAATCTGGCTCAGGTAAATCAAACTCGTCTATAATGTAGGTCATACGGTAATCAACATTTCTTTTATATCGTTAATTTTACGCACATCAAAGTCCGTACTTGCCATTCGTAATGTGTCTACTAGAGGGAGCCAAGAACTTATGCTTTAGAAAAGAGACCTGTCGGTCTCTTTTTGATATAGTACTTATATGAACGATAAGGATTCAGACATACCTGAGAGTATAGGTAAGCCTGCTGTTAGGGCACTTAGTGCTGCTGGAATTTATACGCTCCAGCAGGTAGCGAAGATGTCTGATCAAGACCTACTCACACTCCATGGAGTTGGGCCCAAGGCAATAAGGATTTTGCGCGATATTACTAGCAAGGTTTGAGGGTATTATTAGGTAGTTTTTGGTATGATGTGAGTATGAATAATATGCTCAAACAGGGTGTTGTCCATGAAGTTCCAGGGGATTTGCGAAAGGCTTTGCTCGCGAGCCCTAAGGCGCAAGCTGCATGGGACGACATTACGCCCCTGGCACGAAATGAGTGGATATGCTGGACAATCACGGTAAAGAAGCAGGAAACACGTGACAACCACATTAAGAGGACGGTAAGTGAGCTTATTGAGGGCAAGCGTCGGCCGTGTTGCTGGCCTGGTTGCCCGCACCGTAACCCTAAGGCAGCTCGATTTATAAAGATTTAGTTTTTAACTCCTTTAGCCCAGACCCTCAGCACACTGGAGCTGCTAATTTTGGTATGATGGACGTATGTCTCCATTTGTAGAAAGTATGCTTATTCTTCTCGGCGTAATTGTCGTGGCTCGTTTTCTTAAACGGCGCTCGACTCGGCTGCAAAAGTTGTATTTACCAAGCTCACTCATAGCTGGCTTATTTGGCCTAGTGCTCGGGCCACAAGTGTTTAATCTTATATCCAAAGACGTGACCACCTATTGGGGAATGTTACCAAAGTACCTCATAATCGTGGTCTTCGCAGGACTGTTCTTGGGTAGGCATATTCCTTCACGTAAGGAAGTCTGGCGGACAGCGAGCGCGCAGATCGCTTTTGGTAATACGCTAGCATGGGGGCAATACGTTATTGGTATTGCCTTGGCTGTATTGATCTTGACGCCATTGTTTAAGACGCCTCCCATTGCTGGAGCCTTGATCGAGATAAGCTTTGAAGGTGGTCACGGAACCTCGGCTGGTCTTGCGCCGGTATTTGATAGGTTGGGCTGGTCTGCAGGTACTGATATCGCGCTTGCCCTGGCCACACTGAGTATATTCGCGGCAGTTATCTCGGGTGTACTAATAGTGAATTGGCAGAAGCGAAAGTTAGGGACGGTTGAGGATGAGGTGGAGTGGCAAAAACAACGCCGTCAACAAGTTAGAAGCGGTTATAATCTGCAAACACTCGGCACTAGGATTGCCTCAAACCCCGGGGTGATTATGCGTAGCGTTCTTGCTTATGCCCTAGCTATAGTATTGGGTTGGCTCATGTTCACTCTGCTTAAGGCGACAGAGGCGGCTACGCTTGATAAAATAACGGATCTTCGATTTATGCCCTACGTGCCGTTCTTTCCGCTCGCAATGGTGGGTGGGCTTGTGGTGCAGCTTGCATTGCGCCGTGCGGGCAAACAAGAGTTACTTTCCAGGAGGATTTCCGAAGTAATTGGTTCAATCGCGCTTGACGTACTTATAGCCAGCGCAATTGCTACGGTCTCGCTCACAGCTATTGCCGCTAACTGGGAGGTGTTCGTAGTGATGGGGCTAGCAGGTATCGGCTGGATTCTATTCTCATTCTTTGTCTTAGCTCCGCGTATGTTTCCTTCGTTCTGGTTTGAAAAAGGCCTTACAAATGTAGGGCAATCCATGGGGACGACTGCGACAGGCTTCATGTTTCAACGACTGGCCGACCCAGCCAATACTTCTGGCGCGAAAGAAAGCTTCTCATATAAGCAGTTGGTTTTTGAGCCGTTTATGGGAGGGGGAATAATAACTGCTACATCATTGGTAGTCATTCACGAGCTCGGCTCTGGTTTTGCTTTTATATCAGCATTAGTGGTATTCGTATTCTGGCTTGTGCTCGGCTTAAGGTTAGGCAAGAGGGGTCGAAAGTAGCGTTGCTGCTTAGACTGCGGTTGTAGTATTATGTAGGCATGAACGATTTTCCCTTACAGATATTTGTGCTCGACATCGTGACAATCTTCTTGATCATATTGCTGCTCGTGCAGTTTTACTACATACATAAGCTACATACAAAGCTAAGTGAGCAAAATGAGTCGATCGCTCAACTCAAGGAGATGGTCTTTAGTATTTACGAGACTAGCCAGCATAAGTTTGGCACCGAGGCACTTCATCATAAAATAGGTAAATCGACAGAATAGACCGTCTTGTCTACGAAGCTCTTCGGCTCTACTATATCTGTTGCAATAGCACCTTATTTAGTGCACTATCAGGGACTACTTACCTGACTTGCTGTAGCCGTAAGGCACCTGGCTGCGGTAGACGTAGGATTGGCTATAGTTGGCGATGTCCATAAGTAGCCCAATGCCGACAAACAGCCAGCCGCCGAAGTTGACCGATCCTGATGATGCCACGAGCATATAGAATAGCGTAGTCCAGGGCGCAAAGAGCAGCCCAAGCAACGGCATGAGTATGCCGTTATAAGCTCGATTAACTACATTGGTAAATGCCCACAGCAGGATGATCCCGAAGCGTGGCGAAAGCATAATAATAAGAGCAAATAAGCATCCCATAACGAACTCCTTGATTATACGCCCATGGTAGTCTTGGCGGTGGGGTTTTGCAAGAGGAACTTATACGGGTGGTTACAAAATTTTCATTCTGAAGTTGTGATATCAGACAAATACTGCACTTGACACGGGAACGCAATAGTACGATTATCAGCTTAGAATGATAATAATGGGGTTTAATATGGCTGAAAATAACAAAGTTTCTGGATGGGTAGGCTGGGTTCTGTTCGCTGGTGTGGTGCTGATGGTAGCTGGCGCGGTCCAAGCGCTGTACGGCTTGGGCGCGTTGCTCAATAATAGTTTCTTGCTCGTAACATCTTCGCGGGCAGCCGTAGTGGACGTTACGGCGTGGGGCTGGGTACATTTGGTCGCCGGATTACTACTGATAGCCGCTGGCTACTCGGTCACTACTGGCAATGCGTTTGGTCGCATTGTGGCAGTCGTGCTAACGTCTTTGGCGCTGGTAGCTAACATGACATACGTAACGGCGTATCCAATTTGGACAATCATGCTCATTACCGTAAATGTCCTGGTTCTCTACGCGCTTGTAGTGCACGGTAAGGATGTGCGCAAAGTTTAGTCCGTAAGGAGCGTTTGAAGAATTTGAATAGGAGCCGGCTGAAACGTCGGCTCCTATTTGGTATGATAGAGATATGGGAATTAAGATATTCATTTATGTGATTTTAGCGCTGTTTGTGATGGCGTCGATAGTACCTTTTTTGGCACTTTAGCGGCGCAGCAGCCTAGTGCTACCGTTACGCTCGTTCTTTGCTTGATTCATTACGCCTATGGTATATTTACAGGTGAAACTACCAGTTAGGTAGGGGAAACTATTGGAACACTCAACGGAAAAGTTACATACAGATCAGCAGCCAGTTTCGTCTGGGAAAAGAGGACTTAAGGCTCCGGGTAAGTTCAGCTTCAACCGAGTGGCGCTCGCTGTGGCTGCAGCTGTTGCTGTTGGGCTCTTTGTAGTATGGCGTTCGTTAGCTAGTTCAGCACCAGCTTATCGATATAGTATGTTTACTTGCTCTCCCGGGGCTGAAGCTGCGCCCTCCACCAGCTCGGTCTGCACCACGCAGAGCGCAGAGGCGTTGGTGTATCGCATGTACGTGGCAGGCCTACGTCGGTCGCCTGACTCTCAGGGCATGATCTATTGGCGAGATGCCCTTACCGAGGGTCGAACGACGCCAGTAAAAATGGTGCCCAGCTTCTTTAAGCCACCCAAGACACGTGTGGTTGCCAACACGACCAACGCGGCCTTTATTACGAGGCTATATACAGACGTTCTCGGCAAAAAGCCAGATGCAGCAGGCTACAACTATTGGCTCTCCCAGCTAAACTCAGGTAAAAAGTCGCGTGACGCTATTACGGCATATTTTGCCAACAAAGCGCAGATGCCTTTAGCTACGGCTAAGCAAAAGCTTAGTAAGACCGTTGCTGCTGCCGATAACGGGCAGTTTGTGGCCGAAGTTTACACCCAGCTAACAGGCCGACCAGCTGACGCGAGCGGACTCGATTACTGGACGAGACAGCTCGATGTAAAGACAAAAAGCTACGCCGATGTAGTGGCTAGCCTTGCGACCTCGCAAGAATCTCAGAATTACTTTAAAGACAGTTTTGCTCGCTACGCTACCACCCTTTCGGCACCAAAAGCGGTTAAATCAGTGCCACAGCGCAGTACCCAAAACACGCCTAAGCCACCTCTCGCTGATGACTTTACACTACCATCTGATAATTCAAAGGCTAAGTCCTCGAACCCTCACTTATGTCGTAAGCCCTACCCAACGCTCAAGAAGGGTTCCAAGGACACCTCGGCTCGACGGACTGACAAGTGTGTGTCAGCGGTACAATACAATCTCAAGAAGGCTGCCCCGACAGTCGTTGTAACTGGCACTATTGATGACAAGACGGCCGCGGCTATTAAGAACTTCCAGGGGCTCATTAAGGCGACTAAAACCGGAGTACTAACACCCGCTCAGGTTCAGTCGATCGCCGACTTCTTCGGAGCTTATTCGACAACCGCAACTCCAGCTCGCGTAGGCAAGATTAACATTGCAATTGTTGGGGCTGGGTTTAAAGACGCCGCGAGCTTTAAGCCATGGGCGACCAAGGTGATTGGGCAAATTAACGCCAAACAGCCATTCGCAAGTAACAAAGCTAACATTGTGTACCGCGTAGCCAGCTCTAGCTCTAGCCTTGGCTGTGCGGTCAGTAGCCCCGTTTCACGGGTGCTAGAGTGTAGCAATACGCTGGTCGCCAAGGCTCTTACGTCTGCACGCGTGCCAGCCGACAAGGTGATCGTGATATATAACAGTCGAACCTATGGTGGCTCGGCCGAAGCTGTAAACGGCAAATACGCCGCTTCTACCTTGGCCGTAGTAGACGCCGATCTAGTAGTGCACGAACTAGGCCACCTGATGGGGCTTATGGACGAATACGTCTACACCGAAGACTATTTTACGCAGGTCTACGGTGGCTATTCGCCCGACGCTCGCTACAGTCAGTGTGTTGGCAAGGTACCGCCAGCTAGTTGGCGCACCACGGCGGGTCCTTGGTCGGTTTGGAAGAACTTACCCAGCGTAACGTGGTACAAGGGCTGTACTGGCGCAAGCTGGGCGCGGCCTTCGCAGACCAGCATTATGGCAGGCACGTCACGAACTTTTAACTCGGTCTCAATTAAGATTATTCAAGATACCCTGGACAGGTATTATAAAGCATCAGTACGCTAAGGAGCGGATTACATGGACCCAACTACACATAACGATCATCAGGCAAGTACTCACCAGCCACGGCCAAAAAACCAGAGGCTAATCTTGCTCGGGGCGGGTGCTTTGCTAATAGGGATGGTTGCTTTGGCGGCGCGGATCTACATCCAGCAAGCTAAGCAGAGTTCGGAGGGCACACTGAGTAGCACCGATCAAACAATTGATCGTGCAGCTGTGGTTGACGAAGCTCAAAACACCCTCCTCATAGAGCTCACTATCACAGGCAATGCCGATAAGCTCTTTGCCCTAGCCGGCATTACTGAGTATAACGGCTACAGTCCTGATGCCAAGACGGACGAAACTCAATACACCTTGGCGTTGGTCGGGGTGTCGGGGGTACTACATACGGCGTCCTTCGCTGTGCCTGTAGTAATCGCCGAGACGCTATCGGCTGACGGCTCGCTCGCTCGGGTGGCTACTTATCCGCAAAAGAGTGTCGTAGTGAAGACGCCATTTGCACCAGAGGGCACCAAGATCGTTGTTCGCAACAAAGTTGGCAAGGTAGTCTACGAGGATAGTGTGCGCGGTATTATCAAGCAAGAGAGTAGTGCCGACTATGAGACGGTTGTTGGTGACGATATCAAATAAAAACTGAGCTTTAGCTATGTCCGCGGTTGGTGTATTATGAGAATAATTAAACACGGAGAGACAGTATGGACACATCATCATATCAGGTAGCAACAAGTTCTGGAGCGCTGGGAGGACTGTTCGTCCTGTGGCTCGTCTATTTGGCAGCAATTGTTCTCGCTATAGTCACAATGTGGAAGGTATTTGAAAAAGCTGGCGAAGCTGGCTGGAAGGCGCTTGTTCCGTTTTATAATTCCTATGTACTTTTTCAGATAGCTGGCCGCAACGGCTTAGGATTTTTACTTCTGTTCATTCCAGTAGTGAATATCGTGGTTGGCATCATGCTCTCGATTGACCTCGCCAAGCACTTTGGTAAGAGTGCCGCCTTTGGCGTAATTGGCCTGTTCTTCTTTAACATCATTGGCATGCTCATGCTGGCCTTTGGCGACGCCAAGTACGTCGGTCCAAAGCACGCGTAAAAGATTAGTATATGGCGATCGCCCCGAAATGTGACTAGTGCGGCCAAGAACTCACCACATACGGGGCGATTTTGCTTAGTCCGCCTAACCATCGTTCGGAGGTGAAGAAGCTCCATATATGTGAGCTGTGTTACAAAAGTATACTAGCCTTCATTAGTAGCAAAGATTAGCTTAGCTACACCCAGGGCTGAACCGTTGTGGCTAGCCAGCCTTTGGGGTTGAATGTGATTGAACCGAGCTTGCTCCGCTAAGATGTCATTGTTTTGGCTAATGCCACCATCGACGTAGACCGTTGTGCCTGGTTGATCAATGAGTCCAGCTATGACTGGTGCCGCTTCGTGGGCGAGCGTGAGCATAAGTTTGTCGAAGGCGGGCTTGTCTATGCCATAGACTGCCGATACGCGCGGGGCGGCGTTCTCTACCTTGCCCTCCAGCGCATAGACGGGTTGTGCACCGGGTCCTATAGCAAGGGTGGTTATGTAGCCTTCCTGGAGACTAAAATCGTCGCCCAGCACGCGCATGGGGAAGATACCTGTGCCGTAGGTTACCTTGGTAGTGCCGGCGCCCGTACCCGCAGCATACATGCTGGCTTGCTGGTCACCAACTACTGCGCTGATAGCCAGATTGGTGGTGTCGTCGACATGCCACATGCCAAAGTCGGCTTTGCTCTCAATCACCTTGGCCAGGTATTGGGCAGGGATGGCGAACAGCTCGAGGAGCTCACTGTCCCACTGTTTGGACTGGATGTTATAGAGCATGGTGCGGCAGGCATTGGTGTAGTCGGTGAGGTGTTGACCAGTGAGCTTGAAGACGAGCCAGCTATCAAGAGTGCCGAGGGCAACATGCTGACTGGCCTGCACAGCGGGCTGTTGCAATAGCCAGTGTAGCTTGCTGGCCGAGGAGTAGGGGGTTAGGAACAGGCCAGTCTTCTGCCGAATCATTGGTTCGTGTCCGGCAGCCTTAAGCTGCTCGCAATAGTCCTTAGTCCGTTTGTCGCTCCACAGAATAAGCGGGGTCAGGGCATGGCCTGTAGCGGAGTCCCAGGCCAACACGCTTTCACGCTGATTGGTGATGCCAAGCGGCGTGGCGCTGGTGATGCCGAGCTCAGCTTCGAGCGCTGCCGCAATAAGGCCTTGGCAGATGGCGAGGATAGCATTGGGGTCTTGCTCCCGCCAATCGGTATGGGGGCTGATTGTAGTAATCGCTTCTTGCCTGGTAAAGACAATAGTTTGCTTATCGTCAATAACGACCACACGCACATTGGTCGTGCCCACATCGAGTACGATGGCCAAGTCGTTGTTAGCGGATGAGATCACTCAGTTGCTCCGCGGGTGCTTTGCTGACAATAATGTGGTGTAAGCTTTTGAGGATGGGGAAGTTGCTTAGTTCGAGCACGTGCGGGATTTCCATGAGCGAATTAAGCCCTTCGCCACTCAATCCCGAGGTGGCGCCTTCGCCAATCGCCTCACCCACATGGTGGTTGTATGAGGTACTACCCCAGCCAGTGGCAAGTAAATCACCCAGCCCACTGCTGCCGTAGGCTAAGTCGCCGTCGAGCTGTAGGGCGCGTAGGACGCCATGCATTTCCGCGAGCATGTTGACGGTAAGTTGAGCCTTGGCGTTCATGCCCAGGTCTAGTCCGTCGGCCACACCGAGACCGAGCGCATAGATGTTTTTGAGCACCGCACAGAGCACAACGTCGTGCACCTGATTGGACGGCCGCACAAACAGCTTGCCAGCTGCCAAGTCGGCAATAATCTGCTGCGTCGTATCGGTTTGCTTACTTGCTAGTGTGCCGTAGCCGTACTCGCCAGCTGTTACTTCGCCCGCCAGCATCGGCCCGTAGAGGAAGCCATAGTCTGTGCTGTCATCAAGCTCGGCGGCGAACACTTGGTCCATCGTAACAAAGCCAGCCTCGACACCCTTAGCGACCGTGAGGACGGTGTGTTTGGACAAATGGGCTTTCAGCTCTGTTATAACGGGTCGCACTGCATTGGATGGTACGGCGAGGATGAGGACATTGCAGTGCTTGGCCAGTTCGTCTGTTGATTTGATGGTGCAGAGGGACGCGTCTTGGTCCCAAAATTCTGCCGTTCGGCCAGCTCTACGTAGCGTTGCCCCAAGTGCTTGGCCAATAGCGCCAGCGCCGATGATTCCGTATGTTGTGTGCTCGTTCATAATCCTCCTTCTTGATTGCATTATAGCCTCGATCAATCTGGCGCGCTAGTCGATCATGGTATGATCGTAGTATGGAAAAGCGAATAATTACGGTTGACGATAAAATGCAGCATGGGTATAGCTACGAGCTGGTGGCGCCCATTGGTCGAGACTATGACTCGGTGTTTAAGCCCGAGTTGACGCCAAAGCAACTCTTGGCCTTGGGTGTGTTTGGCGGCCGCTACATGCGGGACTGTCAGGCGGAATTTCCAGCTGATTGGTTTGAGCATGCACGCTTTGCCAGTGATGCATCTGACCCAAACCTGAACTACTTTAGGGTCGCTGCCAGTCAGAGTCTCAAAGTTTGGCAACGCAAAGGCTGGATATATCCTGAAGACCCACGCGGTTGGTTCCAGTGGTATTGTCGCTACTACATGGGGCGGCGGATTCCCGAGGAAGACGCTCGGCAAATTAAGCGCTGGAAGGCTATGCGCCGGCATATTGGTCAGATTCAGGCGAATTGCCAGCCAGGCGACGAGGCCTGCCGGCCGCGTCAACGCCAAGCGCTCTTGCACTGGGCTTACGATGGTAGGAAGATCTAACTACTTCTTGCGAACGCGGAAGAATACACTTGGCCCAAAGTAGAAGCGCGCCAATGCTGGTTGCAACACGCGCTCAATACGAATCATGGTCTTCTCGGGGAGTACCTTCTTAAGCCCTGGTGAGCGCAGGTTTGAAACCGAGAGGATCTTCTCTACCTTAAAGCCGGCCTTCTCGAGCTGGTCGCTTACAACCTTAGGGTGGTGGTTTACGAAGGCAATTGATTCTTCCTTGATGTTTGTCTCGCTGCGGCGCTCGACTGGTTCTTTGGAGACGCGCTTGAGCTTGGCGGCGGCCTTGAGGCGGGACTTGAAGTGGAGTGAGTTGGCGACCTCTAGGACGAGCGTACCGTCTTTACTTAGCACACGGTTAAGTTCCTTGAAGGTAGGCTTGGGGTCCGGTAAGTGATGCATGACGCGGATCATGGTAATAAGCCCAAGCTCACCGTCTTTGAAAGGTAGCTTGTCGCCCTGACCATCTTTGAAGTCGACGTCCTTGAGCCCCTTAGTAAAGTCCTTGCCCCGATCGCGTTGCTGCTTGGATGGCTCGATGACGGTAACGTGCTTGGCGTAGCTGCGCAACAGCTTGGCTAAGCGCCCAAAGCCACCACCGATGTCGGCGGCTTTCTCGAACACATTGCTGCCGAGGAGCATGTTCAGGGCAAGTTCTTCGGCGGCGTTTTCGTAGTCGCGCCCATCCCAGTAGTCCTGGTAGTTGAATGTTGGATCGTCGTATTGATTGGCTTTTGTCATACTCCTATCATACCACTGCCGTCCAGTCTCTAAAACCCAAAACCAAGCATAAGAACTCTTGACAAGTACATAATATATGTATATACTGCTCTCACTATGTCAAATAACACACACCCCCAGCCGCAAGGTGCTCGCGCAATTCTAGCAGTAGAAATGCGAGCGGTGCTGTGTCGACTTCACTAATTGTTTTCTGATTGAACGCAAGTAAGAGCTCGGCACGGTCCGAGCTCTTTTTAGTTCTGGGCTTCGGCCTCTGTAGCTAAGATTTGTGTTCTTTCACAATCCAATAAGTTTCTCTTAACATCCCCCACAACAGAAAGGGGCACCCCATGCTGGGTGCAATTCGCAAACTCTTCGAGCTGGTTGGCTTGATCGCCAAGGAGCCCGGTGGAGACCAAAAGGTGCGACAGGTCAAAAAGGATGCCAAAAAAGCACTCTTTTGGCTCGTTGTTACCGAGTTGCTGGAGATCGTTCAGATCTATCCAGTGAAGTACTTCATCGATGGCATCACGCAGGGTAGGAGCCTGGGTTACCTCATGAGCATTGTTGGCGTCATGCTGGCCATCGATGTGGTTGTGCGCATTGTTGCCAATACGATGAACCATACTCGGCATGTTGCTGCGTGGCATCAGTACGTAATGCTGCTTGGCTTTGGTCAGGCAAAGCAGATGAGCATGGACGTGGCGTGGCACCTTGAGCACGGCACGGGCGAGAAGGAATCGTTGATCGCCAAGAACCTCAACCGGATCGACAATCTGACCGATCGAGTCATCTACAACGGCTTGCCCGTGGTGATTCGGATCGTGTTGACGATTGTGGCTTTGTTCATCTTTGGTCCGATTTTTGCATTGTTTGGTGCGATTGTGGTCGGGTTGTTCGTGGCTGTCATGGCCTACAACGGTCGCTACATCAAACCAATCGACAAGGCTGGCCACCATGCCTGGAAGGACATGCACACGCGTGGGACTGAGCTCTCGGCTAAGTCACGTACTCTGAAGCAATTCGGGGTCGAGGCGAGCTTTGCACGGCGCTATCAGGGAATTCTGGATGGCTATGCCGAAGACGACATTGAGCGTAATCGCGCTTGGCGCCGTTATCAGCGTCGTCCCGAATACGTCCTGATGGCTGCCTTCCTAGGCATGTATGCGCTGCTGGCGTTGCTGCACAACGGAACTAGTGGCGCGGTCACTGTCGGCACCGTGGTGCTGGTAATTGACTGGTTGAGGCGAATCTTCATTAACCTCTACCAGTTTCGGGACGTGCAGCGAGCCGTTTCGGACGGCAGCGAGGCGCTTAATGAGTACATCGCGCTTTTCAGGACCGTTCCGAGCATTCGGCAGCCCGCTGCTCCCCAGAAGCCCACTGCGGCAGAGGGGAGGATCGAGTTGCGCAGCATGGGTTTTACGCACCCCGGCAACTGTGTGCCGACTCTTAAGGAGTTGGATTTGGTGATTGAGCCAAATACCACCATTGCGCTGGTTGGACCCTCTGGGGCCGGCAAGTCAACGGTGGCCGCACTGCTGGCGCGTGAGGCCGACCCGACCGAAGGGAAGATTCTCTTCGACGGCATTAGCTTGCGACAGTTCGACTACGACTACCTGCGCCAGCAGATGGTTACGGTCGTGTCGCAAGACGTACAGCTGATCGATGGCAGCATTGCTGACAACATTCGCATGGGTAACACCCTGGTGAGTGACGAAGCGGTGCACGAGGCTGCACAGCGCGCACATGCCGATGAGTTCATTGCCAGACTACCCTACGGCTACAGCAGTCAGGTGGGGGAGAATGGCGTGCGTTTGAGCGGCGGACAGAGGCAGCGCGTGGCGATTGCCCGGGCGTTGTTGCGCAACCCCAAGCTGCTGATCTTGGACGAAGCCACGAGCGCGCTTGACGCACGTTCGCAAGACTTCGTGAAGGCAACGGTGGATGAGATGATTCGGTCCCGCCAAGCCACCATTGTGGTCATTGCACACCGTTTGAGCACTGTCGAGTCGGCCGACGTGGTCTACTACATGGAAGACGGCCAGATCGTCGAGTTTGGCTCTCACCAAGAGCTACTGGCTCAGGGCGGGCGCTACGCCGAAATGGTGGCTAGGGAAATTGGAGAGCATTTGGATTGACATAGAAAGGAGGGTGACGGTGGGGTATGGGCGAATAGCCCATGCCCCACCCAATCCAAGTATCGTATTGGGTTGATCTGTCGCGAGGGGCTCTGACGTACTTTATAACGACATAGTAAAGAATTCAGAGTCCCTTCCGGCTGAGCAACAAGGCTCTCCGGCCCGCAACAATTGCAGGTTAAGGGAAAGGACGTGCAGCGATGTACGGACCAGTAATTGAGGGTGAGAAGTGCAAGCTTCGGCCCCACACAGAGAAGGACGCACACCTGTTCATTCAGATGTTGTCTGACCCTGAGGTTAGTAAGTACCTTGTAGTGCAGTCGCCGCCCAGCATTCGTTCTGAGCTGGAATGGATCGAGGCACGTGGCAGCGACAAGCAGACACTGAGCTGGACCATTGTGGTCGACGGCAATTGCGTTGGGTCGATCGGCTTTGATGCTATCGACTGGCAGAATGGCCATGCAACGGTCGGCATTTTTATTGGCCGACCGGGTTTGTGGGGGAAAGGCATTGCTACCGAAGCAGCTCGGCTTGCGCTCCACCACGTTTTCATGACTCTGCCACTGCGCAAGGTCAAGGCTGGCTACCTGGCACCCAACGAGGCGTCGGGTAAGCTCCAGATGAACTTTGGTCGTGAGGTCGGCCGCTGGCACGCCGAGTACTGGCGGGACGGCCAGTGGGTCGACCACGTCCTGACCGAACTTACTCGCGAGGAGTGGGTGGCGGCCCAGCTGACCAAATAGAGCAGCCTAATGCTCGTTTTAAGCCCCCGGCGACTTGTTCGCCGGGGGCTCCTACCTTTACGCGTAATTCTCGGCTATACTAGACGTTATGATAGTTATCGACGTAGAAGCCAGCGGCATAGACCCGCAAAAAAACTCCCTGCTCAGTATTGGCGCGGTCGACTTTAATAACCCCGAGAATCAATTCTACGAAGAGTGTTATGCATTTGAAGGCGCAGAGATCGATGAGTCGGCCATTGCTTACTGTGGTTTTACTATGGCAGAGGCGACCGACAAGACCAAGTTAAGCGAGGGCGAGCTGGTCGAGAAGTTTTTTGATTGGGCCAAGCAGCAAAAGGAAATTACCTTAGCAGGTGAGAACGTGGTCTGGCTTGACCTCGCCATGCTGAGCTTTGCTGCCGAGCGCCACGAGCTCAAACATGACTTTGCGTTCAAGAGCCAGTTTAGCTACCAGCAACCAATGCCGTTTGGCTTCCGAACCGTTGATTTGCATTCATTATCTTACGCGCACCATTTGAGTAGGGGAATTAAGCCGCCAATGGAGAAGGGCTTAACTCGCCTGAGCGCCGATACTACGCTCAAGTACGTCGGTATTCCGCCTGAGCCCAAGCCGCATCATGCGCTCAATGGCGCCAAGTACGAGGCCGAGGCTTTTTCGCGGCTTATTTACGGCAAGAACCTACTACCCGAGTTTGCTGAGTTTGCAGTACCAGAATACTTGCGTAAGTAGCCACGCGTTACCATTCCGTCCTCGAGAGTTGCGTAAACACCCACTCCGTACTATTATCAAGCTAAGCATAATAACTTTAAACAAGGAATAGTATCATGGCCGATCAGCCCAAATCTAAAGCGACAGAGACAGATCAAAACATAAAAACAATGGCGGCACTTGCCTACATTATATTCTTTATCCCAATGCTAACTAATAAAGACTCTAAGTTTGCCATGTACCACGCTAACCAAGGGCTGGTACTGCTACTGACTTGGATGGCGCTTTGGTTTGTATCGATGATACTTGGGACAATTATGCTGTTCATTGGCGGACTATTCTTGATGCCACTCGTGGGGTTAGCAGGTATTGTGCTCGCGGTAATGGGTATACTCAATGCGCTTAATGGCGAGATGAAGCCCCTTCCAATCATTGGTGGCGTAACGCTTCTGAAATAATGGCGACGACCCCAGATAATCAGACGAGCAAACGTCCACAAAGGCCGATGGAGTCAATTAAACGTACGCCTAAAACTGACGGTCCAACTAAGACGGCACCGACAACAGCTACGTCGACCAACACTACGGGTGCTGGAAGTTCGACATCTCAACCAAAGCAGCCGCAGAATAATACCGTAAAGATCATCGTGATTGTCATAGCGGTATTGATTGGGCTTAGTATTCTCGGCGGTCTGGCTGCCACCTTCTTGGCCAAGAGTATCTTCGAAGGCGGGGTGACGGCTATAACGGGCAACAAAGCTAAGATTGATAGCAAATCTGGCTCTGTGACGCTGCAAGGTGACGGCGGCAAGTCGACAGTTTCAACAGGCAAGGAGCTCCCCGCTGGCTTCCCTGCTGACGTACCAGTGTACCAGCCGTCGACCATTAAGTTCTCAGCTAGCCTAAGCAAAGGCTCGTACAATGTTACGTTTAGTACCAATGACAACACGGCGGATGTCTCGAAATTTTATGAAAAAGAACTAGCCAAGAATGGTTGGCAGCTCAAAGAGAATGGTCAGGTAAGTTTTGGCACTGTAGCTACCTCAACGTACACGAAGGGTAAGAGCGACTTGGTCGTAGTGATCGCTGGTGGGAGTGGTGATTCTGGCGCCACGTCGGTAAGTCTGAACTATCGGGATGACACAAGTAAGTAGCCTATGAAGAAGATCTTAGGTGTCTCAGCTTTTCAAATTGTCGGCGGGGCCTTACTAGCCTCACTTACGTTTGCGTTGACTTACTATGTGGACATCGTGGCTATTCTTACTGGCCAGAGTAGCTTAAACGAGACTGTATTGCGCGAGACGCTGGGTGAACAAATTAATGCCTTTACGGCAATTGGTACGGTTAATACGGTCGTGATCGTATTGTTTTGGAGTGTGGTGGGTCTGGTGGCTTACACGGCGGTGTGGTTTATGGCTAGCGCATACGTCAATGCCCGCAATGAAGTAAAGGTAGAGAAGGAGTACACAAATCGCGGACAACTGAAGGATCGCTTGCGTATACCACTTATTCGCGTCTCTATCATCATAGGACTCCTGATCTTTCTCAGTCTAACCCTCAAAGTGTTATGGCCGTATTGGCTCGGATTGTTTGGTCAGTTCTTGCTCAACGTGCAGTTTGATACTGTTGGCTCACTCGGCTACTTAGCAGGCGCATATGCTGGAGCTCTGCTCAATCTCTATGTGTTTAAAGTTGGCATAGCTTCTATTCGCTCGCTGCAATAGCGCTTAGCACGAACTAGTAGCGCGACTATGGCTGAGATGGTTAGTATTTACGGATTAAACCAATGACAATGCCTTGGATCTTGAGCGGAGTACCTGGCTCGACATATATAGGATCCATAGTCGCATTGGACGGCTGCAGGCGTATGCGTCGAGCTTCTTTGTAGTATCTCTTGAGGGTAGCTTCGGAATTATTTACGAGGGCCACCACCAGCTGACCATTGCTGGCAGTTTCTTGCTCCTGCACTACCACGTAGTCGCCATCTGCAATACTCTCATCGATCATACTCTGGCCTTTTACTTGCAGTACGTAGGAGTTCTTGCGACCAACCATAAATTGAGGGACTTCAAGTGTCTCGGTTTGCCCCTCCATGGCTTCAATTGGACTACCCGCAGCAATTCGTCCGAGAATCGGCAGGGCTACGCCCGGCATGTCCAGATGTGCTTCTACTTCCTCAACCGGCATGAGCGAACGAGCAGAGTTGCTCCCTTTGGTAAGGAGGCCTTTGGCCACGAGTGAATCTATATGCTGTGCTACAGTGGCAACTGAATTGAGCTTGAGTCCTGTGGCGATCTCGCGGTAACTCGGGGAGTAGCCCTTTTGCTCTATAAAGCCTGTTACGTAATCGAGCATGCGTCGTTGTTTTTTTGTAAGTGCTGATTTCATATGTACCCTCCTTTGATTCTTAACAACAGTATAGCGAACAGTATACGAATATGTCAAGCAGTTTTATAAAGAAATTTCCTTGTAACTTAAAAGCCCCGCTCTTGCAGCGGGGCTTTTAAGTCGGGATGTGCCTAGGCTTCTTCTGGAGCGTTTAAGCTGTCATAAGTTTCCTTGGAGATAAACTTAGTCAGGTTAGTGCCGTTGTTGTTAGCGCGCAAGGCGTAACGAGTCTGCAGAGCGCCAGTCTTAGTTTCGCGCTCGTACTTCTTCTTTTTTACGTCGCTTTCGTCGATCTGAACCTTAGCCCGTAGTTTAACATCATAAAACTCAATTGTTGCCATTGTTATTCTCCTTTATGTAATTCTGCGCTTAGCTTCGCATAGTGTGGGCGTGCGTGCAAGCATAACTTTTTAGCCCACTGCGAGAAAGGGGCAAGAATGTTCTTGTAGTGTTGGTGATTACCTGGTATACTTATGGCTGTTAGAATAATAAAGTCTACTCAGTTCTCGTTTTCGTAAGCTCTTTTTGGTCCTTACAGGCGTTCGCTGGTAGGGGTTAGAAGGAGTATATTATGAAAAAACTATTTGTTGGCAGCTTGCCTTGGGCAGTAAACGACGAGCGCTTGGCTGAAATCTTTGCCGAGGCTGGTACTGTTGAATCTGCAAACGTTGTTCTAGACAAGATGACTGGTCGCTCACGCGGTTTCGGTTTTGTCGAGATGAGTACTGTTGAAGAAGCTCAGAAGGCTGTTGAAGTACTCAACGGCAAAGAAGTAGAAGGTCGTACGATCATCGTTTCAGAGGCTAAGCCTCAAGTTGACCGCCGCTAAGCATTTAGCAGCGTAAGACACAAAAGCCCGCCTTTGGCTAAAAGCCTGGCGGGTTTTTGCTTGCAAAGGATTCTTCCAAGTTGTTTAATGAAGGTAACATAAGGAGGCTAAAAGGATGAGAAAGTTTGCAGTAATTGCAGTGCTGGCATGTATGGTGGCAGTTGGGGGATTGTTTGCTGGTCGCGCTGTAGCGGCGGAGTCGAGTAAGAATGGTCAGTCGACGAAGTTGGCGTCGGGCAGTACTCATAGTGGTTTATTTGTGCGCGCTGGCGATACGGTGGAAATTGACGGTATAGTCAATGGTGACGTCATTGTTCTAGCTAGCAAGTTTACGCTCAAGGGCACGGTGAATGGCAGTATCTACGTGATGGCCGAAGAAGCGGTGATCGATGGCGTTGTAAGCGGCAATGTACACCTGGCGGCAGGGGACGTTACCTATAATGGTCAGGCATACTCGCTCTACTCGGTAGCCTCATCGTTTATAAGCGGCAAGTCGGCCAAGCTCACGGGCACGCTGGCGGTGGCAGCTGCCTCGGTCGAGGCTGCCGGTCAAGTAGACCAGTCAGCCTACGTAGCAGCCTCTGTGGTGCGCTATGAAGCGGCTACGGCTGGCTCGGTCAAGATTGCCGCCTCTGAGATCGAAGTCGGTTCTAACGCGGTTATAGGTGGAGACCTTAACTACAGCCAGTCAGCGGTGTTGAACATTGTCAATGACAAGAACATAGCAGGCTCAATCGAGAAGTTCGCAGCGCCGCAGTTTGAGCAAATGAGTTGGTCGGCCAAGCTGGCAGAAGTCGCCTTTGGCGTTCTGTCTCGCTTTATTATCGGCATGGTTGCACTCTGGCTACTGCCAGCTACCGTGGTAGCCACTGCAAACCAGCTCAAATCTAAACCAGGCCGATCGTTACTTGCTGGCTTTGGCGTCGCCTTTGGTTCGCCGTTTGTAATCGTTGCACTCCTCTTAACTCTAGTGGGTGCACCGCTGGCACTGATCGCAGCGGGAGTCTATATATTACTACTTATGACGGGGGGCATTATTCCCTCCCTGCTCCTGGGTCGGCAACTCCTGGGGTCCAAAGCAGGCACCGTGAGCGCTCGAGCAAATGCTGCACCACTCCTGATAGGCTTGATCGTAATAGGCCTTCTCAGCGCGCTTCCAGTCGTAGGCGGCTTGGTTGCATTTGCGACTACGCTCGCTGGTGTAGGTGCCTTGGTGGCGCGCAATTGGCAGCGCACGCAGACCGTGCGTAAGTCGCAACTAGGCGCCTAACCTGGCCCAACCTATTGACAAAGGTGTAGCAGTTTCGTAACCTGTTAAACATAAGAATAATTAAGGAGATAACAATGCCATATCAGCACACCAACTCAAAAGGTCAGACTTACATTCTGCACCGACAAGAAGTCACCCTTAAAGGTGGCCGCTTACAAACTATTTACTACTTTGCTAAAGAAGCCAAGCCGACTGCAATCGACGAGATCCCAGAGGGCTACATTGTAATCGAGAACACACGAACAGGACTACCTATTCTTAAGAAGGGCTAATCTAGCCTCAATTACCAGTTGAGCCCCTACGGGGGCTTTTTTGGTTACAGCTTTATTTATAGGTGCAAATCCGCTATATTGAGCTAGTCCCGAGCGCGCAGTAAGGGCCCGTAGCTCAGTGGTTAGAGCAGTCGGCTCATAACCGATTGGTCGCTGGTTCAAATCCAGCCGGGCCCACCAAGCAATGCTCTTTAGAACCACGGTCAGGGGAAACCCGGCCGTGGTTCTTGAGTTCTAGGCCCTCGCCCGTCCAGGGCCCCTCGGCGTGGAGGTGGGCGAACACGCCAGCGAGGCGAGCTTGGGGCGGCGCTTCAGCGTCCACCTCGATCCGGTCGAAGAGTGCCTGGTTCCACATCCGCCGGCTGATTGGTCCGGACTGGCGGTAGGCGTCCTGAGGGTCCTCGAGTAGGCCGAGAACGACGTCGAGGTTGTCGAGGATCGTGGCCGTCGTCTGTTCGGTCGCCTCTGTCAGCCGACGGGCATCTTCGAGCTCCCGGGTAATCCGGTCTTGCTCCGCCTTCAGCAGGTCGAGAGGGATGGCGTCTGCGACGTAGACCTGTTCGATCCAGTCGTGGCGTGCGGTTTCGTCGATGCCTCGGTAGAGGAGGTCGACGAAGGGGTGGTCGATGATGTGCTTGAGCTCATGGGCGAGCGAGAAGCGTTGGCGCACGGCGGGTTCGGCACCGTTGAGCACGATGATCCAGCGTCCGTTCACCCACTGCGTAGCTCCCGACACGGGCCAGGGGCTCTTGCGCAGCACTTCGATGCGGGGCAGGTCTGCGAGGTGGAACTCATGCAGGATCGGTCCGGTGACGTCGAGCAGCTTGCGCAGCATGAGTGCTTGGCGCTCGGCGATGACCAGGGCCTCGTGACGGGTTAGAGGACGCAGCGGGACGATGTCGCGCAGTTGCGCGATCACCGAGCGGCTCATGATGTCCTCCACGGGTGGTCGCCACGGTTGCGGCCGGTGGCCTTCGGTGGATGCTTCGGCTTCGTCTGATCGCTCTTGTCGACGGGTCGTGGCGGGAAGACCGGTTGATCCTCGGGGATGCCGTAGTAGGCGCGGAGCTGGGCGTAGTACTTCTCCAGATCGCGGATCGCCTCTGGTGGCAGCGGTGTGGCGGCGCGCAAGTACGGCACGAACTCGGGGAGCTTGTTGGGCACGGCGTAGCCGGCCAGGGCGTAGAGGTCCTCGGACTCGATGTCGAGGGCTCGGGCCATGGCGATAAGGAAGCGCGGGTTCGGCGTCTGGTACTCGCCGGTCTCAAGGCGGCTCCAGTAGCTGCGGTCGACGCCGGATCGATCAGATGCGTCCTGCAGCGTCATTCCTTGTGCGAGTCGTCGCGCTCGGACGTATTCGCCAAGTGTTCGTGTGTCTTCTCCCTTTTGAATCATGATGTGTGCTCCTATTTACATAAATTGTCTCAGAACATTTGCAATTCGTCAAATGATATGAAAGCGGTCGATGACGGTCGTTAGTTGGAATGGGCGGGGTGTGGATCCCCTGGGGACAACGGGTGTCCCCAGGGGATCGGGGTGCGCCTCAGGAGGCCTCCGGGGTGGCCTTGCGGCCTCGGGTCGACGTCTTGGCCGGGGCGGTTCCGAGGAGGCCCTGGATGGCGGCTCGACGTGCGTCTGCCTCCTGATCGATCTCGGCCAGGAGGGCTTCGGCCTGTTCGGCGAGGGCGCCGTTGGCCTTCTGGGCTTCGAGGTGCTTCTCGATGGGCGATCGCTGGTTGCCGCCCGGGCCTGGATGACGGTGAAGCTGATGCCGTCCTTGGAGGCCAGCAGCTCCACCATCACGATTGGGGAGGCCCACGGCCGCCACCACGGCGACCGCCAGCGGGGTCTGATTTGGGTGCCGTCTTGATCGCACGTTCTTCCTTCCTCCGGGAGACAGCTGGCAGGGGCCGGGTTAGGCCATTGCCTTGGGCTATCTACGAGAAAAGAAGAACCTATTCATCTTGAATATTAGGATGAATAGTATTACAATAGTCGCGAACCAGGCTTCCTGGTTTCGCTGACCCGAACAGGCGCACTGAGCGAGAGGCGCCAAGGGCAGCATAGCCAGACTCGTCGAGCTGGCGGGAGCGATTTATGGCGAGACAACGTCTTGCCTCCGCTCCAGGGCACAACTACAGCACCAGCAACACTCGCTAAGTGCTGGTGTGGGTGAGCGTCGACCTCCGACACCACGGGAACCGAAGCCATGAGCGCATCTCTCCCTCGCCTTGCCCAAGGCCCGGGGCGACTCACGCGAACCCTGTCCTCGTAAGCGTCCAGCGATGTGCAAGATCCCCTCTCTGGGTGAGCACGCCGTTTGGCGGGACAGGCGTAAGGCATTCGTGATCCTGTATGGGGTCTCGATGTCAGCCGGGTACGTAAACCCCGGCCTTTCAATTTGCTCTCATCCAGGTGTCGCCGCCCGCTCACGGAATCAACCATTCCGAGTCTGGGCGGCAAATCAGCCGCGCGTTCTTGTAGGCCCAGTCCAGGGGCAGGACGGTGCTCCCTCGGTATTGGCGCCCACCATTGGGGCGGGAGACCACCAACGCGAGGTCCGCCTTGCCAGGTTCGATCAGGCAGATTGGCAGGAGGAGTTGTACCTCTCCCAGGTAGAACTGGGGGATGGCCGCCTTGTAGTTCCGATACACGCGCTGCTCGGTGGTTCGACGCGCACTCTCAAGCAGCTGCTGCGCAGCGAATTCGTTGCCGTTCAGTTCCTTGGGGAACCGGCTGATGTTGTCGTGGACGATGTGCTCGACGTTGATCACTAGCTCGCAGCGCCGGTCGTACAGGAGAACGCCGGGGTCGTCGAAGTAGTTGGCGAGTTCCGGAAGCCGATCGAACTTGCCGAGGACCCTGGTATCGCTTTCGGGGAAGAACCCATCGAGCACCCACTGCCGCGGGTCACCCGGCCGATGGTTGTCGCTGAACAACGCGATCACAGGCTCCTGACGAGCCGTGACCAGACCGGTATTGAACCCTGCAACGGGACGGATCCCCGAGTGCCCGTAAGCGATCTTGTCCTCCTGCTTCAGCCGGTCGAATGTCCACAGCAGGTACGCAGCGAGGATGGGCCTCTCACCCGTAGGCATCCGCCTGTAGTCCCAATTTTCATCGTCCGCGATGGCCGCCAGCTTCTCGGTCCACCGATCCTCCGGTCCCATGTTGGCGAACTGAAGCAGCTCCGGTCGGGCGTCGAGTCGCTTGATCCTCCCGGCCTGCTTCTTGCCGTTGTCGCCACCGAAGCCATCGTATTTGCTGACGACGTACTTTGAAAGGTCGGCCACGGCGTCCAGCCTGGCCATCCTTGGTCCCGACTACAACGCGGCGCCGCTTATTCTCGAGTTAATTGAACAAGTGGCCTTTCTTCATGAGAAGGGACTCTATCACGGTGATATCACTCCTCGCAACGTTCTTGTTGACGACAAAGAGTGCATCCATCTTACCGATTTCGAGTACTCGATTTCACCGGGCTTAGATCCCAAGTTTGTTGAACTAGGCGGAACCCAGGGGTTCAGTCATCCTCTTCGCGCTGGTTGCGGATGGGCCCCTGGAGAGCCGCCGTCTTGTTGACATGATCTACGAGCGCCGGTATTTCAAGCGTATTCACTCAATGTCGGTAGGCCGCTCCCTGGACGATGAAATCGATGACCTGCTGAGAAGGGCGATTACGGCATACCGTCGTAAGTGGATCGCTCGGCTCGTCATAAGCTCACGGTTCCAAGCGCGCTTGATGCAGCGGATTTCCTTGCAGCGCCGGCCCGAGACGCACACGACCACCGTGTTCACGGCTGATCAGAAGGACCGCCTTCTCGCTGCCAGCACTATCCAGCATGTGGTTCTTGTTGACTTTCCAGACATGTCTCGTTCTCCCACAAAGGAGCTCTGGTTTGTCCAAGAAGAGAGCAAGCTGGCAGGTCGCGTGGATGTGACGGCTCCTCTGAGGTATCAGCCTTCAGTCGACTACGCGAGCACAGCCGAAAGGTTTCGACAACTCGGGAAGCTCCGCATCATGGCCTCGCCAGAGTTCTCCTCGATCATTCGAAGCTTGGTCGGGGACGTTGGAGTTGAGGAAGAGGTCAGAGGTTCCTTGCAGGATGCCATTGCAATTGCGAATCGGAAAGATGGGGAGCGCGAAGGATGAAGCGATTGTTGCTTAGAAATGTTCCCGGCTGGGTGCTTGATTTGCTGGACACACTGACCTTTGGCGCCACGATCGTGGGTGCAACCTACATCTCGGTGAATGGCAAGGACACCTCTGGGAAGGTGGTGTTCGGTGCTGTAGTGTTTCTCGTCCTATTCTATTTTTGGATCCTTCTGTCGCGGCGAATGGGGGGTAGGTACTCCTTTCGGACTGGTTCAAAGGCGGAGGCCAATTTCTTCTGCGAGTGGTATGGAAGGCAAGGGCGCCACTTCGTCTTTTGCAATGACCTCGACTGGTTGGAGGATCCCGCAGGATCATCGATCAGGTCTGCGCTCGAGACCACGGCGCGCCGGGCCGGGTCGTCCGTCTTCATCGCGCATCGGGTGGGCAATGCGTCTGTTTCGGGCCGCCTGCGAGCCGCTGGTGTGCAGCTAGTGACAATGCCGTCGACCCTTCAGGCGAAGGCTCGGTTTTCACTTCGGGAGTATGAGCAGGACGCCTGGTTGATCGTTCGCGACAAGGCCCAGAACGAGGATAATACTGTCTTCCTCAGAAGCCAGGATGCATACATGTTGGCTATAGCCCGGGACTTCTTTAGAAGCACCGGTGCGAATCT
The DNA here is from genome assembly GCA_041907025.1 of Candidatus Saccharimonadia bacterium. Classification (GTDB taxonomy): domain Bacteria; phylum Patescibacteriota; class Saccharimonadia; order CAILAD01; family JADZBC01; genus CAYPSN01. The sequence goes on along the minus strand of JAYRIB010000028.1, from coordinate 5,857 downwards.
CTGAGGATAGGGACTGATGGGTGTCGCTCCCCGGCACTTGACTCGATGGTGTAGGCGGGAATAGACTACATTTGGGAGAATGTTTATGAGTATTCCGTTTGATCAAGGAAGCACACTGGAGGAGTCACCGCTTACTGTCGCGCAGGTTGGTCGGTACTGGGACGACCAGGTTGAGGGACGAGGCCGTGAATTGCAGGGTCGAGATGACCTTGCCTACCGGTGGCTCACCAACTGGATTCTTCGTACGGTTGGAAGGCTCTACGATCCGCCTGCGTCAGTGGTCGATGTCGGATGTGGCCTTGGCTTTGTCACGCGTGAAATTGCAGCTCTTGGCTACGAGACGGTGGGTGTTGATCCGTCGGTGCGATCGGTTGAGTTCGCATCAAGTGAGAATCCGGGGCCGTGCTACGTTGCGGGATCGGTTGATTGCTTGCAACCTACCGCCATTGGCGGGGTGGAGCGAGGCTTCGACGTCGCTGTGGCGAACATGGTGCTTCATAACGCTCCGAATTTGAACGACCTGCTTCTAGATATCGCGGACGTCCTGAAACCCGGCGGGTCGCTCGTAGCCACAATTGCTCACCCTTTTACCTACCTCGGCGGAAGGGCTGAGGTGGTGGATGACTATGAGTACGGGTCTGAGGGGGTCTATATGCTCCCGTTTCGGATTCATGAGCGTGAGCCACACCCAGGACTGGTTCCGTACTTTCATCGGCGATTCGCTACATATTTCGAAGGCCTGCTACAGGCGGGGTTCCAGCTTGAGGAGGTGGATGAGCCCCTGCAGGTCGGATTGGGACGCAGGTCAGATGTACTCACCTTCGTCGCTCAGAGGGTAGGGACGGATTGAGGCCCTGAGCGAGTGGCGAGCGATTCATGCGAGCCGACATCCTCAGGGCCGATGAGAGGAGTTCCCAGAAGCCGACAATGCTCGGAGGGCGTCCAGGAGTTCCCGGTTCGAAAGACACCTAACGAGGCCCACCAGTGAAATAATCCGTGTCGCCTAAACAGACATTCAATTATGGATGTCTGTTGTCGTCTATGCAGGACGGTATTACGGTGTTAAGCGTTTAAGCCCCTGCTATTTACAAATGATTACATATATCGTACAATGTGTCGGTTCCCAGGTGGGTGGATAATGTAGCTCTCTTTCTATGACTACTCATAGGTATTGAGCTACATTATCCACCGATGCAATGGGAGACAGGCTATGTATGTTCGTACACGAATTCTGCACTACGTAGATGCCAGCGAGGAAATTGGTGGTGTGCTTACGGCTTCCGCCACTGGAATTCCTGGAAACAATCTGGAGAATATTCACAAAGCCATCGAGGTGATCTCGTCTGAGTTCTTCGGCAAAGTTCTTTACGGGTTGGCTGATGGTAGCTACGAGGCAAAGTACCAGCCTTCACCAGCCAACTGTGCCACCAGCTACTTCTTCGAGCTTCGCCTGGATGATGGTTTGGTGATCGTGCTCGACCTTCGGGGTATCAGTAAGGCCTTCGCTCTGAATAGGGATGAGTACGGGGAGTATTTGTGCGAACGCATGGGTGCAGCGTTCACGGCAGTGCGGTGGGGATATCCCCTTGCCCGCAACTGGTCCGAGTGCCAGGATTGGGCCGCCGAGGTCATCGCTGAAGCGCAAGCGCGCGGAGGAAGCGAGCCCGCCGCGCACCAGGACCTCTAGTCGCCCTGTTGATTCTATGCCCACGAGAGAGACTCACGTCTTACCTCGTGGGCCTCTTTCATTACTTTTTGACAATTTCCGAAGTCTTTCCAGAACCTGGTGACCCAATAGACACACCGCCATACCCACCAATCGAACAATTATTAGGCAGTATCTATAAGAGCATAAGCGTGATACTATGTAGGTGATATTGAATAATCATCTGGAGCATATATGCAAAAGCATTCATTCTTTAAAAGACTCACATTGCTCAGTGTGGGCGCTGGTTTAACTATGGTGGCGTTTTTTGTTTTGCGCGGGCCATTTATTCAATTATTTGGCCTAGACCCTAGCTATGCTTACGCCGAAATGCCACTACTTATCGCGGCAATCGCGCTAGTGGGGGTATTGTTCTTTCTCCTTTTCACTCGCACAGATAGCATAGTGAGGCGCGTAGTAATAAGCGTTATTGCACTGGTGGTCTTTATTTTTGCAACCCAGTTTCTCGGGTACTTGCACGTTCGTGGTTTGGGTGGCAGCCTAATTACCAATATGACAATTGGGCATATAGTTACTGTCGTCGAGGCTATGATGATGTTTGCAGTAACGGGCTACAGTGTTGGCACCCTCGCGAAGAGCACATAGGACGCCTACTGTTCTTCGGTACTCACGGTAGCGAGTCACGCTATTTTTGCTTCGCTGATCCAAGTGCTCCTGGGCTCTAGGGCAGACGCAGACCTGTCTCCTCTCTGTTACGCCTGCACTAGCGGTAAGGTCTATAGATAACTTGCAGTATTCTTTGGTACGATGTACGATAATACGCTTTATGAAATTGATTACATTAAACATTTGGGGCGGGCGAGTACTGGAGCCACTGTTGCAGTTCGCTCAAACGAAGCTGCAGGAAGCGGATATTATTTGCTTGCAAGAAGTTTATTCTTCTGCACTTGCCCAGGCTCCAGAGGTAAGACCTTGTACGAATTCGCTACAACAACTCTCCTCTTTGTTGCCTGACTACGCAGTTGTCTATGCTCCATCGGTTCAAGGGATATTTCCTGAGCAGTACCAAGACCCAAGCTTAGATTATGGTAATGGGATGTTTGTACGAAAGGGGTTTAAAGTCAAAGGGTGATAAATTTGACCTAGAAGCCGGAGACGATCATCCGAGATCAATTCAGATTGTTGCGCTAGAAGATGCTGCGGGCCGACAATTTGTGGTTGCAAACTATCACGGCTATTGGAGCAATGGACCGAAGACGGATGACACCACTCGCATTGAGCAATCCCGAAGAATTAATAATCTGCTATCCCAATATTCACTGCCGACCATCTTGTGTGGGGACTTCAATCTGTCGCCGGAGACCCAGAGCTTGAATATGCTGAGGGATGGGCGAGTTGATATGGTAGAGAAGTATGGGCTGCCAACTACACGATCAAGCCTATACAAGCGCATTGATTACGCGCCGTTTGCCGATTATGTGTTGACCTCGCCTGGAGTAAAGGACCTTAGCTTTAGTGCTTTGGCCGAAGTGGTATCCGACCACTTAGCTCTAGAGCTGGAGTTTGAACTTACTTAAAACGAAAAGACCGCCCACCAGGACGATCTCTTCGTCTCGGTGAACGGGTTAATGGGGTGAACTTCTGGGCTTAAGCCACACGTGTTCATCGATGTCGTTTGCGATGCAGCCAGCGCTAGAAGTCCGGAGGCTCGCCTCCTCCGCAATGGCTGCACAGAAGTCCTCGAACTGCTTAAGACGCTCTGGCGGAACGGGTCGACCTTCGATCATGTCGTCCGCCGTGGTGCACAGCCTGCCCACAAAGTCCACGAAGTCCATCTCGCCGCGAAGCTGATGAGCCACGTCGATAATGAGCGACTCCCTGGCTAGGTCATCACTGATCATCATGGCTTGATCCATTCATCGCTTCAGTCAACTCGGCGCGGAGCTCGCGAATCTGCTGCTCCCGTGCTTCGGCCGTTGCCGCCATCCGCGAGATTCTCGCCTTGGCTTCAGCCAATGCCTCGAGGCTTTCCAAGATTGTTCTGGACGCAGCGTCAGAGAAGAACACCAGGCGCCCATGAAGCGCTAGCTCGTCTGGCGAGAGCCACTGCTGAAGAAACTGTTGGTCTTTGCCGGACTCAATCATTACTGCCTCCTTGTATAGGTGCTGGCAGGCTTGTAGCCTGCCCTAGGTGTCGAACCAGCACATTATGCTGCCCAATAGCCAAGTTTGCAACCATAGGTGCTTTTTGACCATCCGAACCTGGTATAATAAAGAAGATAAGGGGAGCCCCAGCACCATGACTATGCCAATCGACCTTGTTCTCGTCCGACACGGACAATCAGAGCAGAATCTGGCTTCTCACTTTGCCAAGAACGGCGACCCCAGCCTGTACACAGAAGACTTTCGGCGTCGACACGGCGGGCAACACAGACTGACTGCTAAAGGTCGCAGCCAAGCAAAGGCGGCCGGTAAGTGGTTGCACGAGAATGGCCTTGGTTACTTTGATCGGCGCTATGTTTCTGCCTATACGCGTGCTATGGAGACGGCCGGGCTCTTGAACCTGGATGGGCCCGATTGGATGGCCGACCCTTTGCTGCGAGAGCGGGAGTGGGGCGACTTCGATAATATCCCGCACGACGAGCGGGTGGTAAAGTCAGAAGAATCAATGACCATGCGCGACACCGATCCGTTCTTTTGGATTCCGCCTAACGGCGAGTCAGTGGCTCAGTTAACGGTGCGATTGAGGTCGGTGCTCGATACCCTTCATAGGGAATGCTCTGATCGTCGCGTAATTATAGTTTGTCACGGCGAGGTCATGTCTGCCTTCCGCTTCTTGCTTGAGAGAATGAGCATAGAGCGTTGGGTCGAGTTGCAGAGTTCCAAGAAGCCTGGCGACAAAATATTTAATTGCCAAATCCTACATTACACTCGGCGAGATCCAGAAACGAACCTATTAGTACCACACCTTGACTGGGTAACGTCTATCAGTCCGACTGATGAGTCTAATAATGCTGATGGTTGGCAGAAGATCGTGAGAAAGCGGTTTTCGAATGAGGAACTCCTGCAGGCCGCCGAGCAAGTAGGGCATTTGTTTTCAAACCACGAGGGTTACTAGCATGACCCATTGGCTACTTGTAAGCTCACCCGACAACTTCGAGGTTTCCCGCGCTCGCGGCTTTGACGTGGCGGGTATGAAGACGCGCTGGCGCAAGGCGGCGGCGGAAGTGCAGGCGGGGGACACCGTGTTCTTTTACCTCACTGGACTAAAGGCCATTGGTGGTGAGGCTGTTGTCACTGGCCCTGCTTACGAAGATTATGAGAAGATATGGGAGTCGACCAAGCCAGACGAGGTGTATCCGCACCGCTTTCCAATCAAGCTCGTCAAAGCACGTAACGCTGGCAACTACCTGGAGGTTATTAGCTTTTTGGGCCACTACGAATATGCCAAGCGCTGGCCAGAAAAGAACTGGACGCTGGCATTCCAAGGTAACGTACACCGTTTGGGCGAGGCCGACTACCAGCTGATTCACGAGTTGCTTTAATATTCATCCCTGGTCTCTCGCCACCCTGAGCCTGTCGTTCGCATGTTATGGCGACATGCCCTGGCACAAGATGACAGGGCCTGCGGCAACCTGTTACTAAGTAGCTTATGCTACAATGAATCTGATATGCGAACACGAATCAATTACTCTCGAATTGCTTTTTGGCTCGGCCTCGGCTTGGTGCTGTATATATTCTTCCTGCTCATTGTAGAGGGCGGTAAAAGTTATCAGTTACACAGCAAGGCTGATCGGATTAATGTGGAGATTAGCCAGCTAGAGTCTTCGACCGAACTGCTCGAGTACAAGATTGCGTACTATACGACCGACGTGTACAAAGAGCGCTTAGCGCGCGAAAAGCTGGGGCTGCAATATCCGGGTGAGTCAGTCGTAATTGTGCGTGGCTCTAAGCCAGAGCGCAGTAGTACCGCGCTACAGCTGGAGCAGGTTCAGCCACCAGTGCCAAGCTCGAATTTTCAAGCCTGGCTCCAGTTCTTGTTTGCGAGCAAGAACTAGGCTTGATTTATTGAGCCCAAAGCGGTAGAATATTACATGCTGATAACGCGGGGTAGAGCAGTCTGGTAGCTCGTCGGGCTCATAACCCGGAGGTCGCAGGTTCAAATCCTGCCCCCGCCACCAGTTCATTTTG
>JAYRIB010000027.1:0-4442 GCA_041907025.1 Candidatus Saccharimonadia bacterium | reverse complement strand
GCTTGAGTCGCAAGATCAAAGAACTCATCCTGGCAATCGAAATAGAACAGCTCTATAAAAAAGATGACATCCTTAAGCTCTATCTTAACGAGATCCCTTATGGCTCGACTGCCTATGGCATTCAGGCTGCCGCCAAGACGTACTTTGGCAAAGACGCCAAGGACTTGAGCTTATCTCAAAGCGCGCTGCTCGCCGCCATGCCGCAAGCACCAAGCTACTACTCTCCCTACGGCCCAAACAAAGCGGTATTGATTAGGCGCCAGCAACGCGTACTACGCAACATGGCCGAACAAAAGTACATTACCCAAGCCCAGGCTGACGCAGCCATCAAGGAAGATGTGCTCGCCCAGCTGGTACCGTATCGCCCATATGCTAACATCACAGCTCCTCACTTCGTACAGTATGTCAGGGAGCAGCTCGAAACCGAGTATGGCATCAAGCGCGTGAACGAAGGCGGGCTCAAAGTCGTAACCACCCTCGACATCGAGAAACAAAAGATAGCCGAAGACGCTGTAGCCAAGGGGATGGCTAGTGTGCGACGGGCTAATGGCTCAAACGCCGCATTGGTCGCTGCCGACCCCAAGACCGGTGAAGTTCAAGCCATGGTCGGTAGCTATGACTACGGCGATCAAGAGTTTGGAAGCTTCAACGCCGCCACCGCCGAACGACAACCAGGCTCATCATTTAAACCTATTGTATACTCCACGTTGTTCAAGAAGAACTACGGTGCTGGCACCACCCTGTATGATGTCATAACCGACTTTGGTGGTGGTTACAAACCAACCAACTATACGCTGCGCACCTACGGCGTCGTATCGGTTCGCCAAGCACTAGCGAGCTCACTCAACATCTCGGCCGTTAAGTCGCTCTACCTAGCCGGGCTCGACAATTCACTGCAGACCGCCAAGGACTTAGGCATAACCACACTCGATGCCAAGAATGACTACGGCCTATCACTCACCCTGGGTAGTGGCGAGGTTAAGCTGACTGAAATGGTCGAGGCCTACAGCACCTTTGCAACCGAGGGCACGCACAGAGATCAAATCAGTATTCGTAAGGTAACTGACTCAGGCGGTAAAGTATTACAAGACAACAAGCCAACAGAGAATAAGGGTAAACAGGCGCTCGACCCCCAGATTGCCTACTTGATCTCAAACATTCTCTCTGACAATGGTGCCCGCTGTAGTCTCGGTACTTTCCCGTGTAACAACCCGCTCACTTTAGCTGGCCGCCCCGTTGCTGCCAAAACGGGTACCACCAATGACTTTAAGGATGCCTGGACCATGGGCTACACGCCAAGCGTCGCGCTCGGTGTATGGGCGGGTAATAACGATAACCGGCCAATGAACCAGGCTTCGAGTATCGTAGCTGCGCCGATTTGGCAAACCTACATGACGGCCGTGACCAAGGGTACCGCCGTCGAGCAGTTTAAGCGACCAAGCGGTATCAAGGAAGTCACGCTGGATGCAAATACTGGCAAGGCACCGAGCCCAGGAACCAAGAAGACCCGTACCGACATCTTCCCAGCCTGGTACCAAGTACCGCAGCCAAGCAGTGAGCAGCAAGCCAAGATAGACAAGGTTAGTGGTAAACTTGCCACCGAGTGTACACCAGCCGACGCGATTGAGACCATTAGCGCTGGTCTAATCACCGCCGAAGTGCCGCCTACCGACGTCTCATATGGCCGCTGGCAACCACCTGTGGCTGCGATTGCCGCCTCACTTGGCATGAGTGGTGGTAGCATACCGACCGAAAAGGACAACATACATAGCTGTAGTGACGTCAAACCAACCGTATCCGTATCGAGCGACAAGACATCGGGCGCCAACTTCACCGTCACAGCTGTGGTAGCAAGCGGCACACACACCGCCAATAAGCTCATCTTCTACATGGATGGCGCAGAGATCGCCAATCAAAACATTGGTGGCAGTGGATCCTATAGCATCGACTATAGTCCAAGCTCAACAGGCAGCCACCAGTTTAGCGCCAAGGTAATTGACGCCGCGCTGTATAGCGCAGGCAGCAATACCGTGAACGTGACTGCATCGACAGCCCCGACCATTAGCCTCAACTGCGCCGTCGCCAGCTGTAGCGGAGTCGTAACGGGCGCCTCAAACCCGGTCTTCATGAAGCTCTATTACAATGACGTCGGCCAAACTACCAAGCCAGGGTCATCAAATAGCTGGCCAGGCTGGAGTGCGGGGACCGCAGTTAAACTCGTGGTTACTGATGCCAATGGAACATACAATAAGTTCTTCCCATAATGCGTACTACCGAGTCATTACAATACTCATAACGAGAAACAATCATCAGAATTCCTCGACCAAAATCTAGCTTAGCTCAAGTACTCCTGGCATGCGTTCTCATTGTTGGGGCAGTTTGTTTGCTCGGCATCGCCCAGTATTCGGTGCGAGCAATTGCCCCATCATCACTGTGGACAAACTCCGAAACAACTCTATCCACCTTTGTCTCATTTTCCGGAATATCAGTAGCTTTCTACACGATCCTCATATCCGTCGTAGTAATCATTTTAAAAGTAGTCTCATTTCGCAAGTCTACAACACCCACCCGCCCACTTGCGAATAACTCAGCGGAAACTGTATTACTTATTAGCTATATTGTGTGTGCACTCACTCTCGCTCTGTGCGCATATACTGTAGTACGCGCACCGATTGACGCAGCGACATTCCCGATTATGTCCAGGCCGACAGAAGTATTGGGAGATTAGAACGAACAACTCATTGCGTACTAAGTGCCGCAACAAGTAAGAGAATTTATTTAACTAGAGACGACTCGGTCTTTTGAGCACTCTGAGCCGGTGACGACGTTGGCGTTTGCTTTGGTCGCTGCGGACGAGCGTGATACGGCTTGCTAACATTATTGCTAGGGCGATGCTGCGGACGACCATTCGTACGCGCATTACCTTGTTGAGCGCCACCCTTTCCCTTTTCGGCGGCGAAGATCATTTTGCCAGCCACGGTTTGGAATATACGGGTAACCTCGGTAGTAACTTCCTTACCCATCAGCTTGTCGCCATTCTCCACCACGATCATCGTACCATCGGCTAAGTAGCCAACACCTTGGTTCTTCTCTTTACCCGGCTGCACTACCTTCACAACTAGCTCCTCACCCGGGAGTACTACAGGCCTAATAGCGTTGGCAAGTTCGTTGACGTTAAGCACCTTCACGGTATCAATCGTTGCCACGCGGTTTAGGTTGTAGTCGGTCGTCAAGATGTTGGTGTTGAACTTTTTGGCGAGATACACTAGCTTGTGATCAACTTCTTTTACATCCTCGGGGTTCTCTTCGATAATATCGAGCTCTACGTTAGGATCCTGGCGCATCAGGTTGAGCATCTCCAGGCCACGGCGACCACGGCCACGGCGCATTGCATCGTCGCTATCAGCAATGTTCTGCAACTCGGCCAGCACAAAACGTGGCACCAAGAGCTTACCAGGTACAAAACCGGTCTTAATGATGTCGGCAATCCGACCGTCGATAATAGCCGATGTATCTACCAGCACTTGCGGTGCTTGGCTTGTTACAGGGTCGACCTTTGGTGTCTTAGCTTTTGTTGGTTTGTTAGAGCGCGCTAAGAACTGGGTTAAAAACTGTTGCTGGGTATAGAACATAACCACCAGCACGACTACGAAGATAAGTGACATAACGAGCGCCACAATAAGAGCTGTGTTCATCTACTTTGGTTTTCCTTACTTGTTATTAATATATGTGATCGCGTCGGCAATCGTTTTGGCCTTGTGCAGCGTTATGCTGTCCTGGGCCTTTGTCTGGGGTGGAACTATCGCAGTACTGAAACCTAATCGACCTGATTCTTCCAACCGACGACTGGCAAAGCTCACCGAGCGTAACTCGCCGCTCAGACCAACCTCACCAAAGGCCATCAGCTCGGGCGAGAGTGTGATGCCTTTATGCGCCGACGCGATTGCGAGAATAATTGCGAGATCAACTGCGGGTTCTTGAACCTTGAGACCGCCTACGATATTAACATAAATGTCCGATGAGCTCAAGTTGACACCACCCCGCTTAGTCATCACAGCAGCCAGTAGGCCGAGGCGATTGATGTCTACCCCCACTGCAGTACGCTTGGGATAGCCATAGACCGATGGCGACACAAGCGCCTGAACCTCCACTAGGATTGGTCGACTGCCCTCCATGGTAGCAAATACTACCGAGCCTGGCAGATGCTGTCGCTCCTCTAGCAGCATCGCCGAAGGGTTCTCCACCGCCATCAGGCCCTTGTCGGTCATCTCCATCACGCCTACCTCGCTGGTGGAGCCAAACCGGTTCTTTTGCGCGCGCAACACCTTAAGCGAACCAAACTTCTCACCTTCAAGATATACAACCGCATCGACTAAGTGCTCGAGCACCCGTGGGCCGGCTACATTGCCTTCCTTAGTTACATGACCAATAATGATGAAGGC
>JAYRIB010000026.1:0-2864 GCA_041907025.1 Candidatus Saccharimonadia bacterium | reverse complement strand
TGGCTTACGAGCAAAGGGTAACTTCTTCTGCCATTCCGGTGACTCAAGTGCTTTTTTAATTTCTGGCAATGCGCTTGCACCACCACAGAGCATAATACGTGCTGGTAAATGATCAAGCTGATCAAACTCTTGCAATGAAAGCTCCACTCCACTTAGCCACACCTCTATATCGCCTTCAAGCGCTTTTGCCACCTGTTTCGTCTTTGCTTCACTTAGGTTGCCGGCGGAGTAATCCATCTTCAACTTCTCCGCGTCTTCAAAGCTTAATCCAAACGAATTTGCAATGCGCTTAGTAAAACTACGACCTGCAATAGCGAACATTTTTGTCCCCTCTACGCCGCCATTATTTACAACTGCAATGTCGCTCGTGCCCCCACCCATGTCTATAAATATCGCACTAAATTCCGTTGAATCATCTGCACCCACGCTTTTAGCTACCGCAAAAGGTTCGGCAGCTACGTTTATGAGGTTCAAGTCAAGATCCCTCGCTACCGACTGGAGCGCGCCCAGGTGTACCATAGGGGCAAAGGCATTAAATATCTGAATAGTTACATCACGGCCTTGAAAGCCAATCGGGTTAGTTACTCGATAGCCATCAATGTAGACGTCCACCACAGCGGCATTCACAAGCTTCACATCAATCTCGCTAGAGCCAGTCTCCCATATGAGTTCCTTTTTAACTTTTTCAAAGGCGTCTTTTTGAATGCGTTCAATTATGTCCTTGAGTTCTGTTTCGTCTATTTGCATGCTCGGCCGAGCCCGGCGATAACTAATGGTAGTAGAGCCACCCTTAACCAGCTCGCCTGCAATACCCACAACCACATCCTTTGCCACTACACCAGCCATTTGCTCGGCACGCTTAAGCGCCGCATCACAATTTTCCACCACACCAGCAATGTCGGTAACTGCGCCATTAGCCATGTCCGTAAGACGTTGTCGCTGCCGACCTACGCCAACAATCTCAACCTTGCCACCCTTTACTTCACCAATCAAGGCCTTAACGTACTCTGTGCCAATGTCCAAGGCTACCAAGTATTTATCCTTAGGTTGGTTCTTCATTTTACCCTTGAGTTTTGAGAACGTAAATGCCACGTGTGCCCTTGTATTACTCCATAATTGTAACGCTTAGGGGGTACTTTTGCCAGGGCCGACACGCTTGAGCTTGAGAATAGTCTAAACCTATTGTAAGGTAGTGGCACGTTCTTAGACCTATTCGACCAGCTCTCAGGAGGAACCATGAACGTCAGAGATAAGATTGACGATCTGACTAGGCGAGCTTCGGCTTCCTCTAGATCATTCTTCCAGTGGCTCCTGTGCTCGATCGAGCTCTGGATCTGCATGAAGTGGCCGGACACAAGGCCGATACAAGAATATCGTCTACCTGGTGTGGAATATGCCGACACCCGGCCGTGGGTGGTACGCAACCTGGCGAACATGATCACCACGCTTCGGTTGGCAACATTCTGGGTGGTTGCCTGGGGGCTTTCGTCCAGCAATAGCGTGGGCGACCGCCTGCTCTGCATCTTCGGTGCAGTTCTGCTGATCTTGAGTGACGGCATCGACGGTGAGTTTGCCAGAGGTCTCAACATCGAAAGTCGTTATGGCAAGGCTGTCGACCCAATCGCAGACAAGCTGTTAGTGGTATCGATTGCCATCGCGCTGGCCTTCGAATACGCAGGCCTTTACAGCTGGTGGGCAGCCCCATTCGTGATCGTTACCTGTGCAGTCGGCGTCCACGAAGTAATGCTGGCCATAACCGGCGCTGCGGTAGGTCTGCAGGCAAAGCGTCTTGGCATAGACCCGAAAGGATCGGTCGACGCTGGCAAAGTGAAATTCGCCCTGCAGGGCTTCGCCATTGTCTTCGGCTGGCTCTGCCTCAACCCAGCAGGGCTAATCGTCAGCACTTCGGTTCTGACGCTGGCCCTGTACTTCTCGATGCAAAGCCGCAAGGCCTACATCGATCAGCTCAAGGCACTCAGCCGGCTGAGCCCAGGGCATTTCTCGCCACAAAACATGGCGTAACAACAACCCTCCCCGGAGGAGCCTACGCGCTCTCTTCGGGGAGGGCGTTTGCTTTTATAAACACAGGCGAGTAGCATAGATACAGATTGATCATCATGAGTCACTACGATGATCTTGTTGGAGCCGAACTAATATGGCAACAACAGAATTAGCCCAAAAGTACCTTCACATCAAGGAGTAGTAATGACTATTGCACCCTACTGTACGCTCGAGCAGCTTCTTGCGATGATTGACGAACCACAACGCTCAGTGTGCCAGCATATCCTGTTGGACAACCGTGAGTTATTTAGGAAATCCAGGGGATCAAGTCACAACCATCAAGCTTGGGTTGGAGGGTACTGGGATCACGTGATCGAAACCATGAACATCGCAGTATTACTCTACCAGACGCTTGAGACAACCAACAGGTTTCGGTATGGGGACTTCAAGCTCAGCGAGGCACTTGTAGTGATGTTCTTGCACGACATCGAGAAGCCCTGGAAGTATGTACTCGATAGCGACGGCAAACTGATCGACAATCCACACCTTGCTACCAAGGCGAGTCGTAGGGCATTCCGCAACTTCAAACTGGGTGAATATGGCCTTGCGCTTAACGAGCGTCAGCAGAACGCCATGCAATACGTAGAAGGCGAACTCGCTGACTACTCGAGCGAGCAGCGAGTAATGTGGCCACTGGATGCATTCTGCCATAGTTGTGATGTGCTTTCCGCACGGCTGTGGCCAGAATACCCACGGCCGAATGACCCGTGGGAAGGTGCTGTGAGAATCACGAGTGACGCCCGTGTTTGGCAGGATGTCTGCCCCACTTGCGGCTCGGCCGAACAGCTCATTATGCGCAACTT
>JAYRIB010000025.1:0-3087 GCA_041907025.1 Candidatus Saccharimonadia bacterium | reverse complement strand
GGCGTTTTACTCGCTCGGCCGTCGGTGGATGCGTACTAAACAACCCTGCCACCCAGCTTTTACCGCGCTTAGCATCACCGCGCAAGGGATTAATGATGTAGAGATTCGCCGTAGCCTTGTTAGCCTCCTCGAGTGGCTCCTTGTCGCCCTCAATCTTCTCTAGCGCTCGGGCTAGACCTTCCGGATAGCGCGTAAGCAACGCACCCGATGCGTCTGCTAGGTACTCACGCTTACGGCTAATGGCAAGCTGTAAGATGCCACCGATCAACGGCGCCAAAATAGCCAACGCCACCCCAATACCGAGCATAATCATCTGGAACTGACTGTTGTCGTTGTTGTCGTCGCGCCCCCATATGGTCATGTGTAAGAACCAGTCACTGAGCAGCGCTACGACTGCTACTAGTACCACCACCAAGCTCATGAGGCGGATGTCGTAGTTGCCCACATGGCTCAGCTCGTGCGCTATCACCCCCTCTAGCTCTACCTTGTCGAGCTTGTCGAGTATCCCCGTCGTAACTGCCACAATGGCGTGCTGTGGGTCTCGCCCAGTCGCAAAGGCATTGGGCGCCGTGTCGTTGATTACGTACACTTTTGGAACGGGTAGGCCGGCGGTGATCGAGAGGTTCTCCACAATCCTATACAGCTCCGGAGCGTCCTTTTTTTTCACTTCCTTAGCGCCCGACACCGCCAGGATCATCTTGTCGGAGTTAAAGTAACTTATCCAGGTGTAGACTATCGCGAACCCAACTGCGCCATACAAAAACCACGTACTGCCAAAGGCTTGAGCAAACACCCAGCCCAGCAGGGTTACGAGCACCACAAAGCCACCGACCAGCAGCCAGGAGTTGCGTTTGTTCTTGGTAATTGAGCTATACATGTAGTTATATTATACCAAGAAACAGGGCTAAAGTACGTCTTTAGCTTGTTATTGACAAATACTAATTAATATGATATTATGCATGCTGTTCTGTACATTTACTCACAAGGAGCGCGCTATGCTGCGTGTCATTGCAATCCTGACCAACGACTTCGGCGCCTACAACAACGGTTCCGAGCCCAAGGTCACCGAGTCGGTGAAGTGGATTGGCGATGACGCCAACTCACTCAGCCGCGAGTACCCACCCAGCGACATCTGGGGCGCCGACGAGCTCGGCCATTCGGAGGTCGAAGACGGCCTCATCCGCTTCGACTACCGCTTCGAGCGGCAGCTCGCTGATGGTTCCTGGGTGAAGATCGACGACCCTCGTGCCCGAATCACCCCCGTGACCGAGCGAGAGCGGGAGATCGACGCCGAGAACCGACGCCTCTACCCCGGCGACTACTTCGACGGGTGTGATGCTTGCGGTTATGAGGACTGCTACGGCGACTGCCGCTAGGAGGAGTGGCCACCTATGACCCACGAAGAAGACCCACGTCTTGCTCGTGGGTCTTCTTCGTTTACTAGACTAAAGGCAACTAGAACTTAACGTCGACTGGCTTGTCCACCTTTTCCTTCTCGGCCGCATCTACGTCGAAGAACTCGCGTGGCTTAAAGCCCAGCATGCCGCCGATGGTGTTGGTTGGGAACACCTGGAGCTTGGTGTTGAGGTCCCGCACGTTGCCGTTATAGAACCGGCGTGAAGCTTGGATCTTATCTTCGGTATCCACTAGCTCTTCTTGCAGCTGCTGGAAGTTCTGGTTACTTTTGAGGTCCGGGTAACTCTCACTCACTGCAAACAGGCTTTTGAGTGTACCGCTCAGAGCATTGTCGGCCTTAGCCATAGCAGCAGCGTCACCTTCGGGCGCGTTCATAGCAGCTGTTCGAGCCTTGGTGACCTCTTCGAGGACTGACTTTTCTTGCTTGGCGTAGCCCTTAACGGTCTCAATAAGGTTAGGAATGAGGTCCAGGCGACGCTTCATTTGCACCGTGATGTCACTAAACGCTTCGTCGGTGCGCAGCTTGGCCTTTACCAGCCCGTTGTAAGTAACCCATAGCCAAACACCGCCAACAACTACGACGAGTCAAATTATTAAACCTATGTTCATATCTGCTCCACTATTATCACTCAATATTATACTACGATTGCTTGGTGGGCGATACAGGATTCACTCCCATGCCATCCGACATGGCCGTATCGGATGATACGGTAACCAATAGACCTGTCCGTCCTGTCGGCCAGACAGGCGGAGCTAATCGCCCAAACTTTCGACATACCGCAAAAGTACGGCTGCGCTGCGATCTTCACTAAACTTGCTACCATCCAGCGCAATTGACTTTGCCCGGCCGCGCGACACCCACTCGACCATAATGTCCTCCCCTTCCTCTAGTTGCTGTTCACCAAGGCTCTCGTCGACGACATGTGCAACAAAGTAGTATAAATCCCACTCTACTGTTGCCCCGCAGCGAGAAAGATACAGCAACTCCATATCAGCCTTATTAATTCCAACCTCTTCTGCGAGTTCTTTTCGTGCGCCAGCTTCGGCAATCTCGGCCATTCTGGCCTCGTCAGGTTCTTGGCTCAAGAAAGCGTTGTACTCACTCAGCGTATCGAAGACTTTGCCTCCAGGTAATCGGTAATCATAACCATTCGCCTCTCGGCGATACTCCTTAGACAGTAGAATCTTACCTGTCTTTGCAATAACAATTGTACGCGAGCCGGGTGCGCGACGCGCGAATTCGAACGTTCGCATGTTGCCGCCAATCTCTACTTCTTCCTCAACAACTTCAATAATTTTACCTTGGTAAACTACTTTTTGCCCGTTCATAAATCCTTATCCCAAATTAATTCATATACGTCATAAGCTACTTCTTCATACGGATGCACTGCCTTCATAGCCGCTATGACGCTCTTTGCTATGTCGCGGTCACAGGTGACTTCGATTCTTTCCTCCTCTACCACTTCTGGATTTCCAACCTTGCCGATAGCAGGCCTCGCCCCCTCCGCTGGCAAGAAGCGGCCCTTGCCAACTACGCTGTAGCTACAATAACTATAGTTCCCTTGCCAGCCAGCGCCAGCTTTGCCTAGCGCCTCACGTACTTTGTCGGCATCTGCAAGCGGGACGGTTACTACGATCTTAACTCTTTTAGGCATGGATAATTCCTTTCTG
>JAYRIB010000024.1:0-6114 GCA_041907025.1 Candidatus Saccharimonadia bacterium | reverse complement strand
TCGTTATTCAACGGCTGGTTGTCTCTCAGAATAGAATCATATTCTTGCCGCTACTACTTGCTGGCGTACATTACTTTTTCATTAACCTCAAAGTAGTACTATATATGGAAAAAACACCTAGCAGCCCTCGATTCTTGAGAAAACTAAACCGTCGAAAAGAGCATAAGATAGCATGATCGCTTCAGGCGTAGTCTACCAATCAAGCGCGAGCTGTTGGGGCTGGGCTTTGGGTCCTGCCGAGCCTACTAAGTCAGCTAAAAAATTATAGATCTCGACCATTGCCAGGGTATCGAGGGCACAGTATTGGTCCAGGTCGCTCAGTATCTTAGCTTTCTCGCCAGCGCGCGTGCCGTCCAGGACCGATTCCATCCACAGTCGCTGCGCCGCTCCCCCTTCCTGAATACCTAATACCTTATAACTGAGTTCCGGCACCAACACCGGCAGGACCTTCTTGATACTGGCACTGCCGCCAAAGCCAGCATCCACATACCAGCCCTTACTAAACGGCACCATCAGGTCCACCACCCGTTTGTTGAGGTTGGCGTAGAAGTCCGCGAACTCGGGCAGCATCTGCCCGAGCGTGGTGTTGCAGCCCTTCTCGAACGCCATGTACCAGGTGAGTACCGAGCCATGGTCGCCAATCTGCTCGCGCAGGGTGGTACTTAGGCCCTCCGCTGGGTTAGAGTTGTCACTGTGCAAATAGCCCATGTGCTGCACCGCCGCGCCCGGGTGCGTCACCACGTGCAATGAATATTGGAACGGATACTGGGCGTAGGGCCGCATGCCATCAAAGTACGGCAACACACTGGCCATAGTCTCGTAGTCAAAAAAGTAGAGTGGGTACTCCAGCCCGTCCAAAAAGCCTTTGATCTTATCTTTGTTTACCAACGGCACACCAGCCCGGACCGCCTCGAGCTGGCGCTTCTGGGCATCGTTGTGAATAACCTCCATCGGGATGCTGCTGAGCTTGGTAATGCCGGCGTCCTCGAGCGAGCCAACCAGGCTCGGGTCGATCCGCGCTAGCTCATAAATACTGCCTGGCTCGAGCGCCACACCGTCTAGATCCTTGTAGATACCCAGCCACTCACTCATGCTACCCAGTCGACAACGGCTCGGTGATGGGTTGGGCATGGTGGGTTCCTGGGCCACTTGGACTGCGGACTTAATGTCGCGGCGAGTTTGCTCGAGCTTAGCCTTTACCTCGTGAGTCACATCGGTGGTGGCCGTCAGCCCGCGCGTATCAATCTCGCCCGCGCGAACGTAATCGCTATTAACGTGCACCACCGTTATGTTGCGCACCTGGTAGCCACAGCCTTCCAGCACGACTACCTGAAAAGCTAAGTCCAGCTGATGATCGAGCTTGGCTTGCGTAGACGACTTTATCTCTATTAGGTCCACTAGCTTGTCGGCCGGGTCGCCCACCACTTGTAGCACGTCGCAGATGAACGTGGTGTGCTCGTGCTCGAACCGCCCTTGGAAGATGGTGGCGGCACCTTTGGCCAGCGCCTCGCTAGTGCGCTTGGGCATACTCAGGTACTCGTCGTAATTAGTAAAGCCGATACGAACGCCGCCCTCGAACAGCTGCTCGGCGTAGGCCTCGAACTTATTGCCCGCGTCAAACATCGCCTGCAAGTTGTCATCGGGCGGCGGGAGCTTGGCTTTGTCGTGCTTCTTGAGCCACAGCCAGGCTGGGTGCTTAAGGAACATCATGTATTCGGACTTGGAGATTTGTAAGCGTGGTCGTGGCGCCATTACTCCTCCTCTACCTTATTGGCCATCGGCATGAGATCAAAGGTGACAGAAGCAGCAATTTCATCGTCGCGTAATTCTGGCACCCAGTGCCAAACTGCTTGGCGCACTTGATCGCCATCCATCAATGACCCCCCGCGAATCACTATGAGCATATCGGCATACTGGGTAAGCTCTCGTTTGGTTGGCTCACCCTTAACGTATTTCCCTTCTAGTTGCACCCAGAGTCGCTTTGTGCCAGAAACCACATATACGATTGTCAGGCTTTCCTCTGGCAGCAAGTAGGGTGCGATCATAGTTTGGTTTGGAAAGTCATAATGCGCCGCCAAAAAAGATTCCGGTGGATACAACATATAGTCCAAGTTGGCAGCGATCATAGGTTTGCTCAGACTCTCATTGTCTACAAGACACTTACTGTATAGCGGCTCAAAGATGGCTGGGTCAAACCCATATATATGCTGCACCTTGTCTGCTATATTCTGTTGCACAGTTTCTTTTGAGATTTCATCAATAACCTGTTCATGCATGTGTTGGCGTGTGGCAAGATCAATACCAAGTGGGTACACTACACCTACCCCATCGCCATGCAAGGCACGTTCAAACGCTTCCTGGACATCAGCGCAGCGGTGCGATACCTCTGCTACTTCTGCATCAGGAGCAGGCGGTGTCTCGCGGGGTTCAAACTGACGAAAAGGGCGTTCCATAGCTATAGTATACAGCTGTTGACATCATAATGCTTGGGCGTATACTAAGTCTAACCCTACACACCCGTGTGGGACCGACGGAAGTGAGACAGCATCATGACCATCACCGAACCGGACCTCCGCCTCGGAGGTTCTGAAGGCAAGCACCTCGACGCCACAGCCCACCCGGCGACGATCGAAGAGATCGACGCCATCATGGGGGCAGTCGAGGCCAATCAGGCTGAGACCACCTTGCCCGTCCCCACTCGCCAGGACTGCATCGATGCCATCGTCCGTGAGGCCAAGTGCGACCGCCATCTGGCGGAGACCGTGAATGAGTTCTGGGGCGCAGTGACGCGTGCCTCACGCACCAAGAAGTGGGGACTCATCACTCGCGAAGGCTTCGATGGTCGCGCCTACGACGGCGTCTACCACCTCGGTGACGACGATCTCGTTGGTTTCCACTGGGTGCTGGACATCATCGCCCCAGACGAGCAGGTGTCTCCCTACGGAGAAGGCACGGCCCACGATCTGCTTGATCGCGCGCACTGCGACTCGACGCTCGGCGAGCGCGGCCTGGTCCACGGCAAGGCCGACGGGGTGGTAGAGAACTGCACCGTCACGCTGGAACTGCGCAACATCGACTGATCCTTTGCGATCACTGGGCAACGACGCCCCGAAAAGAGCCCCTTGGCTCCCTCGGGGCTCTTTTCGTCTCACGGGTGTCGCTCTTGGCGCTCGAGCTGCTATAATTACACTCATGAATAATCCACAACAACTCGAAGGTACCAAACTAACTGGCTTTGAGCCGCTCAACACGGTAGCTGAACTCAAAAGCATTGATATTAAGGTCGGCGATGGCGCCGAGGTGCCCAAAGGCGCAACTATTACCGCCCACTACACTGGCGCGTTGGCTAAAGACGGCACCATCTTTCAGAGCTCGCATGACTTTGGCAACCCGGCTACGTTTGGCCTGCACCAAGTCATTGCTGGCTGGACCGAAGGTGTGCCCGGCATGAAGGTCGGTGGCACGCGTCGACTCATCATCCCGGCAGCTCAAGCGTATGGACCGAGCTCACCCAGCCACAACATTCCGCCCAACTCCGACCTTGTCTTCGACATTGAGCTCATTGCTATAAAGGGCTAAACGAAAAAGCGACCTTCAAGTAAATACTCAAAAGTCGCGCGGGCGCGGCAGATCGTATTGCAGTCTGCCGCGCCACTGCCTCTCGTTTCAACCCACGTCGAGGAGGTTTTTGATGTCATTCCTCCCCTCTGGAGTAAGCCAGTAGCTCGTTTTGTCCGGATCGAGTCCGCCGACTGCCCATGGTTCGGATGTATGAACAAGATCGGAGCTCGCCCATCCCAAGTCCTCATACTTGTTCACGTACCTGCGGACAGTGTATGTGCAGAGCCCGGTAGCCCACATCAGCTGAAGCTCACTCCAATGCTCGTCCCCTTGCCCCAAGAGAGCCAGTGCTACCAAGCGCTCATTCTTGCTCGGCAGTGACGCATTCCAGCGATCAAACCAGCCACCCACCTTGTAGACAACGAACCCAAATCCGATCATGGCATAGACGAACGTCATCATTCTCGTGATATCCACTTTGGTCAACTTTCGCTCGAGAGTGTTTGCAATCTGCAGAACGGCATTATTATACGTCCAAACACGTAAGGTATCAATAGTGCTGGTTGCCTCCCGACGAGTATAACGAGAAGACCCGCCAGCACGGTTAGGCGCTAGCGGGTCTCTCAGTCGTCGGATTCGGGCGCGTGCTCCTGCCGCCAATGGCGAACGGGTTTCTGTCTCATTGCTTCGAACTTTTCACCACCGCTCTGCTTCTGCAAACACACAGTCCCGAATTGAATTCGTACCAGCAAGGACACCTGGTACAGAGGATGCCCACGCAGGTATTCGTGAATCTCTTCCAGGGCAATGCAGAGCTTTCGCTCGCGCGTATCACGCACTGACCCAGTAATGACCACCGTAATTTCGGCACCGCTGCTATCAAGCCGGCTACCCTCGCGCACCTCCAGGAATACTTCTTCCGGGAGAATCGTATACGCCAGCATGCGGCTACCAAACCAATGGGCAAGCTCCTCTTGAAACTCCTTCCGGTGCTCTGTTACGAGATGCTCGGCGGATGCTTGAGAGTTGAGTGCTCTCTCGGTCGCGTAGTAGACAGTAGCCACTACGGTTTGCGGGTAACGCTCGTAGCCAGGCGTACTACTCATAGCCCCTCCTAGGGTTTCAATAATCGACTGAGTGCGCATATAGTACAACGCATTACACTGGCAAGCAAGCATAATGACTTCTATATAGCGAGTTGAAATACTTGCGAGCACATCGTTTGCTTGCTATAACTATGGCACGCATATTGCGCGTTCCTTCTCGCCCTCTTGGAGAAACTATGGCTAAAGATGACTTCAAGCGTCGTCGTCGACTGGTAGCCGCTAAGCACGATCCACCACTGGTTCACGTTAGTGAGGTTGCCAAAATACTCGGTGTATCTACCGATAACGCTCGGTATCACATTTGCAAACGCGGGCTGCGAGAGTATAGCCTGCCCCAACCATTTGCGCGTGGTAGATACTATGAGGTTGCTGCCGTTAAGGCGCTAGCAGTAGAGCTGAAGAGCTAAGCAAACGATCAATTCCGTACCTAATATGTTTATCAGGAGGAAGTTATGGCGTTCTCAGAAATTCAAGAAGCTCAGAGAGCACTTTTGTCCGAAGCTCATGACCCGCCGCTCTACACGGCTCATGAAGCTGCAAAGATATTGGAGCGAAGTGTGCAGTCTGTCAAGAACTTGGCCAAGAACCTTGATTGGAAGCTGCACCATCTACCGGCACCGTTTCATAAAGCAAGCTGCTATGCCGTCTCCGATGTCATGGCGGCAAAGGCAATCCTTGATGAGAACGGCGGCAAGTGGCCAAGGTCAGCAGTACACACGACTCGCGCCACAGGAAAAGAGCGCCAGCGCATCGAAGATGCTCGTAATGCAGAACGGCTCCGGAAGAATTTGGAGGACTTTTTGAGGCGCAGTCCAAGCTTTGCCGAGTTTAGTCTGGAGGAGCAACTGGCATTCGTTGCCGACATGGTTAATCCGGATCATCCAGCCACGCACCCGCGTAGCTCTCGGTTTGATCTTGGTCAATTCGTGTCGTCGGCACGTCGGCACATCCCCAGGGCATTGCAAGTTAAGGTCCTGCAGTACGTTGATAGCTGTTATCGCACCACTGTGAACTTTAGCTATCTCAACCCGGACGTAGCGGCACGTGTGATTGCTGAGTTGCTCGCAACCGCCCCTTCAACCAATCAAAGGTAAGCGCTTGCCACTTACCCCTACTACCCCTGGCGGACTCCCTGCCGGGGGTTCGCTTTTATAGTCATTTCCAGAAAAGAAAACAGCCCCTGGTGCCGAGCTTACCCCTATGCGGAGGAAGCTCGGCCCAAAGGCCTCTTGATTGTGTTGGCTAGGATACGAGGAGTTCGTTGCCGATGTCTGGACGGGAGTACTTGCCCTCGTAGTCGATCAGGGCCACTGCCTTGCTGTTGCGACTCTTGACCGCAGCGGGGTTGATGCCACGAGTTACGACCGTGAGCACCCGACCACCCTTGGTGATCAATTGACCCTCAGCACTACGCGCTACCCCGCCGTAGAAGACCTGAGTGTCCGGC
>JAYRIB010000023.1:0-10681 GCA_041907025.1 Candidatus Saccharimonadia bacterium | reverse complement strand
GCCAGCGGCAAACACTCCCTCCACACTCGTCATATTATGCTTATCAATCACTATTTCGCCATCGTGATTGAGCTTAACAAAATCTGCAAGATAATCTGTTGCGGGGATTGAGCCAACCTCCACAAACACCCCTTCGACTGGAATGTCTTTGTGCACACCGCTGTCTTTGTCGTGCACCGTCATGGCAGCAAGGAACTTCTCCCCCTTCAGCTCGGTGACTTCGGTATTGTTGAGCACCCGTATATTTTGGAGCTCGCTAACCTTATCAATCATCACTGGATCACCAGTCAACTCGGGGGTAATGTTGATGATACAAATGTGCTTTACGATCTTGGCAATATTGAGCGCCGCATCAAGGGCTGCATTACCACCACCGATAATTGCCACCTCTTTATCCGCAAAGATTGGTCCGTCGCACCAGGCGCAATAGGTTACGCCACGATTTAAGAAGTCTTCTTCACCCTTGACGCCGAGCTTACGCGGCACCTTGCCGCCTGTAATGATGATGGCGCGAGCCGACACCTGCTTGCCATCGGCAATCACTTCGAAGTGCTTACCTTCCTTCTTAATACTACTCACCCCCTCGGGGACAATGCGAAGCTCCACATCGTCCTTAAAATGCTCCAGGTGGTGTTCAAACTTGGTCGTTAAGTCGGCACCGGTTATGACCGTGAAGCCGAGATAGTTCTCAATATCACTACTCCACGCAGCTTGTCCGCCAATGTCTCGGCTCAACATGAGAGTTTTGAGCTTCTTACGAGCTGCATAGACGCCAGCAGTCATGCCTGCAGGTCCAGCCCCGATTATAATCAAGTCATACATTAGCCTAGATCCTTTCTGGTAGCCTCAAAGCTCGCAGGTGCTGCCTGCAAGAAAGCTTCGATCTCCTTCTGGCTTAACAACCCTGCTTGAGCCCCAACTTTCTGCACTACACTCATAGAGTTAATTGAACCCCAGGCCATGGCCGTAGGAATGTCTTTGCCTTGGGCCAACGCGGCCACGAAGGTAGAGGTGTAGGCGTCGCCGGCGCCTGTGCGCTCATACGGCGGCGCGGGGTCAGGATAAATTGGCATCGACCAGAGTGACGTACCATCGGAAGCGTGTGATCCTTTGGGTCCATCGGTAATAACGACTGTCTTGGGTCCCAATGAATGCAGCGACCGAGAAAGTTTAGCCACGCTATCCGAGTTGACGCCGCAAATCTGCTGGGCTTCCTCCAGATTACAAGCCAATACGGTAGTTGCCTTATAGAGCCGCGCCAGCTTCTTGGCGCCAAGCTTCATCTGGAAGGTACCAGGCTGAAAGGCCAGGCTGACGTCGCTATGCTTTGCCAGATAGTCGCTAAGGCTGTCGTGCAAATGCTCGGCTGATTCGCCGACAGAGCTGAGATATATCCATTTTGGCTTGTTGTGCTCGCCGATACGAGGCCAGGGGTAGTCATAGGCTTCGTGCTTAATGAGTATTGTGCGATCAGCCCCGTACCACAACACGTAGTGATAATTAGACTTTTTACCTTCGTTAATACGTACGTACTCAGTCGAGATATTACGAGCATGCAGCGCGCGAATAATATCCTTTCCTACCTGGTCGCCACCAACATTACTATAAAAAGCTACGCGCAAGCCAAGTCGAGCTGCTGCCACAGCTGCGTTCGCACTATTGCCTACCGCGGGAATGATCGTCACGTCATCGAACGGGATCTTGGAACCATATGTCATGCATAGTAGTGGATGGTGCTCTTTGCCAACGTCACTGACTTCTGCTTCATGCTTACCCAGGCGAATAAAGGCATCCGTCACCACATCGCCGACCGCCAGAATATCTAGTCCGTAGCTTACTTTGTCACTCATAGTATTATGCCCTTCTTACTAGTCATTATAAAAACTTCTTGTTTATTTTCCCAGTACGGTGTGCGAACCCACTCAGCAGACCCGACTCAGAGCCAATATAGCCGGCCACCGAACGAGCAGCCACCAGTCCAAAGTCGAGCGCCGCCCCAAAGTTTCCGTGCTTCATTAGATGAGCTAGGATTGATGGCCCTGTAACATCAGTAACTCCAGTCGCATTCAAGACTGGCGCCTTACGGCCGCCGCGGACTCGATACAAGAAGCCATCATGAATTGCGTGGATAGATGCAACATCGTCCTGTATAATCACCGTCTTAAGGCCGCTCTCACGTAGGGCGAAGAGCGAAGCATCGATATCTGGCTGGTGCGTGAGCAGCTCAGCATCTTCCCGCTCGAGCAAACATATTGTAGCCATTGATGCTATCCGAAGAACACGGCGAGCCTGCACAATGTCTGATTGGGTCAACCGCACCATAGACTGCATACCATGCTTCTTAGCTTGTGCCAGCAGAGTCTTAAGTTCACCAATGTCCGCAAATGGCCCGCTGACATAGAGCCAATCTGCCGAAACCTTGGCTAGACGACCTAGAGACTTCTTATCGAAACCGCCAGGAGGAACATAGTTGATCTCAAAGCTATCATCTTGTGGGGAGCGAATAAGCGTAGTGAGCGACGTCGCAGCTTGCGGAGTTTGTACAATAAGCGAGGTATGCACCTTTTCGGCAGCAAGCTTACGCAGAGCTTCGCAACCAATGCTGTCATGCCCCACCCGAGCTGCCAGCGCGACATTACAGCCTAGCCGGCCGAGTGCTAGTGCGGCAATGTAGCCACCGCCGCCACAACCAAACACGATATCCTGAGCTCGAGTGGATACTCGCGCCTGCATCATGCCGCGAATACGCTGCGGCAACAAACTCGGATCAAACGTTTTTGTAGTATAGAGCGACTCACCTCGGATTAAACCAACGCACAACACATCAACCTTCATAGCGCCTTCCTTTTTATTACTCGGCTTGCGGCCGCAACAATATACTCACTCGACAAACCATATTCCTGCCACAGCTCAGCCACCGTACCTGATTGACCAAATCGATCGCGCACACCAATGCGCTCCATAGGTGTTGGCAAAGCCTCCCCTAAGAGCTCGGCCACAGCACCACCTAGTCCACCAGCAACCTGAGCGTCCTCAACGGTGACAACTGCGCCAGTTTTGCCAACACTCTCAAGGACGGTATCGGCGTCAAGCGGCTTTATGGTGCTCACATTCACTACTTCTGCTCGCACGTTATGAGCAGACAGTTCCTGAGCTGCCAACAGTGCCTCATGCACCAGCGGCCCGGTAGCAATGATAGTCAGGTCATCGCCAGTGAACATCACCTGGGCTTTGCCCATCATAAAGGGCGATTCAGCGGAGGTAACAATTGCGCTCTTCTCACGAGCCAAGCGGATATACACCGGCACCTTGCTGAGCGCTGCTGCTAAAGTCGCCTTGTGAGCCTCATGAAGATCACAGGGTACTATAACGGTCATATTTGGCAGACTCCTCATGAGTGCAATGTCCTCGAGCATCTGGTGCGTAGCGCCGTCAGGACCGACCGAAAGACCCGCGTGCGAACCTACGATCACAACCGGCTGATTATTCAGCGCAATAGTAGTACGGATCTGTTCCCAATTTCGACCTGGTGAAAAAGCCGCATAGCTACTCACAAAAGGCTTCTTGCCCACAGCAGCCAAGCCACTAGCGACTGTAACCAAGTTTTGTTCTGCAATGCCAAGCTCGATAAACCGTTCTGGGTACTTTTCGGCGAACAACAACATCTGTGTTGACTCCGTCAGGTCAGCGCAAAGTGCCACCACCTGGGCATGCTTCTCCCCCGCCGCCGCTAAGCCCTCACCAAAACCACGACGGGTTGGAGCATAATCTTGGGTTAACGAAAAAAGTTTAGGATTCAGCTGCTGCGACTTAACGATCATTCGTGTTCACTCCGTATCTGGCCATTCAGCGTGCGTAACTTCTCCAGCGCGCGGCGATAGTCACGCTTTTGCTGGGTTTTGTCGCTCGCTGGGTCATAGCCATGCCACCGAAAGTCATATTGCATAAAGTCCACGCCCTTGCCAGGAATCGTATGGGCAATAATACAGGTTGGACGTTCATAGACGGCCTTGGCTTGGTTACACGCAGCAATAATGTCTTCAACGCTATGACCATCAATCTCGATCACATGCCAGTTAAACGCCTGCCATTTGAGGGCCAAGGGTTCGAGTGGCATAACCTCTTCTGTTGGACCATCAATCTGAATGTTGTTGCGATCCACAATCACCGTCAGGTTTGACAGTCGCTTCTTGCCAGCTAACATAGCTGCCTCCCAAATGTTTCCAGCATTGAGCTCACCATCACCCGTAAGACAATAGACGCGCTGTAATTTACGGCCGTCCATACGTAGACCAAGCGCCATGCCAACAGCTTGGCTAAGGCCTGACCCAAGCGGGCCGCTAGTGGTTTCAAGCCCCGGTAGACGATTGCGCTCGGGGTGGCCCTGCAAACGACTACCAAACGATCGAAGCGATGTAAGCTCTGCCCGCGGCAAGTAGCCTGACTCAGCCATGGCGGCATATTGCACCGGGACAATATGCCCGTTCGATAAAACAAGGCGGTCACGCTCCTTCCAGCTTGGATTCTTCGGATCATGACGTAAAACCTCGAAATACAAAGTAGCAAGCACATCAGCCATGCCGAGTGGCCCGGCCGTGTGACCGCTACCCGCCGCAATCAGCATTTCAATAATGTCTTGCCGAATCTTGTTGGCTTTGAGCTCAAGCTGCTGCGTAGTCATGACGTCAGTGCCTCCATAAGCTGAGTGTAACGGCTCAACGGATCATCGGCAGAGAATAAAAAGCTTGTAGTATTGACCACGTCAAACCCAGCCTTCGCAATCAACGGCAAGGTGTCTTCAGCAACACCACCATCAAGCCCCACTTCAATACTGGGCTTAAGTTCGCGAATCTGGGCAACCTTCTTGAGGACTTTAGTCTGTAAAGGCCGTCCAGAAGGTCCTGAGGGATAGGCCATAATTAAAACATGGTCAAGCATAGATAAGATGTTTGCAATGTCGGCCACTTCAGTTTCAGGATTGATGGCCACCCCAATCGCCTGGCCGCCGTTGTGGAGCTTTTCGAGAAGCACTTTGATATTCTCAACTCCTTCATACTGCACAATAATCAAGTGCGGATAGAGACGCTTAGCAGCTTCTATGTGCGGTAGTGGGTTGCGGGCCATAATATGAATGTCGCACTCAATGCCTGGGCTCAGTGTAATCTCCGCGAGCGCAATAGTTGGCGTATCGTTAAAGTCTGCGGCTACAATGTCGAGTTGAAACCGATTCGTCAGTTGGCGTACGGTCCGTAGCTTCTGCTGAAAGTCCTCGAGTGATGCTGGCTGGATGGCAGGTACGATCTTAGCCATGGTCCTCCTCGAGCTGCTCAATCTCCTCTATGCGCCGCTGGTGACGCTCGGCGCCAGAGAACGATGTAGTTAGCCAGGTACGGGCAATCTCCACCATGGCATCAAGGGCAAGCTCGGCCGCGGGCAAGCTCAGCACGTTACTGTCGTTATCGTGGCGCGTCTCGTAGGCAATGTGCTTATTCCAGGCCACGGCAGCACGCACGCCATCGATCTTGTTGGCGGCAATCTCCATGCCTTGGCCACTATCGCATATCAACAGCCCCATACTGCCTGGCTCGGCCGCCACCGCTCGTGCAACCCGCTCGGCAAATACTGGGTAATCATCCTCTGGGTTCAGTTGTTCAGGCCCAAGATCAACCAGTTTAAACTCCCGGCCCAGCTCTCGAGTAAGCTCCTGCTTCTTCACAAACCCCGCATGGTCTGAGGCAATGTAAACCGTCAACATTAGCGTAGCGAGTTACCCGCTAGTTCAACCATCTCGACTAAGCGGTTGGAATAACCCCATTCGTTATCGTACCAAGCCACAACTTTAATCAGATCGCCGCCGACTACGTTTGTTAACTTCGCATCAATAATCGCGGAATGGGGATCCCCTTTGTAATCAGTCGATACTAACTCCTCTTCGGTATAGCGGATAATGCCGCGGTGCGAGGTAGCGCTGGCGTGCTGCAAGATGTTATTAACTTCATCAATACTCGTCTTGCGCTTGGCTACAAAGGTAATGTCGCTGAGTGACACCACTGGGCTTGGGACACGAATGCTCAAGCCGTCAAACTTCCCCTTGAGAGTTGGTACCGTCAGGGCAGCTGCAATGGCAGCCCCCGTAGTAGTTGGCACTATGTTCTGCGCAGCCGCCCGTGCTTCGCGCAAATCTTTTGCCGGGCCGTCCTGAAGCATCTGGCTAGCCGTGTATGAGTGCACGGTTGTCATGAGTGACTTTAGCACCCCAAGTTCGCGCTCAAGCACCGCCATGACGGGGGCAATGCAGTTAGTCGTACACGAAGCGTTCGAGACTATCTTCTGCTCTGGCTTCAAATTCTTTTCATTGGCACCAATCACAATCGTGTCGCCATACGTATCGTCCTTCTCTGGTGCCGACAGGACGACCTTTTTAGCCCCGGCAGCCAAGTGCTGCTTAAGATCACTGTGGGTGGTAAATCGTCCAGTTGATTCAATCACGACATCGACGCCTAGCTTAGCCCACGGTAACTTACCAGGCTCTTTGACGGCCAGCACTTCGACCTTCTTGCCAGCCACAGTTATGCAACCGTCTCCTGGTACCACCTCTTGGTGGTACTCACCATAGTTACTGTCGTGCTTAAGCAAGTGAGCCAGAGTGACCGTATCGGTCAGGTCGTTAATTGCTACCACCTCAAGGGCAGAGTTTGCCATTGCCAACTTGAAGGCATTGCGGCCAATTCGACCAAAACCATTAATAGCGACGCGTATAACTGCCACGTGTACCCTCCTTTAGCTCTCAGTTCTTATGCTTATAGCATACGCTTTTGGAGGACTTGGCTCAAGTAGCTAGAGCTTACTGTGTGGTTTGCAAACGTTATCTTTGCAGTCCATGCCATCTATCAAAGCTTCGATCTCCTTAGCGTCATGGGCGCCGCACAAAGCCTGCTTGGTTTTAGTATTAACCAAAGCTGGCACAGCCGCAAAGCCACCACAAGCTTCTCCTATAATGTCTTCGTACTGCATCATTAACTTCTTGTTCTCCGCGTTATTCCAAACTTCAAGCTTTTGAATCTCGACCTCGCGATCCTTTTCGATACCCTCGACAATTGGACGAAGCGCCACGCAGTGAGGGCAGGTTTCGCCATAGAATTCAATGATGTGATCAAGCTTCTTCATGAGGTTTCTCCTTTTTGGTAGTATATAACAAAGCAGCAAACACGAAAATTAATGTGGAGCTGAGGGCCGAAATGAGGCAGTATTGACACCAGGCCTTAATAACCACGCCTTGGATGTAGACGAGTCCAACTGAGCTTACAAAACCCACCGCACCCATTGCGAGTAACAGCTTCTTGAGCCAGTCTCTACCAGATTGTACAAAGTAGAGCGCGGCTAAGAGCACCGAGAAGTAAAACACCAACCCAAGTACAGCCAAGGGAATACCAAGCACTACTGAATATTTACTGTTCAGTACGGTCTCACATCCCTGCGTGACACTACAGGGCAAGATTATGTCGCTGTAGTGTTCCTGCGTAAGCAATGTGGCATCAACCAGGCCTGCCGTCGCCAGGCCTGCCAGTATGTAGCCGTAAATCTTACTGCGCAAGGGCACTCTGGATTGCATTCGTTATGTCTTGAGTACTGTTGGCCTCAACGATTTTGCCATTAACAAAGAATGTTGGCGTGCCAGGAAGGCCTAGCTCGCCCGCTAGTTTTTTATCCTTTTCTACACGCGCCTTTACGTCGTTAGATTTCATGTCATTCTTAAACTTCGTAATGTCTAGCCCAAGGCCGCGCGCGTAAGCTTCGTACTTCGGCTGAGGATCGTCTATTTCGCTCCATTCGGCCTGTTGAGCATAGAGCTTATCATGCATCTCCCAGAACTTACCCTGCAGTCCTGCAGCCTCGGAAGCGTAGGCAGAGCTAAGGGCATTCTTGTGGATATCAACTAGGGGGAAGTGTTTGAACACGAAGTTAATCTTGCTACCATACTGCGGGAATACCCCCGTCTGAAGTTCTTTTTCGACGCTACTACAAGCAGGGCACTGGAAGTCACCAAACTCGGTCACGATAACCTTTGATTTAGGGTCGCCCTTCTGTTGGCCTTGCTTCAGCTGAGCCAGCTGAGCAGCATTGGGTTGCTTGGTCTTCTCTGTCCTGGCCTCGGGGCTACTGTCATTACCAGGGTTCATAACGGCGAACACTACAAATACGATGGCGGCGAGAATGCCAAGAGCAACGAGGATAGGGGTAAGGTTTTTCTTCATACTCCTGATGATATCAGATTGAGAGTAACAAAAAAAGCTCGGGGTTTATCCGAGCTTCATTTTGGCTTCCGTGAAGGTCTCTACCTTACGGGTGGCGCGATCAAACTTCTTGAGTGAGATCTTATCTGGGCTGTTGGTCTTGTTCTTGCGCGTAAAATAAAGCGTACCCGTTTTTGGGTTCTTCAGTACGATGAGTTCGCGTGCGGTCTTTTTGGCCATGGGTATTTCCTAACTTAAAACAATCGGTAGTAATTGTAGCAGAAACAGCTCAACAGATCAAGCACGTATTGGTATTAATGCTCCTGCTTGCCTAGATTAAACTATGATTGTAGGATATATCTGGTTGCATTACATTTCTCGTTCAAGAAGGGAGAAGCCATGGCTTCTCAAGTAAAGCAGCGAGTCATCGTCATCGACGGAGGAGGAGGTACAGGTACGAGCTCGAATGGTAGAGCGACCGGCAAGAAGCTGGGTTGCGACTATCTCAACTCTGGTGAGATCTACCGCGCATTTGCCCTCCAGCTCATGAACGAAGGTTGGGGAGGAGCAAACTTGAAGGCAGAGCCTGCGCTGGCGGGTCGCACTGTTCGTGACTACAAGCTCGTGTTCGCCGATGGCAGCGTGAGTAGTATCAACGGAGTGAATTGCTTTGGCATTCTCCACGCACCTGAGATCGGCCGCTTCGTGCCATACGTTGCGGAAATCCCAGAAGTGCGTCGGGTGGTAGGAGACCTTACTAGGCGCTTCACCGCCGACCGCCACCTCAGCATCATCGAAGGACGGGCAGGGGCTTGGGAGATCCCCGACTCCGAACTCAAGATCTGGCTGACATGCGACCCTGTCATCGCAGCCTCACGCAGGGGCTGCAGCGTCGAAGACCTCATCGCTCGCAACGACAAGGACGCCACCCGTGAGACGTCCCCGATGATCAAGCATCCAGATGCCATCCAGATCGACACCAGCACCTGGACGGTGGACCAGGTGTCTGACCACATCGTTGCCCTCTGGGAGATGGTTCAAGCACGGCACTACGCACTTCGGTAGTACCTAATAAACCGAGACCCCTGCTCGAGATCAACCAAGATCTCTTGCAGGGGTCTCCCTCATTTGTTTATGCTATTCTATATATCGAGTTCAATACTTACTGGGCAATGATCCGAACCAAGCACCTCGGGGTGGATCTTAGCAGCTGCCACCTTGTCCTTGAGGCTCGCTGAGACCAAGAAGTAGTCAATGCGCCAACCGACATTATTGGCTCGAGCATTCCCCCAATGCGTCCACCACGTATAGTAACCGTTGCCCTGATGGAAGATGCGCAGGCTGTCCACAAACCCAGCCTTAATAAAGTTCTCAAAGCCTTCACGCTCCTCGGCCGTAAAGCCTTTTTTGCCCACGTTAGGCTTGGGTCGAGCCAGGTCATCCTCAGTGTGGGCTACGTTCAAGTCCCCACAAAACACCACCGGCTTAGTCTTTTCGAGTTGCTTGCAATAGTCCAGGAAGGCCGGATCCCAGTGCTTGTGGCGCAGCGGGATGCGCGACAGATCATCCTTAGCATTCGGCGTATAGACCGTTACTAAATAAAATCCAGCGTATTCAGCCGTCATCACGCGGCCCTCGGCGTTTGGATCACCATAGCCATCGGCCATGTCGTACTTAGCGATAATGCTATCGGGCAAACCGTTGACCACACTGAGGGGCTCAGATTTAGAAAAGATCGCTGTACCTGAATAGCCCTTCTTGTCAGCCGAGTTCCAGAATTCTTTGTAATCTGGTAAATCAACTTCAGCTTGACCTGGCTGGGCCTTCGTTTCTTGTAAGCACAAAATGTCTGGCTGGTACTCGTTTACAAACGGAGCAAAGACTTCCTTGCGCAAGACTGCGCGAATACCATTTACGTTCCATGAAAATATTTTGAGTTTAGTCACGAATTGCACCTTCTCTGGTTAAGATCTCGCGCTTGCGCTCTGCACCGCGATTATACTGACCGGGCTGACCATCACTTCTAATAACACGATGGCAAGGAATGGCCGAATCATAGTTCTGGCTCAGAATCGTGCCGACAGCGCGCGCGGCACCTGGGCTACCGGCGGCTCGAGCCACGTCGCCGTAGGTCATCACCATGCCTTTTGGAATAGCCCTTACCACCTCGTAGACTCTAGCCCGGAAGTCAGTTGCCACTTTAGGCCGCCAATCGTGCCTCGAGCCGATCTAGCTCACTTAACGGCAGTATGAAGGTCTCAAAAGCGCCACTACGGCTCACCACCTCTACGCTATCATGCTCGAGCGTTTTGCGCGAAATGACAATCTGTACTGGGCAGCCAATCAAGTCAGCATCGGCAAACTTGGCACCTGGACTTGTATCACTACGGTCATCGAACAAGCATTGGTCAGCTCCAAGCGCTGCATAGACCTTCTCGGCGGCGGCG
>JAYRIB010000022.1:0-19321 GCA_041907025.1 Candidatus Saccharimonadia bacterium | reverse complement strand
GCTTTCCGCACGGCTGTGGCCAGAATACCCACGGCCGAATGACCCGTGGGAAGGTGCTGTGAGAATCACGAGTGACGCCCGTGTTTGGCAGGATGTCTGCCCCACTTGCGGCTCGGCCGAACAGCTCATTATGCGCAACTTTGACGCGCGGTGCAGAGAAGCAGATTTGCACTGCCGTGTCTGTGCTGGGTATGTGCGCGATTGGTGCGCCAATTAACCCGAAAACCGATGTGGCCCCTCGAATTCTCGAGGGGCCACCAAGCCAATTATTCTATAACTGCTTTAATTCTACGCACACCTGCTGAAGAAGACTCTTCCTTCTTAATCTTGAACTTACCAATCTCGCCAGTGCGCTCTACGTGCGGTCCACCACAGATCTCCTTGCTATACCAATCACCAGCTTTGTCGCCTACTGTATAAACCTTTACGCTATCGCCGTACTTGTCCCCAAAAGCACCAAGTGCACCAACCTCAAAAGCCTCCTTGGTATTCATCTCCTCCCAAGTTACAGGATAATCCTTAGCAATCGCCTGGTTCACCATATCTTCGACCGCTTTGATTTCCTCGGGAGTCATTTTTGCATGGTGGCTAAAGTCAAAGCGCAAGCGCTCATTGGTAATGTTGCTACCACGCTGCACGACATGATCACCCAGCACGTTACGAAGTGCGCGATACATCAGGTGCGTGGCTGTGTGGTACTTTGTCGTCGTCTCGTTGTGCTCAGCTAACCCACCCTTAAACTGACCAGCTGTTGCCGTGCGGCTGCGCTCCTTTTGCTCAGCGAGCAAGGCATCAAACTCAGCTTTCCAGTTTTCGGAAAGTTTAATGTTCCGAACCTCGGCTTCTTCGAGGCTCAGTTCATGCGGAAAGCCATACGTATCGGAGAGTACGAAGATTGCATTGCCATCTAAGCTACCACTCTCACTCGTTAGCTTCTCGAACTCCTTGAGCCCACGCTCTAGGGTGTGTCGGAATTGCTTCTCCTCCTGCATCAGGGTGCGAATAATATCCTCTTCGTGCTTAGCGATCTCGGGGTAATCGTCGCGGTACAAGCCAGCAATCAACTTCGTAATGTCGCCCAAGAAGTTATCACTCAAACCCAACGCCAAGCCCTGGCGAATGGCCCGGCGCAAAATTCTGCGCATTACATAACCTTGCTTGGTATTGCTCGGCACCACCCCATCAACAGCAAGAAAAACAGCTGCTCGCAAATGATCGGCTATTATCCTCATCGATAAAGCCTCCTGTTCATAACTTTTACCCGATAGTTCCTCGAGATGCTGGATGATTGGCCAGAGTAAACTAATACGGAACATGTCAGGACTATTCAATGCAGCTTGTGCTATGCGCTCAAGGCCGCCGCCAAAGTCGACATTACGCTTAGGAAGCTCACCAAAGCTACCATCCTCGCGCTTAATGTACTGCATAAAGACCGAGTTGCCAATCTCTATAAACCTGCCGCAATCACAGTTAGGATGACAATGTTCTCCGTACTCAGAATTGTGAGGAGTGCCGACATCAAAGAAGACCTCGCTGTCCGGACCGCCAGGTTCTCCAGCAGTCATATTTTGCGGCTCGCCAGCGCGGCTCCACCAGTTTTTGGCACTGTAGTAAAAGATCCGTTCACCTTCTTTCATGCCTCTTTTATAACCTTCTTCTTCGGAGCCAATCTCAGCCTCGGTAGCGGTTATGCCGACACTACTAAACAACTTCACCCAAATTGCTGCCGCCTCAGTATCCTTCGGTACACCAAACTCTGGCGCACCAATAAAACAAGATACATAAAGCTTGGCAGGATCAAGTCCAACAACTTCGATCAGAAACTCCCAGAACCAAGGCAGCTGCTCGTCCTTGAAGTACGCACCCAGGCTCCAATTGCCCAGCATCTCAAAGAACGTAGTATGACGGTTGTCACCGATCTCATCAATATCTTCTGCCCGCAGTACCGTCTGGGAATTCGTTAATTGTGTGCCGGCAGAGTGTTCCTCCCCTAACAAGTAAGGTATGAGGGGCTGCATGCCCGAACCAGTAAACAATGTAGTAGGGTCTTCTTGTGGCACGATGTTAGCGCGCGGGATAACGGTGTGACCCTTTGATTTGAAAAACTCTAAGTATTTTGTACGGATATCAGCTGCATTCATAGCTGATATTATACTATTATTTCAGATTCAGAGCGAGGCTATTCGCCTGATGGGGTCAGGGTCTTAATGGCTTCTTTGAGCGCAGCGGTTTGCTTGGTCTGCATATCTTGAACCGTTTTGTCAGCGGAGCATGGCGCTTGTGGTGCCACTATGATGTAGTAATAATCACCCGCCTTGATGGCTCCGGCTACCTTGTCATACGTGGTGCCTTGAAAGGCCGTCCCAGCTTTACCGCGCTGTATAACCCCTAATGGAAGTGCTGCCGGCGAGCAAATAGCATCGTATGCATTATTGGTACTTGTGCCCTTTTTAGCTAGTGCTGATTGCATTAAGCTCCTAGTTGTTGGCTGCAGACTATCTCCGCTTGTTAGGTAGAAGAGGTCGGCTAGGTCATCGGGGCCTGGTCTAAACTTCACGCCCCACTCACCAATGAGTATGTAATCATTGCTAGTCGTAGACTGCACTAGTGCGTCTAATGCTTGATCACGCGCGGCGGTAAGCTTGGCTATTTCAGTCTTACTCGTCTGCAAAAGCTCTTCCTTAGCACTTAACTGGCTCGTTAGTTTGTTTACACGACCGTATTGCCATACGCCTAAAGCCCCAAATGCTAGCAAGGTAAGGATAAACACTACCGGCCACGATACGCGGTAGGTACGAGGCTGTTTTAACTTGTGCGTGTTCGTGGTTTTAGATTGCTGGGGTTCTGTCTGTTCTTCAGGCTTTTCCATAGCTCAAAGTATAGCACTTACGCTATAATGCCGCCACCGATAACCATATCGCTATCGTAGATTACAGCGGACTGTCCAGGTGTAATAGCACGCTCAGGCTGGTCAAGTATCACCTTATAGCCCTGATTGTCTGTTATTAGCTTAGCTCGCTTAGCTGGAGTTCGGTAGCGTACCTGCACGTCATAACTCTTCCCTTCTGTCGGAGCTGAGAACCATATGCAGTCCGCAATTCTGAACTCAACAGTATTAAGAACGTTAGAAGTCGGCTCGGTAGTTACGTGTACTTCATTCTTGGCCACATCAATCGCATATACATAATATGGCTTACCACCACCTACACCCAGCCCTTGGCGCTGGCCGATGGTATAAAAAAATACACCATCGTGCTGGCCAATTACCTCACCACTTTGATCAATAATATTACCACTACGAGGCTCAATAAACTCTCCCAGGAAAGTCCTCATAGGGATGTTGCCAACGAAGCAGAGGCCCTGCGAGTCTGGCCGTTGTGCAGTAGGTAGCCCGATCTCCTCGGCGAGCTGCCGCACCTTTGACTTATGCAAGTCACCAAGTGGGAAAAGTGTACGAGCTAAATTCTCCGCAGGGGCACGGTACAAGAAATATGACTGGTCTTTACTCCGATCAAGAGCTCGCAATAAATGTACGTGGCCATCCCGCTCCGTGAGTTTAGCATAATGACCTGTAGCGATGCGGTCTGCCCCTTCAGCGAAACACTGCTCGGCAAACACTTTGAACTTAATTTCGGCATTACACATTACATCGGGGTTAGGGGTAAGACCTTTGCGGTACGTATCAATCATGTATTGGGCAACCGCTGCAAAGTACTGCTTCTCAAAGTCATACACTTTAAGCTCAATGTCGAGATGTGCGGCCACACTACGAGCGCTTGCAAGATCTTCCTTCCACGGACACTTCACGCCACCCACGTCGCGGCTCCAGTTCTTCATAAAAACCCCGACTACCTTGTAGCCCTTTTGTATCAGCAGAGCAGCAGCAACAGAACTATCTACACCACCAGACAGACCAACAAATACAGTCTGGTTCACTGATAGCTATCCGTCAGACTAATGTAGAGCATCTTGTAGAGTTCGCTCATGGATATATTAAAGCTAAACCCACTCTGCCACCAGTTTGATTTGCTCCAACGGCTATCCACTGCCGAAGATCCGATCACCGTATAGGTTGGACCTAAGACTTTTTTAAATGTCTGGCCAACCCTCCTTTGGTGATAAGGAGAGGTAACAAGAATAATCTTCTTTGCCCCAAGATCATCGATAAGTCGTTTGGAGTTACGTGCATTTTCGTATGTATTCTGGGCATCTTCGTCGAGCAGAATATTATCATCACTCAGTCCTGCCTCAAGCGCTTGCTGGCGCATAGCTACGGCATTGGATGGCCCATCATCAAGCGCCCCACCACTAAAGATAATCTTGGGCGCATAGCCCTGCTTAAAAAGCTTTATGCCGTACTCAGCACGCGTCGTGGTTTGACCACCAGACACCACTACTATCGCATCAGCACGCTCCAGTTTATCTTGGGGAGATAAGTAGAAGCCCAGGCCAAAGAACACAACTGCAGCCAACGACGCCGTAATGCCTACTAACACAGCTATGGCTATGAGAAATTTACGCATAGTTATATTGTAGCAAGCCTAGCCAATACCTGCTTGCACACGTGCAGGAACTGGTTAATCTGTTGATCGGTAGTTTGTCGACCAAGCGTTATACGAAGCGAACTTTGTGCTTCATCGGCTGTACGTCCAATTGCTAGCAATACATGACTCGGCGCCTCATCTGCCGCCGCACAAGCTGCCCCGGTGGCCACAGCCATGCCCAGAGCGTCAAAGTGGGCAACGAGACCTTCGCCGCTATAGCCTGGGAGAGTAATGTTTACATTGTTAGCCAGTCGGTTTGAGGCGCTGCCGTTGAGTAGGTAAGTGGGGGAGAGTGCTTGGATCCCCTCTAGCAACCGATCGCGCAGTGCCTTAAGGCGTGCCACTTCACCTACTCGCATCTGCTCAGCCAGCTCAAGAGCAGTCGCTAGACCAAGAGCACTTGCTACGTCCTCTGTCCCCGGACGCATACCCTGCTGTTGCCCACCACCAAACAGCAACGGCTGTAAAAGCGGCGCTACCCCGCGGCGCGCGACTAGCAAACCAGCGCGCGGACCGTAAAGCTTAGAGCCATTGAGAGTAAGGAGATCTACACCGAGGCGGATAGGGGAAAGGGGGAGTAGGCCAGCGGCCGCCGAACAATCAGAATGAAGGAGTAGGGGAGTAGTGCTCCCCCGCTCTGCCCTACTCTTGTTAATCTTTGCAATGAGCGCACCAACCTTCGTGAGCGGCTGGATGGTACCGATTTCGCTCGAAGCATATGCGATCGAGACCAATATTGTTGAGTCCCCTATCTGGTTTTCTAGATCACCAAGGTCTACCGCTCCCCCACTATCCACTCTCGCAAAATCAACCTTAGCACCCTCACGACGTAACTGCTCGACTGGCTCAAGCACCGATTGGTGCTCGGTAGGCAAGGTTACTACGTGGGCTCCAGCTGCAATGTGTGGCCGTACCGCCCCCAAGATTGCTAGGTTATCAGACTCCGTTGCACCAGAGGTGAAGACAATCTCGTCAGCCCGAACGCCAAGCACCATGCCCGCACGTTTTTTGGCGGCCTCGAACGCTTCGCGAGCAGACCGGCCCTCTGCGTATGCAGAGCTTGGGTTTGCAAAGTGAGTCTGTGCCTCGGTCATAGCAGCGGCTATCCGCTCGTCGAGCGGTGTGGCAGCAGCATAGTCTAGATATATACGGTCTTCTGGCTTCATAGCGACCTATTCTAACAAAAATGATTGTTTTTTAACAGAGTCAGGCCTGATCACTAGGTGAGGATTCATCCGCTATCACTCGTTCCGTGGGTGTAGCCCCCATGAGATTATCGCTCAGCTCCTGCGTCGCCAGACCAGTAGCCAGTCTTTGACCATCTCGACCAAGTGATTCTGTTACTGTGAGCATGAAGTCTCCATGTTGCTTAAAAACTCGCCAACGTAAGCCTCCAAACACGTCCACAGTCATCTCTGATTCTCGTGGGTTTGGAATCGGATGGTCATCTAGTCTATAGCCTATGACAGCTTGCTTACCGTCAGCTAGTACTATGAGGTTTCTTGGCATGCCAGCGCATAAATCTTTTGCCCGTGTAAGTAATGTATGCGCGACTTCCGGATCAATGTTAGACTCAAACGCAATATACTCGCTATCAAAGGAAGAGTCTGGGTGAGAAGGTTCGCCTTGACCTGGGATCATACATTACCTCCAAATAACGTAATAGTATTTCTATTAGTCTGCTCCACTAAAGTGCCGTACTCTTCGCCGCGCAAGTCAGCCAGGAACCGTGCCACTAGGGCTACATTGGCTGGCTCGTTACGCTTGCCACGCAGCGGTGCTGGGGTCAGATATGGGCAGTCAGTCTCCAATAAGAGTCGATCGGTTGGAATCAGGCGCGCCGCCTCGAGCTGCTGCTGGTCACCAGTGAACGTCATGATGCCATTCAGACCAAAGTACAAATTATGCTTCATGGCCCGTTCAACCTCGTTCGGCCCACCAGCAAAACTGTGGACGACACCACGCAAAGTCGGGTACTTTTTGACAGTGGCAAAGAAGTCATCCCACGCGTCGCGGACATGAAAGACCAATGGCAAATCGTGCTCCAATGCCAGCTCTATTTGAAACACCAATGCGGCTTGCTGCTCTTCGCGGTTCGAGAGGTTACGGTAGTAGTCTAGCCCGCATTCACCAATCGCAATAGGCTGACCGACTTTGAGTAAGAAAGCGATTGCTTCGAGCGCCGACTGGCCCCGCTGAGCCTCGTGCGGATGTAGGCCGATTGTAGCCTCTAGCCTAACTCCGCCAGCCTGCCGAGCAACCAGCTCGTCATTCACAAAGTCGAGGGCGCGGTGCGAGTCCTCCTCGTCAGTACCCACACAAATGATTCTGCCCACGTCGTTATCGCGGGCGTTCTTAAAGATTACCGCCAAGTCATTTTTATAATCTTCGAAGTGGATGTGGGCGTGCGTGTCAGTTAGCATTATTGCTCTCAATCATGTTTATTATTTGGCTTCTCACAACTTCAACGGCATCAGGCCTAGCTGAGCCAGTAAAGTCATGGTCTGCGGAAAGACGTATATTGACCGCACCTTCTACTCTCAAATCACTTCGTTCTCCAACCAAGACCTCGTCATTCATAGCCTGAATAATTACAAACTTTCGACCCTTAGCACAGCGGTCATAAGACAGTGTGACATCTAACTCGCTACGCTCTCTCCAGTACGCAGATGGGACAATCGTGATTGAACCGTCCCTTCTTGCAAGCCTTGATTCTCCTTCAAGATCAATAATTGTTCCAGGTCGACTCTTAAATGTATTCATGGATCGCTCGAGGTCAAAAGCTACTGGTGGTGCTAAGAATATAAGCCCCACCACCTCGCTTGGCAGATCTGTCATTGCAGCAACAATACATCCCTGGGAATGACCAACTATAATGACTTTCTGCGCTCCACTCGCCAAAGCCGAGTCTATCTGGCCCTTAAGTATTTTTGCCTGGGTTAGGATTGGACGTACTAATAGAGTGTTGGCTAAATGGTCTACTTCATTGTAATCAAATAGTATCTTCTTTATCGCAGCTGGCAAGCCTGTCGCTATGTCAGTAAAAAGCCCTCGGTCATCCTTCTCGACACCGAACCCATGCGAGAATATTACGGTCCACTCCTCCATCATCAATCAATCCGCGGGAAGAGGATGCCAATACCCGCATCTACCTTGCCGTCCTTGAAGGTTGCTTGGATTTTGCTCGCAGTCGCTGGCAGGAATGGTTCGAGTGCACGACTCACCCAGAGAATCTCGGTAATCAAGTCGTTGAGCAGCTCGGCGACACTTTCTGGGTTTGTCTTCGCCAGTTCCCAGGGTTTTGATTCTTCTATCTTCTGGTTAGAAGACCGCACAAACGTAAATATATAGTCGAGCGCACGATCAAAGGCGCAGTCTGTCAGGAATCGATCAACCTCGGAGCGATCTACGGTGTCGCCAACGCTGAATTGGCCATTACAATACTTCACGGTCATACTCGCAACGCGCTGGACCAAATTGCCAAGCCCGTTTGCAAGATCAGAGTTATAAACACTGCCAAAACGCTCCAGACCAAACTCGCCGTCACCATCACTTGGAATCTCGCGCAAAAGGTAGTAGCGTAGTGCATCCACGCCGTACTTCGCTATCGCTTCACTTGGCTCCACGCTATTGCCTAAGCTCTTGCTCATCTTCACGCCGCCAGCAGCGTTAATAAAGCCATGGACATAGAGAGCTTTAGGGAGTTCAAGCCCGGCGCTCATCAGCATGATTGGCCAGTATACTGCATGGAACCGGCTAATGTCCTTACCAACAATGTGTAAATCAGCTGGCCACCATCGGGCAAGCTCATCGGCGTCATAGCCATAGCCAACCGTAGTAATGTAGTTCGCTAATGCATCAAACCACACATACATAACGTGGTCAGAGTCACCTGGCACCTCCACTCCCCACTCAAGTTGTGACTTTGGTCTTGAAATCGAGAGATCTTGTAGCTCGTTACCGCGTAAAAAGCTTATGACTTCGTTTTTTCGTAGTCCCGGAAATACCCGGTACTCATCGTTCCCTATTACCTCAATCAACCGATCCTGGTACTTACCTAGCTTTAAGAAGTAACTTTCTATCGCTAGCTCTTGGAGTTGGCGGTTTGGGTGAACTGGGCAGCAGTCGTCCACAGCATCTTTGGTAGTGTAGAACAGTTCGCAAGCCACGCAATACAGTCCTTTATACTCACCTTTGTAAATGTCGTCTTGGCAGGCCTGCCAGAGCTTCTGGGCACCAAGTTTGTGGGCATCATCAGTGGTGCGTACAAAGTAATCATGGCTAATGTTGAGGTCCTGAGCAAGACGGCTAAACGTTTCGCTCATTCTGTTCACAAAAGGCCTGGCCTCTTCGCCCGCTTGTTCGGCCGCCTCAAACAGCTTTTGGCCATGCTCGTCTGTGCCGATCTGGAAACGCACATCGGCGCCACGTCCACGGTAGTAACGAGCCATTACATCGGCATTAATAAACTCCATGGCATGACCAAGGTGGGGTCGGGCATTCGCATACGGAATGGACGTTGTAACGTAGAACTTATTTGGTTGGTTTGTCTGATTCATCTTTGATCTTCTTAGTACGGATAGATATGTCCTTGAGAATTTCTTCGGTCGTGCGGTCGGAGTCTTGACTGCCCTGTGCCTGGTCTTGTGTCAGTCCTTGCATCTTCTTATGTTTGCGTTTGAGTATCAATCTTACCAGGATTGCCAGGATCACGACAATCACAAGCGCAATGATGCCAATTAGCGGCAAGTAGTTAGCCTGCGC
Organism: Candidatus Saccharimonadia bacterium; assembly: GCA_041907025.1. Taxonomy (GTDB): domain Bacteria; phylum Patescibacteriota; class Saccharimonadia; order CAILAD01; family JADZBC01; genus CAYPSN01. The sequence goes on along the minus strand of JAYRIB010000022.1, from coordinate 10,013 downwards.
TTCTGTACTGCTCAAGGCTGCTGGCACCGCGCCAGCTTGCTTAAAGCTTAAGCCCACAACGGCCAAGAAGTTACTGCCCAGTAATGGCTCGTAGCCCTGCACCTTTTGGCTTGGAGCAAGCGATCCAAGCTCCATGGTGTTTTTGAGAGCACCGCTAAACACCAACTCGTAATTGTCACCCGCCACTCCCTCGGGGCCACTCACTTGGTATTGCACAATACTCACAAAAGGTAGAATAACCCAACGAGTAGCCGTGACTGCATTGGTGAGTCTGGGCTGCGGCAGCTCTCCGCCATAGCTGATGGTCGTAGCCTCGTACTGGTAGCCCATGTCTGCGTCGCCCACCATCACAGCTGCTGGCGAATCATCACTCGCACCCCACAGTGCAAAAGCAAAGTGGTCGAGGTCACTCTTGCCAAAGTTATCATACTTTTCACCCCAGGTTGGGTCGACATTTATCCAGCCCACGTTGGGAATATACGCCTCCACCCACGAGTGCAGAGAATCAGCCACTTCGCGCGAGGTTTTAAGATCGCCCGTGTAGGCATAGCCGACTGGCATTCTAGCTGGTATGCCCTGTGCTCGAAGGAGTGCAATCATGAGGTCGGAGTATTCCAAGCACACGGCATTGGTCGGGTTCTGCAGTGCCTTACGCGCACCCTGACGAATGTTATACTTAATCTTCGCGTCGCTGTAAGACAGCGTATCAATCACCGTTTTATGAATGGCTTTTACCTGGTCGGACACCTTGGGCGTATCAGCCGTTGCTTGCTTGGCCTTAATGATAATGTCAGGATCACTACTCTGCCAGTATTGGGCGCGGCCTGTGTAGTCTCGTACTAAATCAGCGGGGATATCCGCCTTGGTGCCACTGGCCGAGAGGTCGTATTCCAGGTACTTTACCACCGCAGAAATGTCAGTCTTTACCGTTATGCTACTGCGGGCAGCGACTGCGAAGTCGGCTAGAACGTTGCCATCCTTATCTAGTCGTGTCGCCTTTGGCCGCGGCGTAAGCGAATTAATGTATATCTTTTGGCTCGACGTGTCAGGCGGCAGCGTAACCGTCATGGTTCGAGCCACCGCACCGTCATTGCGAAGTGGGAAGTTAAAATTGACGTTGTAAATCGTCTGATCGCCAAAGGTTAATGCAATGGCCTGCTTAGACAAGTCTGCTTGAGTAAAGCTGTACTTGGCTCTACCGGCCGTAATGCCTTCAGCTGTTGGCAACGCACCCGAGCTGTGGGGCACCCCAAAACCCTTTGGAACAGTCACGTTCACTACGTAGCTGCTGTCTTGCTGCGTGTTGGCTGCGATCGCCGGCACGTAAACCGTCCGTGCAGCACCTTTGGTGTCGACCAGCTTGGCGGTGTCGTAGCTCAAACTAAACTGCCACGGTGCACTACTCACCGTCTTACGCGGGAATTGTAACACCACCTCTTGGTAGGTGTAGGCATAGCCTTGTTGGTCAGAGCGTTTGGTGCTTACCGTAGTCGGAATTGGGGTGCCATCACTATACTGCGCCGCAATGTTCTGTGCGTCGTCTACAGCTGTTGAGAGTGTAATTTTGTCGAGGTATTTGTTGGTACTGTTGCCCGTAACCGTGTACTGCTCAATTGCCTTAGTGCTCCCGCTGCTTTCTACTTGATACGTCACATTAGTATCAATCGTAAAGTCACTCTGCGCTTGTAGTTTGCGTACACCAGCCCCAAATAGTAACAAGCCAGCAGTAACTAAGATCAAGCCCTTCAGGTAGCGCTTATAGTTTAAGGCGAAATTCATATGCTTATTGTAGCATAAGCGTCTCCGAGCGTTGGTCCGAATATCGGCAGTTGACTCTACAGTGCGCTGTACGCCTGGTAGAGCCGCTGCCACTCAGCCATTGATAATTCCTGCGCTCGCGCTGTCTCGCGCAGTCCCGCACCGGCAATGAGCTTTATCGCCTGAGCGCTGGTAATAGCCAAGCCGCCGGCCAGTGAATTGCGCAACATCTTGCGCTTCTCGCCAAAGCCCGCCTTAATGAGTCGGAACAATTGCTTAGTATCAGCAGCAAATACAGGCTCACCAAAAAGCGTGATGTGCAGCACTGCTGAATCTACCTTAGGAGAAGGGTAGAAGCTCGTGGCTGGTACTACGCGTACCAGTTCTGGCTTGCCGTAATACTGCACGCTACAGGCGAGCACCGACATTTGCCCTGGACTAGCCACAATCCGCTCCGCTACTTCCTTTTGCACCAACACGGTTATACTCGCAGGCTTGTTCTCGGCCTCGAGTAAGAAGCGTAGTAAGGGCGACGTTATGTAGTAGGGCAAGTTAGCCACCACCTTGTAGCCTTGGGGTAGCTGAGATAAGTCATACTGCAAGGCATCAGCAGCAACCACCCTGAGATTACCAGGCGCGCGGCGCGTCAGCAGCTCAGCTAATTCGGCATCTGCCTCCACGGCGACCACTTGAGCGGCGTGCTTAACGAGCTCGTCCGTCAACACCCCCAGCCCCGGACCGATCTCAAGCACTGTGTCTTCACTCGAGACTTGTGCGCTAGCCACTATTCCCTCGAGCGCGTCTTTATCAACCAGAAAGTTTTGACCATAAGACTTCTTGGCTTCTAGGCCCGAGAGCTTAAGCGCGAGTTTAAGGTTTTTGAGTTCAGATAAATCCATGCAAACGAACTAGCGTATGAAACGTCCACAAAGCGGCCACGGCGAAGCGCCGCGTCGAGCATAGGTATCGAATGCCTTAGCGTCCTGAACCGCTGGCGGAGCGTCGGCAGGATCGTAGAACCCACCGTAATTTGCCCAGGTACTGTAGTCAAACTGGTACGCACCGCGATACATACTATTACGCTTGTTGGCATAGTTATTGCCAGACTCACATATACGTAGCTTCTCCCACTGAGCAGCGGTTGGCTGAGTGGTTGACGGAGCTCGAGTCTCTACCTTGCTCCCCTTTACAATCACCCGAGATACGGCTAGCTCTAGCACCTTTTCATCTAGCAGCTTGCGGCCTGTCTCGGCGCCGTCTTTGAGGTCCACTATATAGCTCACCATTTTAACGCCGTCCTTACCAGACTGCTTAACAGCTGTGTAGCCGAGTGGCTGGTTAGCGTCGTACTCATAGGTTACGGTCATGGCAATCGGTTGTTTCTCTTGAGCAATTGTTTGGCTCAAGCGATTAACGACAATGCGCTGACCTACGCTCAGTGGTGAATCAAGGTTGGCGCTAAACACATCACCCTCGCCTACTGTCAGGCCCTTTTCGGCAAAGAGCTCGCCCACAGTGCTCTTTTGAGTACGGAAGTTATACACTTGACCAGCAATCACTACTTGGACTGGCTTAGCTCGGCGAATAGTAATTTGTCGGCCGACGGTTCCACCCAGGCCAAAGTCGTTGACTCGGTCCATAGTGACTATGTCTTCTGGGTAGCTCGTTAGGCCAGCGGCGGCTACAATCTGCCGCGGTGATTGATAGCCAGTAAGCACCTGCACCTTCTTACCGTCATCGAATATGGTGGCTGGCAGCGCCCGGTAGATGTTGACGTTATACATTGGCTGGTCTATGACCGTAGTTGGCGCAGGCTCGATCACATCCCCTGTACCAGTAGTGATCTTAAGCTGCTCCAGTGCACCGCCCACAGTACCAGCCGAGGTAGCCACGACGCGCTTGTTGCCGTCCACAAACACACTCACTAGGTGTTGGCCATCGGCGTAGGCTTTGTTGTTCAAGGTAAGCTGGTTCTGAGCGTAGGCATTGGTAAGCAAAGCCACAGCAAGTACCGCCCCTCCCGCAATCATAGTGCGAGGGGTAAAGTAACTGCGTATGCGCGACAGAATTCGCTTGTGTGGAGACTGAGCACCCCTCAGCCCCACTGGTCTATTGCTTGGTAAAATAATAAGCCTCTTTCGTTATGAGAATGGGCTTTTGTTTTTGCTCTGGTTTAGTATGGAACTGAATATTACGCAGAGTCTTAGATCAATTGGTGTTTGTATTGTTTGACTGTAGTGTACTAATAATGTGTTCGCCTGTCAATCGAATGAAGGCTTTTTTAACCTGTTCTCGCGTTAATTGTGGGCGAATAAAAAAGCTGGCTAATTAAGCTTTAGCGCGCGCTACACACTCATGAAAAATCTTGGCAGCGTCATCAAAACCGCCAAAGCCACTCACCGTAACAGGCTCACCAGCGCCTTTAAGGTCTTTATAATGTTCGAAGTAGTGCTTTACGGCATGCCTCCACTTCTCCCCAAGGTCATCAACGCTACGTATATGGTTCTTGCTTTCGTCCCCAGCGGGCACTCCAACAAGCTTATTATCAACTTCACCGTTATCGTTCATAAACATTACGCCGATTACACGCATTGGCACCACAATTCCCATTGGCATTGGGTCGTCACTTACCAGCAAGGTATCGAGTGCATCACCGTCTTCGTCGAGTGTGTCGGGCACAAATCCATACTCGCATGGCGAGCCCAAATGCGTCTGGTGCACACGGTCGAGCATAAAGTGTCCTGTCTCTTTATCAAACTCAACCTTGAGCCTACTGCCCTTAGGATTCTCTATGATAGTGTTTACAATTCCGGGGGCTTTGTCGCCGTAGCTTAAATGCGCCATACTGTCTCCTTGTTGGTTTGAATTATTGCCCCGTATTATACGGCTTGGGTTGCCATCTGTCGAGGCTGCTCGTCGGCCGCGTCCACAATTGCACTAAACTCCGCCCAGTTCAGGCTGGCACTGCCCACCAGTAAGCCCTTGCAGTCATCGAGCCGCAAATACGCCCCGGCATTGTGGCTGTCCACGCTACCACCGTACAGAATCTGCGCCTCAGCCCCAATCTCCTCACCATACAACTCCTCGAGCTCATGGCGAATCGCGCGTAGCATGGGCTCAATGTCACGTGGGTCAGCGTGGCGGGCGTGCTTGGTCGTGCTGATCGCCCAAACTGGCTCGTAGGCCACCACCACCCGGTGCGCCTCACTGCGGGGTGTTAGGCTTAGCCCCACGCGGAGTTGATCGAGCACCCGACGCCTACCGTGCCCGGACTCGCGCTCTGCTAAATCCTCGCCCACACACAGAATCGGCCGCACGCCATTACGTAGGCAAGCCGCCAGTTTGGCCGCCACTCGCTTGCTGGTCTCGCCATAATGCATGCGTCGTTCCGAGTGGCCACAGATGGCATACTGGACTATGTCGCGGACCATTGCGGCCGACACCTCGCCCGTGTATGCGCCTTCGTCATGCTCATTCACGTTCTGTACGCCGAGTGCAAAGTTAATCTCATGTGCCTCCATGTAGAGCTTTACCACGCCAGTTGCACTCACCGCTGGGCACAACACTACCTCCACGCCATCGGCCGGCTTGGTGTGTTTGCCGAGTTGTTCCACCAATGCCAAGCTCTCTGTCACCTTCAAGTGCATCTTCCAATTCGCCACCACTAATGTAGCCCTATTACTCATCTACCGCCCAGGTTAATCTTAGTTCTTACGCTTTATTATAGGCTAATCCGAGCTAAACACCAATCGAGAGAAAACATATTGATTTTTGCCCTGCCTAGGAATATAGTTGAGCCACGTTCTGAAGTACATCACAACACACCGATAATCAGGGGGTAAGAACATGGGTGGAATGGATGGCGGGAAACCGCCCAATGATCCGCCAAGCGACAGGAATGGTCGCCTAGGCGATCCTGCGTACAGGGTTCCGACCCGGCCGTACTGGCAAGAAGACGTCACTGATGACAACGAGTCGTGGTCATGGTGGGAACTCTGCCCGTGGTACTGGTGGCTCTGCATCATCTTCGTGGTGGCTGGCGCGATCTGGCTGGTGACGGCATGATCAAGTATTTGCATGGCTATGTCTTGCCAGCGCTGACTGGCTTGCTACTCTCATTCGTTGCCCACAGCGGATTCCAGAGGTAGCGCAGTGAGTCAGCTCAACAAGTACCGCACCACGCACCCGCGGGTGCGCAACGGCCACGCGCCGAAACCCAGCGTTGCCTGGCCACGTCGCCAGCATCGTCTTGAGGCCAGGCTCTGCGCCTGTGCCGTTCTGCTCGTTATCGCCATCATCGCCTCGATAATGGCGCCGTTCCCCTGAAGGGAGGTGAAATGCGTAAATACTGGGCCTACGCCCCAAACACCCGGCCCTACCTGCACAATCGCGAGGCCGACGCCATCAAGGCATCGGACCGCGAGCTGCTGCTCAAGCTACTTTGCGTCGTAGTCGGCGTTGCGATCTTCGTGATCGTGGTGATGTTCTACCGCCACCTGCACGGCTGGCAAGTCGTACAGAAGTAGCGAGCCTGTAGCTGCCGCACCAACCCGCCTGGGTTTCTCTACCGTTCCTAGCAAAGGAGCACCAGAGGAACTCAAGCGGGTTCCTCTATTTTATCCATAATTATACTCCAAAAAGCTATTGACAATGCTCACACACTGTGCTATCATTACTCCACTGTTCGTAGCCATCCTGGTTGCGACACGATCCCCTCAGGGGGAAGGAGGTCGGCATGTCCGACGTCATGGATCGGCCCACCGGAACGGGTCCCGCGACGGCCGGCAGCCGTCCCAAGAAGAACTGGCCCTTGGCCATCGTCCTCCTTGCGGCTCTGGGAGCAATGGTTGCTGGTCTCCTCATGGTCAGCAACTACCACACCAACCGCTACCAGGACGGATTCGGCCACGGCTACAACGCTGGGGCTTGCCAGGCCAAGCAGGACGCCATCAAGCAGGGCTACAAGTCCTACTTGAAGGTGAACAAGTTGGGCTTCACACCCTCGTTCACCGATGGCAACAACTGCGAACAGGTGATCGTCGTCCTCACCAAGAAGGTGACGTCGAACGGCCACACGGTCGAGACCACCTGCGAGCGAGCCGAGATCCAACTGGCAGACGCGAACCACGTCACTCCCTACACCAGGGGCGTGACGTGCACTACGGTGGACACCTCGACCAACGAGGTGAGCGTCGGCCAAGCGGTCGGCGGCGGCTAAACAAGCCGCCAAGATCGACCCGGTCAGGTTCCCGCCCCTGACCGGGTCACTTCCGGGGCTCCCCTAGCTTGGCGTTCGCCAGGCGGCCCTCCCTCCCCTTTGGGCAAGGGGAGCCCCACCCTCGCCATCCCACACCACGGCGAGAAGAAGGCGGGGCCCGGGCAGAACGTTTCGTTCACACCCGGGCCCCGCACAGGCGGAAAAGCCAAACCCACAGGAAAGATCCTGTGGGTTCTTTCATTTCTGGGTATCGCTCCGCCCAAGCCACCTTGAAAACTAGGTGCTAACATGCTAATATTACATGGTTAATTTACGTATTATTACGCATCTGCGACGAGGTCCCGTCGTCTAACGGTTAGGACACCAGGTTTTCATCCTGGCAATCGGGGTTCGATTCCCCGCGGGATCACCAGTATTTATCCACAGGGTATTACCTGTAAACACTTTGAATTACTAACACACCCACTGGGGATTTCGAACCCAGAGTGTTTTTTGTGTACAAATGAAAGCAGCCCCGAACCGGACCCCCGAGTGGGGTCCGGCCGGAGCCGTGGTGCGGATGACGAGGCCGCGGATCAGGTCCTGCCGGTGTCGATGAGGACGACATCCTCGCACTTGGCGAGGCGCCGGTAGAACTCGGCGAGCGTGCAGGGATCGTTCCAGGTGTCGTGGACGTCATCCACGTCTCCGAGAGACCATCCGGAGTAGCGATCCCCGATCTCGTAGCCGATGTCCGAGCGCCACTCCTCGGGGAGTCGCTTCTCATTGGACTCCGGTGTGAAGTTCGGGATAGCAAAGATGGGGCTGTGGTACGGGATCATCCGGCTCGTGCCGAAGGCCAGCCGCCCCTGACGGTCCTGGGTGGAGTAGAAGGCGCGGTAGAACGGTCCGTTCTCCTGCCAATCCTGCAACATCTCGCTCAACTCCGGACGGAGCTTGTAGCCCGGCCTCTGTAGGGTCTCGATGCAGCCACCCATGATCCACGAGTCGCGGCCGTTTTCAGCCAGCTCCTGGACGGTGATCATGAGCTTGATCTTCACGCCTTCCACCTCGACGGTGATCTCCAGGGGCAACCGCAGCTTGCGGGCCACCAGAGCCATCGCCAGGTCGAGGTCCGAAGGACCAGCAACAATCTTGTATGACTTGCTCTGAGCGGTCATGGACCACTCCTCTCTTATGTACGCTCTCAATTAATGGCTTGAGAGGGGTGCCGTTATCCGTTATCGGACCACCAACCCATACAGGCAGGAATTGGTATATATTAGCATATGTAGTACATTTTGTCAATGCCTTTTAAGTCATTGGGCTGTGATGCAGGGAAGCGAGGGTACTGTTAACGAATAAGTAGTAGCCTTAGTGTTCCAAATTTGGATGATGTGGTTCCCCAAATGCGGCAGCTCTATCAACTTTGAGATGTCGCATTTGATTTTAAAGCAAGAACCCGCCCACCTAATACGGTGGACGGGGATGTGTGGGCACTAAGCCAACAGATCGGCCAGGCCGACAATGGCGGATCGCAGTCCATCTGGCCCGGCCATCCAACCATCGCTGAGTGCCTTGTTCAACCAGTAGCTCTGCTTGGCCAAACGTTCGGTACCAGGATGACCCTGAAGCCGCCATACGACCATGCTCGACATACTGCCAAAGTCACTTACGCCGAAGTACGCAACTACCTCATCGGCAATCGCCGCCAGATGTTCTTGAACCGTGATAGTCATGTGACCATCACCCGCCTTTCATTGCTTTTTAGCGACGAATCGCTGCTCTCTCACTTAAGAGAGCGTTATAGAATAGCACAGGAGAAGCACCGAGGCAAGGGTATTTTGCCGCCATTCATTGTCCCTATGCTTGCCCACCGGAGCTAGTTTGCGTTACGATGATCTATCGCATAAAAACTTATGGACACACAAGCTATACATTACAGAGTCGCTCGCCGTGCTGCTCTAGCGCGCCGACAACAAGCCATTCGCCACTTAGGCAAATCAGTGGCTGTATTGGCATTCGTGGCGCTTATCTCAGTCGGCATTATGCGCGTGAGCCTGCTCACTTACACGCACGGCGCGGCTGGAGTCAGCATGTTTGCGAGTGAAGCAGTAGGCCTAGCTACGCAGCTAAGCGCGCAAGCCAACGCTGCTAGCAACAGCTTTAACGCCAAAGTGATTGCCAGTATCGAACAAGCCCAGTATAGCGTCGTTGCTCGCGACCTCGCCATTGCCGATTCCATCACCACAGCTGGCCAAGAAACCATCGCACTCGCTACTGGCAGCGACACAGCAAGCGCTAACCAAACCCCAGAGGTAGCGACCTCGAGCGCCAAGTTGGCAACCAAGGCTGAGGAGGAGACACCCAAGCAGCAGGGCGCCAAGACAGAAAGTAGTGAGAAAGCCAAGTCGAGTGAGGACAAGCCAGCTCAGACTAAAGCCGAGACACCTGCCGAGACACCTGCCACAGGACCACCAGCCATCGCAGCCCTCCCAGACTTCCGGTCCAACGCTAAGCCCCCGGCCAGCAAACAAGTCAATACGACTGGTGGCTATGCCTACGGCCAGTGCACCTACTATGTGGCTGGTAGGCGGCAAGTCGGCTTACGCTGGGGCAATGCTCGCACCTGGATGTCGGCCGCACAGCGCGAGGGTTACCTAACGGGAAAGATTCCCGTGCCTGGAGCCGTGGCATGGACACCAAATGGTTGGTATGGCCACGTTGCATACGTGGAACGCGTCGAGGGCGACCAAGTGCTTATCTCCGAGATGAACTTTGCCGGCTGGAACCGCGTCAGTCAGCGTTGGGTTGCCGCCTCAAGCTTTAGCTATATCTATGGCAAGTCGTAAGTAGACCACTAGGATACCAAAGCTGCCGCTCCTCCCGCGACATTCGATGATCAGGAAGACTGGTTAAGAAGCATCAGAATGAGCTAGCCACGAGAGTCGTTGGGACTCGCAGTGGGAGCGAATATCTGCATGATGAGCAAGCCAGGTGCCCCTAGATCTGAGCCCCATGTCGCAAGGGCTTTTTGTCCTTTTGGCCCTTTCAAAAG
>JAYRIB010000021.1:0-17324 GCA_041907025.1 Candidatus Saccharimonadia bacterium | reverse complement strand
TTACAATATCCAAATTGCGACCCTTCACGATGTGCAATTGAGTAACTACAAACGGCTCCAAATGACCAGCTCGCTTGCTTCGACCCCGCCGCACGCCTTTAGCCACTACCCGCACTTTACCAAGTTCGGGGCTCAGTAAGGTCAGTATCCGATCAGCTTCGCCTAGATTATGGCGCCGCAATAGTATGCCTTCGGTCTTATAGTACGTCACGTTTTATTCCTTGAGGGCACTCGCCACAGCCGCAAGCACCATGTCGGGCGTAACTTTAGCCTTAATCAAATAGGCCACCACGCCGAGGGTCTCAGCTACGTCGTCATGCATATCAACTTCCGTATGGCCGAGATTACTAAGGATAATTACCGGGCAATGCATGGTGTCGTGATTGCGGCGAATCTCCTTCAGAATCGTCAGGCCGTTGACCTTGGGCAAGAGAATATCAAGCAATACCAGGTCGAGAGGACGCGCAAGCACATACTCCTTTGCCTGGGCTGCCGTATGTGCTACCAGCACCTCGTACCCAGCCAGCTCAAGCTTCAGTTGGTACATGCGGGCCAGGAGCTCATCATCCTCAACCATTAGGATTGTTTTGTGTTTTGTCATGTTTGCGCCCTTCAGTGATTCGAGATTGCCGTATAATCTTTAGCTTAACCGAGATCAGATGATAGATCAACCAGACGTAATTGGCGTAACAACCTGGCGTGCAAGTAGACGTCGCTGCGGCGCGGTCCACGTGGACGCACTACCATACTTAACCCCGCAGACCTCATCAGGACCACCCCAGTCGCGAGAGCGCTATAGCGCCCATCTACCAACGGATAGCGGTCGGGCGGTAGCGAGCTGAGACCGAACAGTATGTCATCAGTTGCCGCTGAACGCTTGGACAGCCCCAGGTGGATTACTAGGGTGTCTCCCTTTTGACGATAGCTTACTGCTACCCGCACCGCCCTCAGCTCGTACGTAAGTGCTCCGAGCATAAGACTGAGACCGTCAAGGGCCGTTTCGTTCTCTATGCAAGCTAGTGGTAGCGTCTGCTGCCTTGTTGTGCTCATGCGCATACCACTCGCCTTAATCGCGCGGGCCAACAAGATATCGATGTGCGCAGCCTCACCACTACTCGTACCCTCTCTGCGCTCCAGCTGTTTGTGCAGCGCTACTATGCTGCCGAGTACTTGTTGGGCACGGCTCGTAGCCATCTGGGCACTCGTGCGCAACTCGTCTTGTCGTAATCGAAAGGACGCATCACCGAGCAAGTCGAGGTACCCAGCCACAGCAGCCAGTGGACTCTGTAGATAGTGTGATGTCCAGTGCAAAAAAGCTGCCATAGAGGCAGTCGTGCTTAGCTGTGGTCTCACCCTCTTCTTCATACTTCTACGCTACGTGCTTTTGAGCAAAGCCGCAAGCATAAGCGTAAAGCTCGCTAGTGCAAACTTACGGTACGAGCTTAGCCGTTTGTAGCATCTGAGCGTAGGCGTCGCTATAGAGCTTATTGCTGTCTGTCTGGATCAGCATAGTCTTATCACGCAGAGGCACGATGGTGACGGTCCCGACGGCTTCTTTGCTCTTGTCGTTGATCTTACCAACATACTGCACACCCTTAATGCCCGACACCGTCACGTCACTACGCTTCGAACCATTCCCCTTCATGTCGTTGTCATAGCTCTTCTTGGTAGTTTCGTACGGCGTGTTAATCAAACTAAAGCGCAAGGCTTGCTCGGGAGAAGTCAGCGTAACAAAGCCAGGATTCACAAAACCGTCAACTGGTACCGCTGAGCTTGAATCGACCGATAAACTCCAGGCTTTCGGATAGCTTAGCTGGAAGCCGCCATTAATGGTCGGTGCCTCATAGGTACGCGTACTGCTCGTGAGCTCTTTATTAAAGGCCACGATGTCAGCCTCCTTTTGTTGCTTCTTGCCGGCTTCAAGGCCGTTATTGTACTGCGAGCTCGACTCGGCCGCTAGCTTAGATGACCTAGATGCAAACACGAATGTAGTTATGAGCAGAATGACCGCCAGCACGCCAAGCCCAATAGTAGTCAACTTATACAGCTTAAGCTGAGACGCGTCAGCACCCGCTGGTCGCTCTACGGGCATTGGCGGCATATCAAGCGGATCAAGCCCAGCCGCCGGGTTGTTTACGGCTGGCTGGCTTTGATTCGTAATCGGTGCTTGGCTATCTTGGCTGTCTTGTGGAGGCATTATCGTTTATCCCTTTAGTGTTGCTTGGCCAGGTTCCCAGTCAATTGGGCAGAGTCCGCCAGTTTGTAAAGCCTTAACCACCCGCAAGGTCTCTTCGACACTGCGGCCAACGTTGCCGTCAGACAGTACCACGTAGCGCAAGTCACCTTTTGGGTCAATAATGAACGTACCGCGTTCGGCCGTACCGTCGGTTTCGTTAAGGACCTCGTAATCACGAGCCAGCGTGTGGGCGGTATCGGCCAGCACGGGGAACTTCACTTCTGCGAGGTCCTTTTCGAACCAAGCTTTATGCGAGTGCACACTATCGGTTGAGGCCGCTAAGATGACGGTGTCGGCCTTGGCAAACTCAGCCTCGGCCTTGGCAAAGCCACGGATCTCGGTTGGGCAAACAAACGTGAAGTCGCGTGGGTAAAAGAACAGTACAATCCACTTGTCCTTGTAGTCCTTGAGGCTAACTTCGGTAAAGTCCTTGCCAGCCACGTAAGCGGGCTGGGTGAAGTCTGGTGCAGGTTGGTTCAGTTTTAACATGTATGGTCTCCTTTTGCTATTATGCTTCGTGATGCGCAACGCGCTTATTTACTTCTGGCCAGTCAATCGCCGCCATAAACTTGGCTATGTAGTCTTTGCGAGCCGTACCGTAATCAAGGAAGTAGGCGTGCTCGTAAACGTCTAATACCAGTACGATCTCGGTATCAACAATACTCCCCTGATTATGCACATCAAAAATGTAGTTGTCGAACCGGCCCAGCGCGTAATCGTAGGCCAGCACAACCCAACCCCGTGACGCTATGCCGAGAGCGGCAAACTGCTCCTGCCAGGCTTCGAAACTCCCCCACTGCTTGGCCAAGATGTCTTTAATCTTACCTTCCACAGGCGCTGGTTTATCAGTCAGGTTAGCAAAGTAGAGCTCGTGAAGCTTAAGCCCATTAAGGGCAAAGGACTTCTCAACCATCAGTTCGCGCAGTTCTGAGTAACTCGCATTGGCACTAGCAAGATCAGCAGTCGCTAACTTCTCCATAATCTCGTTGTACTTCTTCACGTAGCCAGCGTAGAGCACATCATGATGCTCGGCGAGCTGGCGCTCACTAATGCCTGGCACACTCGTATACTTAAGCGGCTGGGGTTCTTTTGGGGTAAATTGGTATGTCATATGCCTCCGTTGTTCTTGTTATTATTGTACGAATTTTAGGGCCCTAGGTCAAAGCTCATACACAAATGCATTGCGTGTTGCGTGCGTCTGCTTAAGACCAGCAAAGGCAAACACATACGACACCACGCGCGCACCCTGCCTGGCCTCAGCCTTGAGCTTTCGCTCCATTTTATCCATCCACCTGGTGTGCAAGTACATATACACTACGTCAGCCTTTGTAATGTCGGCGTGCCACATAGAGCGCAAATACACCGTAGCGTGCTGGCGGTAGTTACGCAGCCGCCACTGACAGATGAGCCAGAGAATTGGGTTGATCTCGTAGCCGGTCACGTGGGCACCACGCTTGGCAGCGGCGAGCAGCACCTTGCCATCACCGCTGCCGAGATCAATAAACCGAGTACCCTTCTCTACGCGGCTGAGGTCGAGCAGCTCTTCCAAGTCACGTCCAAAGGCCGGCACATACGGCGCTCCAAAGAACACCGCGTACAAAAAGCCGCTGAGGACCACCACGCCGAGCCAGAACCAAACCACCCCCTCTATACCCTACTTCTGGGCAGCCAGCCACTCACGCACGTCGTCAACTTGATGCAAGGGCTTCACCTTTGGCCACACCGCCAGCACGGTTACGTCAGGACCAATCAAGAAGCTGGAGCGCGTAATGCCCACATACTTCTTACCGAACATGCTCTTTTCACCAAAGGCGCCAAAGGCTTGCACGAGCGCCTTATCCTCGTCGGCCAGAATCGTGAAGGGCAAATTGAAGCGCTCAGCAAAGCCCTTATGACTCTTCACACTATCGGCGCTCACGCCAATCACCTCCACACCATCCTTTCGCAAGTCTTCTAAATTATCGCGTAGCTGGCAAGCTTGGGCTGTGCAGCCCGGAGTATTGTCCTTGGGGTAAAAGTACACAAGCGTCGTCTTGCCCTTCAGCTCAGCCTGAGTATGTTCCTTACCGTCCTGGTCTTGCAATTTGTAACTCGGTACCGTATCTCCAACTTGTAACATAGTTTCCTCCTCGTTTTTTACATCTTAATGTAGCGCTGCCAGTAGTCGTAGAGCTTGGCTGTGGCTTTAATATCGTCCATATTGTACTTAGCAATCTCGAAGTAGCGGCCATCGCGGTACGCCTGTGGCACTTCGGCTCCACTCATGGTCTCGCTTTTTGGGCTAGCGATCTTAAAGGCTCTACACCAGGCGTGCAAGCTCCCCTTGTACAAACCAGTACCATAGAAGTTCAATAGTTCTGCTAAGTCATAGTGGATCGCGCCCGGCTGGTGCGATGAGTTGTAGCGATTGCTTATGAGGTCTTTGCTCGGCTTAATGCCGTTAATGGCCGAACGAATCGCCAGGTACGGCGCGTCACTGCGGCGACCAAAGAAGCTCACAAACTCATCGGTAATGTCGGCCAGTGCCCAGAACTTTACCAGCATCTCTGCCTCGGTCATAGCCGCGTACTTGATGCCGTCTTCCTCGCTGTCCTCTGGGTTAGTGTCCCCCGCGTCGTAGTAGACCGCCCCTTTGTCTTCAGCTGGGTCATACACGCCAATAGCGATAATGCGGCTCAGCAGTGGCGAGAAGCTCATACGTCGCTCCATCTCGCTATACTCCTTCGCGTAACCCAAGGGATCGAGCTCTTTGTCCGGCAAATTCTTAGCTAAGTCCTTCTGGGTCGCTGGGTCGAGGTCTTCGAACTTTTCGGTTACAAATTCTAGGTCAAATACGAGTTGTTTCTTTTGCATAGGTTCATTATACCTTATTTATGCTCACAGCGCCCCCGGGCGACATTAATGCCGCATAGTTACTCATCAAGTATGTTGAATAATAATCATAAGCGTTTTACAATTGTGCCATGAAGAAACAATCACAACACCAAGGCGGCTTTGCGGTACTTGAACTCGTCATCATCGTAGTAATAGTGGCTGCAATAGTCGGCATAGTATCGTTCGGTATGAATAAGAAAGATAACAAATCAGTTAGCACTAAAAAAGTAGCCCAAGAGTCAAAGAACTCGGCAGCGAAGATTAAACACATTGGTGTAGACCTGGACTACTACAACCCGGCAACCAACAGAGCCGGCGACTTTATGTTCACAAAAGCAAACATGACATTTAATATGCTCTTCTTTGAATACGGCTTTGGTGTGCCGGCAAACTCCGTGGGCCCAGCCAAGAGCAACCCGCAACCTACCTATATTGTGCCACTTGGCACCAAGGTGCACGCGCTGGTTGATGGCGAGGTGGTAAATGTACCCAAGCTATATAGCAATGACTATAGCGTTCATGTACAAGCCCCGGGCAGCGACTTAATCTTCGAGACCGAGCATGTGATTAATGTAAAGGTAAAGCAGGGCGACAAAGTTAAAGCCGGCCAGGTTATTGCTGAAGTGAGTGATTACGATGCGAAGAACTATGCGGGCATGGGGCTTGTAGAAATAGGCGTGCTAAAGGGTGGCAATCCCCCTTCTCACCTCTGTCCTTTTGATTACCTCGATGACTCCATCAAAGACGCCACTTTCAAAAAAATAACTGCCCTCCAAAAGTCCTGGGAAAACTACCGCGGAGACGCCAACATCTACGATGAGGCAAAGGTCGCTATTCCTGGCTGTCTCACCCGGGACCCAATTGAGGGTTAGAAGTTCGTTAGTCGAGATTCGTCAGGTTGAAAAAGCTCTTGTTTTAGGCTAAGATTGTTCTGTTATTCTCGTTCGATACTGGGGCGTCGCCAAGTGGTAAGGCACCGGCTTTTGGTGCCGGCATTCGGGGGTTCGAATCCCTCCGCCCCAGCCATTTACATCTTGTAATATAGCCGCTCTTATACTAAGATAACCAACATGAATATGTACTTACACAAAACCTTCTTTATCTTTATCCCGAACCTCCTCCAGGGATAGTGTTCAACCTGCCTGTTTGAAACCTGCCCCTGGGGCAGGTTTTTTGTTTGCCCTAGAACCTTAACATCCAAATACAACACCTGAGAATGGAGCATCATGTCGAAGAACCCATCACCGACACTTGACCACGCCAAGCGGCTGCAAGGCCATTGGATTAGAGTTGATGAAAACGTCCACGCCATGCTTGCGTGGACTAGCAAGGATGGATGGGTGCTGAAGTTCGGCTACCCGACGGGCTACACCTTTACGTTTACGGCCTTTGCCATCAGCAAGACCATCATCACTGGCTGGCGTGTCACCAAGCAGATCCGTTTCCACAAGGAACGCACCCTCAAGGGCTACTCCTGGCCTGGCCAGACACTGCTCATTGAATTGAAGGAGTTCAGCGGACCGCAGTGGCCGAGCCTCCCGGCCAAGAAACCGGATTCGCATCCCGCGCGGGCCTTCGGCTGGATGAGGTACTGAGGTTCATCACCGAAGAACTATTAGCCCTGGCAGAAAGAAGAGTGATGGGCCAGTAAAGCGAGCCCATTCTGTCCCCCTGGGGCGCCAACTTCGTGCGAAAGCATGGGGTTGGCGCCCCTTCTTCACTTTATGACTCTAGACCACAACGCTCAGCCAGAAGGTACTTATACTAGATATAATCGACAAGTCAAAAAGCCCGCTCGGAAATGAGTGGGCTTTTTGAGTAATGTGATAATAACGTATTGAGCCCCACGTTCCCGTGGGGCTCGAGATCGGTAATCACTGCTTGGTACGCCCTGGATCTCTTCAGGGCAGGCAGTAGTTCAGGCTGTCGGCAGAGCTGGATCGGTGCGGTGGCCTACTCGTAGTAGCGGAAGATCACCTCGACCACGCAGCTGGGCTTGGCCGAACCCTCGACCTCGAAGGTGAAGGTCATGTAGACCTGAGCCCCGTAGGTGCTGGGGTCGCCCTGGCCGAGGACCTCGACCTTGTCGAGCTGGGCACCGAGCCGGAGCTTGGACCCCACCGGCACGGGCGCCGGGAAGCGAGCCTTGCCGACGCCGTAGTTGACGCCCATCTTGATGCCCTCGACCGAGAAGATCTGCGGCGCGAGCGCCGGACCGAGCGAGAGCGTCAGGTAGCCGTGAGCGATCGGGCCACCGAAGGGGCTCTCCTGCTTGGCGCGCTCCGGATCCACGTGGATCCACTGGTGGTCACCGGTTGCCTCAGCGAAGGTGTTCACCCGCTCCTGGGTGATCTCGATGTAGTCGGAGTAGCCCAGGTGCACGCCAACCGGCGCCACCTGGGGGCTTCCGTCGTTGGGCTCGATGGTCTTCGAGATGCCTGTAGCGAGCTCGAGCAGCCCTGCAACGCCTTGGATGGTTCTGACAGCCACTAGGGCCTCCTGGTGTGATGTGACGTAGGGCGAATCCCTTCGTCTGAACTTGCATATTTTATACTAAATTGGGTACTGAGTCAATGCTCCGTGCCTTGCGTTATAACGTATAATGTTATAGAATATCGTGGTCCAATGGTTGGACATGCAAGCAACCCGCTCTGAAGGGAGCAACCCACCATGCTCGAGACCTCTCTCGACGACAAGCGCATCATCGTGACCGGCGGTGCCAGCGGCATCGGCGCCGCGACTGCCGCCCTGCTGGCCAAGGCCGGTGCCACCCCGATCATCATCGATCGGACCGACATCGGCGTCCCCGACTCCTACGCCGCCGACATCACCGACGAGACCGCGCTCCGCGCCATCTTCGAGGACATCCTGGCCCACGGCCAGATCGACGGCCTGGTCACCTGCGCCGGCATCACGATGGACGGCTTCATCACCGACATGACCCCGGACCAGTTCCGCAAGGTGATCGACGTGAACCTGGTGGGGACCTTCCTGGCCATGAAGCTGACCGCCGAGTCCATGATCGCCCGCAGCATCGCCGGCGGCATGGTCACCATCAGCTCGCTCTCCGCGGCTGGCAACAAGGGTCAGGCGAACTACTCGGCCAGCAAGGCCGGCGTGATCGCCCTGACGGCCACCGCCGCCCAGGAGTGGGGCCGCTTCGGGATCCGCGTGAACACGATCCTCCCCGGCCCCGTCGAGACCCCCATGCTGGGGACCGTCCCCGACAAGGTGACGGCCGCCTGGATCAAGGGCACCCCCCTCGGCCGCATCGCCCAGCCGGACGACATCGCTTCGGCGGTGGCCTTCCTGATGAGCGACGCCGCGTCCCACATCACGGGGCAGCAGCTGCCCGTGTCGGGTGGCCTGCGGTTCTGACCCGACACACCAAGCCCTCGAACATCGAGGCACCGGTCCTCCCGGACCCCGCAAGAACACCTGCGGGGTCCGGGAGGCCTTCGCTTTATGGGCAATATGTCTCGATTGTCTCACTCTGAGGCTAAAACAATCTAGACCACAACGCTCAGCCAGGCACTTATACTAGATTAATTCAACAAGTCAAAAGAGAGAACCCGCTCCGCACATCGGCGGAACGGGTCCATAGCCCCTCAGGAGCTCCTACTTTGTGACCAACCAGGCCCGGCTCCAGATCCGGTAGACCTTGTGGTAGCTGTTCTCGATCATGAGCCCGAACGCGAGCGACTCACGCGAGAAGTAACCGTCACCACCGAACGTCCCAGCGAGCTCGTCGTTGGTGAACCCGGTGCCGTAGCGCCTCACCTGATCGATGATGAAGGCCCACAGGAAGTCCGGCAGCGAGAGCGGCTGCTCCGGGAACGTGTCGTACCCGTGCTTGTCGATGACACCGAACAGGTACTTCAGACCGAAGCGGTCCACCAAGCGCATCTGCTTGAGGTACCCGTCAGCTCCAGGCTGGTTGGACTCCTTCTCGAAGGCCCAGTACTGCCGTGGGGCCCGAGATCGGTAATCGCTGCTTGGCCAGGATGATTAGCAATCATCCTCCAAATAATTCGCACGAAGCAGTTAGTAAGATCCCTGAGGGACATGATAAACTTTAGGCTATGAAGAACAAAACGGATCTAGGCTTTCTTACGGCGGCAGATTTTATTAAGAGAAGGTCCCCGACCCTAGTTGATACGCCTAGCGCAAAGCTCCAAGAAGAATATGAGGTTAAGCGCTATTTATCCAAGCTAGATCATCAATACGCTGACGAGGTAAAAAACCTATCACTTTCAGATTCACAGCCATGCCACAAAAGCGCTAGGGCCATTATCACAATAATTGCCTACAATGAAGGTTCGAAAATAAGGAAGACCCTAGATAATTACCTCGAACAAGACCTCGATCCGGAGCTCTTTGAGATAATCGTCCTTGATAACCATCCGCACAACTCAGAAGGCGACAACACCCGTAGCGAGGTAGAAAATTTCAAGAAAGACAACCCGAATATTAGTGTAATATACGCCCATAAAACCTGGGGGGCGGATGAGCTGGCTACGGTAGGTAATGCCAGAAAGTATGTTTTCGACATTGCGCTAACGAGACTACTAACTCTTGGGAGCCGAGAACAAGACACCATCCTTGTAAGCAACGATGCGGACACAGTATCGTTACAAGATAACTATCTATCTTCAATAATAAGTGAGTTTGACACTAATAAGACCGTTGAGGCGCTGGTTACTTTGAGCGTCGTCCCCATTAGCACCCTTCTGAAACCAAACGTATATGCAGCTCTTTCGCTCTGGGATGCTTTAGACGATATTGTCGCAGATGGAGAACCGTATAATCTGATCGGAAGAAGCAGTGCCTACAGGGCATCGATCTATTCAGCTGTTGGCGGCTATAACCCCAAAGGGAAGATGGCTGGCGACTTGGAAACAGGGTTTTTAATTGCTGATGCTAGAGGCTGGAACCCTGATTGCATCATTCAGCTTAAGAAAACTCGCCATGTGCAAGACCCGCGTAGAATCTTAGAAGCTGTTGCGACCAGAACTCCAGTGAATGAAATGTATTATCAGTTTGTCTCAAACCCAGAGATTAGGAATGCAGACAATGATACTCTGTCAGATCTCATATCTAACAACTTAGACTGGGAGTTGCTTGAGGAAGACTTAGATAGCTTCTGGGGCGGAAGAATGACGGGCATGTATAAATGGCGAGGAAGTCGCTTCGAGTCGGACTATGCGAAGGCCATGGAGCGAATTGGTGTTGAGTTTAAAGTGGTCGATAATAGAGTAAAAATAACCAACATCGATAAGCTACTATCGGGTTACGAGGAATTCTCTGGTGATAAGGCGACAGTATTCCACTCAGAGCCACGCGAGTGGGATCAGAAGCGAATGGATGCTATGAAAGAGTTCTTCTTCAGTGTCACGGATAGCGCAATCGCATGCAGGGAGAATATGGCCGAGAGTATTGCAGAGAAGATTCAGCTAGCGATGAGGGAGGGAGAAACAGCCGAGCTAGATAGCCTTCTCGGTCAGTTTAAGAGATTTGCAGGCCACGATTACCCACAAGCCTGAAGACTTTAAAGCGGCCCAAACCCTTTAATTATAGGCCTATCGACCTCTCTGCCATCTTTATAAAAGGTCTTCTCCAGATCAACCTCTCGAACGCCTTCATGGAGCCCCAGGCGAAGTTCGCCAATTTCATTCTTCCCGTCATTACCAACGTATAGCTTATCTGCTTGCAGGCCTTCAGCCTTAACAAGGCCAATGCGCGCCTTATTTATTAAGGCCTTCTGAATTCTACTCTCCCCAAAATCAACCTCTTCGAGTCTCCCCTCATGCAAGTTCAGTAAGTCTAACTCTGCATGTTCACAATACATCCTCTGCACTCCCTCGCCAACTGATAAGTACATCTCTCTAACCCTCGAATTGCCCAGCCTTAGCTCCCCAGTTACCATGCTATTTATGTTGAACTGTCCCGCGACAAGATTCTCCATATAGACGCCATCCGAACGACCTCTCTCCCAGAAAACATTCTCTATCACAGCATCGCCAAAGTGAACTTCTCGTGCCTCGAGTCCAGCGAAAAAGCAATTTTCAATCTTGGTGTCACTAAAGCCTAGGTACTCGAATTTACTTTCTGCGAAATCTACTAGTTTTGCCCGTGTGCCCCTGAAAGTCACAGAAACAGAAGTAAAGTCCCCCCTACCAAGATTTACTTCCCTATCTTCCATGTCTAAGTTGATCTCGAGTGGCGTATCATCATCTGATACAACCCTGTACTCTCCGAACGTACTGAGATCTAGGTTCTCTGCCAACAAGGAGTCTAAAAACTCTCTAGTACTTAATATCTTAACTTCAGCTGCAGCAGCAGTCGTAGATTCAACTTCTGTCTCAGTATTGGCGTCTGCCTGCTCCGGATGGTCGATATCAAAGGTAACCCGATGCGCGTTATGACCAAGCTCGGCTGGCTGGAAACCTTCTGATGCCAGCTCGCCTATGTATATAATACCTGCCTCCAGGTCTTCACCCTGAAGGATCCCTATCACGGCACGGTCGAAGTACACTTCGGGCGCGACTAAGCTTCCAAAGTCACACTCGCCCAACTTTGCGTCGTCGAAGTAAAACCTACTAGCCCTAGACTCGGAACACCTGAGCCTGCCTATCTCCATGAAGTCCGGATAAAAGTCTGTAAAGACTGAGGAGCCGAGATCTAGGCTTCTAGCCTTAGTGTCACAAAATGCAACGAACCCATCAGTATAATCCCCTTCGCCCAGATAGACATCCTTATCGCCAAAATCTATATCAATCGGGAAGATTGTCTGTCTCTCAGCAGCAACAATCTTATACGGACCCAACCTTCTTAGGTCGGGATCGTCTAGCAACTCTGTATACAAATCATTCAATGACAATTCAAGAATCATACAGCCATTATAGCAAACATCTCCCTGGCAACAGCTAGTATTGCCCACCCAAGTAAGTGTGGATGCCAGCCTTTGCGAAAGTGATAATAACGGATTGAGGCCCCACGTTGCCGTGGGGCCTCAAGAACGGTGTTCCTGGTTGATGTGCCCTGACCCTCACGAGGGAGTCGGGCAGTAGAAGATGAAGAACAGCAGGCCGCCGAGCAGAAGGGCGAAGAAGATCGACGGGCCCAGCACCCAGGCTGCGCCGACCACGAACCCGACCCAACTGCCCTCGACGAGGTATCCGACACCCCCAGCGCAGACAGCCAAGACCAGAACGATCCCAGCGAGTATCGCCAAACACCCTACTCGATCTGGCTCCGGATCCCAATCTTCGGACCGCTCTTGTTCATCCCATGTAGCACTGGCCATGACGGCCCCTTTCGACAGACGACAGGATTATTATCGCAGCTTATACAAGCCCTCACAAACATAAGCCTCGACCAACGTAGCGAAACATTAATGTATGAAAAGTATGAATTGTGTGATACACTAGATCTATGAAGCAAGAAATGAAATTTCACGGATCAGTATCGGTTGGTGATCGTGGCCAAATCGTAATACCTGTTGATGTACGCGATGCCCTGAACATCAAACCAGGTGATAAGCTGCTTATATTCAATGCACCTGCCAAAGATGCGTTGGTCGTGGCTAAGCCAGAGTCATTCGAAAAGCATGTACAGGAGATGAACGATCATGCCGAGAAATTACGGGAACAAATAAACGGCGATAAGTAAGTAATAAAGAAGGAACGGGAACATATGTTTAATTGGATAAAAAAATCAAAGCCACTGAGTAGAAAGAGCTACACTCCAGAAGCTGTATACGAAAAGCGTTGGTATATTCTGGGTGTACTCTGCTTGTCGCTGTTGGTAGTCATGATTGGCAACACCTCCCTAAACGTTGCGTTACCTTTGCTGAGCCAGGAACTGAGGGCATCTAATTCACAGCTGCAGTGGTTAGTAGACTCATACTCATTAGTTTTCGCCGGCTTCCTGTTCACTGCTGGTGCCATTGGCGACCGCTACGGCCGGAAGGGGATCATGCAGGCTGGGCTAGTGCTATTTGGCCTAGCCTCAGCAGCCGCAGCTTTCATGGTGCATAGTGCAGATGCCCTAATAGCGGTGCGTGCGGTTATGGGTCTTGCGGGAGCCATGATTATGCCCGCCACTCTATCGATCCTAACCAACGTATTCCCTACTAAAGAACGTGCCCGTGCGGTAGGTATTTGGGCCGGCATAAGTGGTGCAGGCATAGCCTTGGGCCCATTGCTAACCGGCTATGTCCTGCAACACTTTACTTGGCACGCCGTCTTCTCGATCAACATACCGATCATCTTGATCGCGCTTGTTAGCGGTGCAATCCTTGTGCCACGAACTTCCGACCCTTCCCACACCAACCTGGACCCAGTCGGTGCCGCGCTATCAATTGTAGGTTTGGTTTCCGTCGTATACGCGCTCATCGAAGCCCCTGGCAACGGCTGGCTAAGCCCTGAGACATTGCTTATTGGCGGCTTTGGCTTGCTTACTATGGCAGTGTTCGTACTATGGGAGCGAAGGAAAAAAGACCAGGCCATGTTAGATGTACGCCTATTCAAGATCCCAGCTTTTGGAATTAGCTCGCTAACGCTTACCCTTGTGTTCTTTGCCTTGATGGGTGCGTTCTTTAGCTTCAGTCAGCTCTTGCAACTTGTATACGGTTACTCACCGTTTGAGTCAGCCGTAAGAATGTTACCAATCGCCTTTACTATGATGATCGCCTCTCCCCTATCCGCGAAGCTGGTAGAGAAGTTCGGCAAGCGAAAGGTCGTCGCAACAGGCATGCTCTTAGTCGCTACGGGAATGTTCCTTGTATCACTAGTTGGTGTTACTACTCCCTACATTTGGCTTGCACTATCCATGGTAGTAATGGCAGCAGGTATGGCAGTGGCAATGTCCCCTACTACCGATCTACTAATGTCCGCTGTGCCGCGCAATAGGGCTGGTATGGGTTCAGCTATGAACGATACGACTCGTGAGCTAGGTGCCTCACTTGGTATCGCAGTACTTGGTAGTTTGCTAGCGTCGCAATATACCAGCAAAATTGCTCCAGCAGTCTCAGCTTTACCTAGCACGGCTAGAGATATTGCTGAACAATCCTTGGCCGGTGCGATGGCAGTAGGCCGCCAAATTGGTGGACCTGCCGGACTCGCGATTGTAAAGGCGGCTAAAGAGTCATTTATGAGCGGCCTTAGCTTCTCGCTAGTCGTTGGTGCAGCCATAGTTGCAGTTGCTGCAGTTGTAGCGTTCGTAGGCCTACCAGACAAAGCGCATGACCACAGCACTCAAGCATAAATAGCTTATACTGTTTATCTGTCTCACTTTAAGGCTGGGTGCAATCTAGACCACAACGCCCAGCCAAATACGTTTTTAACTATACGAACCAAACTCCCGCCAGATTGACGGGTGTTTTTTGTCCATAAGGGCAAACAGGACGATCGAACTTTTTCTAAGACAAGACTTTAGCTTTTACGATCTCCAATAGACCTTTTCTATATTCACCGTTGAAATCGTGGTTTCCGGGAACTTGAATTAACTCGATATTCTCATCTGTTTGATCAAAATTAGATACGCCAAGCACTTCATCATCATTTGCTATATAGAATGTAACCTCAGAGTTGGCTGGTAGCCGATTATATAGTCGTATTGGTTGTGGGGCTTCTATGCTGCTCCAGTATGACGACGGTATAATAGTGGTTGTCCCGTCACGCCGTGGAATACGAGATTCTCCTAATAGGTTTATCTGGCTACCTGGGCGATCACCAAAAAATGCGACGAGTCTGTCTTTATCTAGGTTGTCTGGTGGAGCAAGAAAGAGCATCTTCCGAATGTTCATAGGTTTCGCAAGTGCGGTAACAATACAGCCCTGTGAGTGAGCCACCAGATCAATTGTTATATCAGAATCACTTCCGAGGCTCTCGAGTACTTCTTTGAGCTTTGTGACTTGAGCATTGAGCGGACTAACTGTCATGGTGTTTGCCGCTTCGTCAAAATCATTATAGTCAAAGAGAATATGTTCGCACTCTGGTAAAGCGGCGGCGATATCGGTCATGAGTCCACGGTCGTCCTTTCGAACACCAAAACCGTGTGAGTAGATTACAAAGTGCTTTTTCACCTAGACCCCACGGCGGGACTCAAGGCTTCCATAGGGAAGTCATTCCATGTCTCAAAACTAGCTTTAACAGCCGGCTCATTTTTCAGCTCATTTAGATCATAAAACAGCTCGTGGTGGGATGGTGTAAACAGAAATAACGGAATGTTGGCATTATTTGCCGCCCCTGTGTCCTTGTCTGAATCACCTACAAAAACAGTACTTATTTTGTCGCTATTAATGTGGTCGAGTGCCAGATAAAGGGGGGTTGGATCCGGTTTGTGCTTATCGGTGTCATCAGCCGAGATGATAACATCAAATAAATGGCTAATATCATGGTTCTTGAGTGCAACCGAAAGCATCTTTAAGGTTGAAGTTGACACAAGGCCAAGCTTATAACCTTTTTGCTTAAGGTCTATCAGGGTAGATTTTACTCCAGGATATAGTTCAACTTTTTTGAGTCTTTCATATACAACATCTAAATGTTGATTGTATGTCTCAAAGTTTTTAGGCGCTACACCTAAATCAATGTATGCATCCCATTTACCAAATTTACTGCTTATATCTTTATCCGAAGGATGTACGCCTACCTTTGCATACGCTTCTTTGAATGTTTGTAGCCAAACTTCAAGGGTTTGCGCTAATGTTCCGTCCCAGTCAAAAAGTATGGTATCGATTTTGCTGCTCATAGATCTACTCGCCTATCAACGTAGAATCCATCACGCTCAAGCCCATCATTTATCCAAGATTCTTGAATTATAGCTTTGTAAAGTCTTGTTGGGGCGTCACCCGTGCAGTTACCAGTGCTTAGTTTGAAAATGCTAGTAGACTTGTTGTAGAGTGTAATGGCCTTGGATAGCTTGTTATCCTCAATAACTGAAGCTGTTGCGCGAAAATAAAGACCCTTACCTTCGCCCTCGGGTGCAGCAGAGTTAAAGACAGTTATATATATCTGTGAGTTTCTTTCAATATTCTTCGAATGCTGTGAGCCTATTGGTGACCACCAATAGATATCAAGATCGTTGTCAAATACGTACCAGACTGGAGCTGCCCATGGCTGCTCATTTTTATCAGTAGTTGAGATGGTTGCATACCGAATAGTTTCTAGGATTTCCTTAGCTACTCTATTCATTTATTAAACACCTTCCATTTACCTTCAGATATTACAGTTTCATTGGCACCATCGAACTTAATAGCAGTCTGATCATCGATTGCATACACGGCATTGTGCCTGTTCTTGGCGTAATCTTCCATAACGACAAACCTCTGCTCATCACAGTGTGGCTCAATCTCAAAATCAACCAACTTCATGCCTGTTATGTCTTCAAGACCAGGTAAGTTGGGATCACTTGGCTCAATAGTGCAAACGTCGAGCGAAGGAGTAGCGATAATCGTACCGGCACTTACACCTACGTAGACTTTAGAATCAAGGTTTGCACGCAGCCAGTTATCAAAACCAGTTTTTCTATACTGGTTCAGGAGATGAAAGGTGTTCCCGCCACTCACAAATACAACACCTACGTCCTTTAGGCGCTTCTGCCAATCCACATCTGCTGCGCTTGGGTCAATAATGTCGATCCAATTGAATCCGTGTTTTTGTAGGTTAGTGAGCTGGGCTATGTACCAATCTTTAGTGCCCTCCTCAACGTTCGCCGCAGTAGTTACAAACCCTACTTTAGTATCTGGGGCTTGCTTGTCGCATAACTCAGTAAGTGCATCTTTGATAGATTCGTTTGTTATTCCGGCTGATGTAAGAAGTAACTTCATATACTAAATTATAGCCTACCGGGCTCAATCTAGGCTACCATCGGTTAGCGCCGACAAATCTTGTCATTTCGTTCGCCGACTCTACTGAGTAAGTCCGTCTCATGATCTCACAACTATCGCCCTGAGATAGGATGTTCAGGCTGCCTTCCCAAAGTACTTCTTCGTCAATTATGGCAATTTTACGGTGGTGTTTAACGGTATAGAGTACCTTTACGCCCATATACTGCATGGCAGCTACTGCACCTTCTGCTTGGATGGCATATTCTTCGTTATGCTCCTCTGGGTTTCTAGTATTTACTACTATTCTTATACCCTTACGGCGCAACTTCGTAAGTAGTGGCAATAGGTGCTCCATTCTTCTTCTGGTAATGAAGGGGCTTTCTA
>JAYRIB010000020.1:0-10230 GCA_041907025.1 Candidatus Saccharimonadia bacterium | reverse complement strand
TGCATCTTCTTAATGTCTTCCTCGCTCAAGCTACCACCACCCGTAATAGTGATCTTCTGTTCCTTACCGGTAGCCTTATCTTTAGCCGATACGTTTACAATACCATTCGCGTCGATGTTAAAGCTCACCTCGATCTGCGGTACGCCGCGTGGTGCTGGCGGAATTCCGTCGAGAATAAATCGACCAAGTGACTTATTGTCACTCGCCATTTCACGCTCACCCTGTAGCACGTTGATCTCAACTGAGGTCTGGTTGTCCGCCGCAGTAGAGTAAGTCTGGCTCTTACTGGTAGGGATGGTGGTGTTACGCTCGATCATGCGCGTGGCCACGCCACCCATCGTCTCGATGGAGAGTGAAAGTGGAGTTACGTCTAGCAGTAACACGTCCTTTACGTCACCACCAAGTACGCCACCCTGAATGGCCGCACCAATAGCGACAACTTCATCTGGGTTTACGCCCTGGAGGGGTTTCTTGCCAAAGAACTCTTCGACCTTCTTCTGCACAAGTGGCATGCGCGTCATGCCACCGACCAAGATTACTTCGTCTATGTCGCTAGCTTTGAGTCCCGCGTCCTTAAGCGCCGCTTCGCATGGCTTCATGGTCTTATCAACCAACTCACCTACGATCTGCTCGAGGTGCGCACGCGTTACGGTCATGTCTAGGTGCTTAGGTCCACTCGCGTCAGCGGTTACAAATGGGATGTTGATGTTGCTTTCATTGGTAGTAGAGAGCTCAATCTTGGCTTTCTCGGCCGCCTCTTTGAGTCGCTGCATAGCAGCCTTGTCTTGCTTAAGATCGATCCCTTGGTCCTTTTTGAACTCTTCGATCAGGTGGTTGATAATGGTTAAGTCAAAGTCGTCGCCACCAAGGTGGGTATCACCATTAGTCGACTTCACCTCGAATACGCCGTCACCAAGCTCAAGCACAGACACATCGAAGGTACCACCACCGAGGTCGTAGACTACGATCTTTTCTTCTTTCTTTTTGTCGAGTCCATAAGCAAGAGCCGCTGCGGTTGGCTCGTTGATGATGCGCTTCACTTCGAGACCGGCAATCTTGCCCGCATCCTTAGTAGCTTGACGCTGGGCATCGTTAAAGTACGCTGGCACCGTAATGACCGCTTCGGTAACTGGTTGGCCTAGGTATTTCTCGGCGTCAGCCTTGAGCTTGCCCAGGATCATAGCGCTGACTTCCTCTGCCGTGTAGCTCTTGTCACCCATCTTAACCTTTACATGACCATCTGCCTTTTCGATCTTGTACGGCATAAGCTCGAGATCCCGCTGCACTTCAGGATCGTCAAACGTACGGCCAATCAGTCGCTTAACTGAAAAGATGGTGTTGTCTGGGTTAATCACGGCTTGGCGCTTGGCCACTTGGCCAACGAGGCGTTCGCCATTTTTATTCACCGCTACAATCGACGGCGTGGTTCGGGCGCCCTCAATATTAGTAATCACGGTGGCGTCACCGCCCTCCATGACGGCCATGGCGCTGTTAGTTGTTCCTAAATCGATTCCGATAATCTTACTCATAATTGTTACTCCTCTTCCTTTACTTGGCTCTCACTAGCTTCATTGTTAATTGCTTTACTGACCTTGACCGTGGCTGGACGAACAACTCGCTCGCCTATTTGGTAGCCCGGCGTTAGCTCCTCTACCACCATGTCAGGCGGCCCTGCACCCTCCACGTACTCCATGGCTTCATGGCGATTGTGGTCGAACACCTCGCCAAGCGCCGAGAACTTGCGCACCCCCATGCCATCAAGGATTTGCTCGAGCTGCGAGCCCACGTAGCTCATACCTTTGGCCCAAGCGTTGTCCTCTAGCTCGGCCGGCAGGTGCGTGGCGGCGCGGTCGAAGTTGTCGAGTGCCGGCAATAACTCGGTGAGAACCGAGAGCTTGGCCATGTTCATTACTTCGCCCCGCTCAGCCTCAGCGCGCTTCTTGTAGTTTTCAAACTCGGCTTGCAAACGCTGCAAGTGCTCAGTTAATTCGCCAATACGTTGTTCATAGTCCGTATTTGATACCTTCTTTGGTTTCTTAGATGTAGCCTTGGGTTTGGTCTCGTCTGGTTTCATGCTAGTGCCTCCTCTAACTTCTCCCCCGTTAATCTCACAAGTGACGTAACTTTTTCATAATTCTGCCTGGTTGGCCCCACAATCCCAATGTAACTATTGCTACTGTAGGGAGACTCGAATCGACTGACTACCATCGTCATACCGCTCGTGCGCAAAAACGGATTCTCGGCGCCAATGAATACCCCAAGCTCATGCGTAAAGCCATGGTCAACATGGCCAAACAACCATTCGCTCATCTGGTCCAAAAACCGTGCGGCTTGAGCAGCGCGCAGTTGGTCGATAAACTCTGGTTGACTAAAGAGCTGGTGCAAACCATGGAAGTAGACGGTGTCGCTCAAGGTGGCGAAGGCTGTATTGCCAGTCAGATCACTCAGGGTCTCAGCCGCAATCTTAATGGCCGCATCGGTGCGGTCCTTAAGACTCTCGACTCGTTTGGATATTGTCTGAGCGCTGCGCGTACTCGTAAGCTCTTGCGCTGAATCACTCTGATCAGACAGACTGTTTACGTATAGTCGGTAGCCTGCATCCGTAGGTACGCGTCCAGCTGATATGTGCGGCTGGTAAATATAGCCCGCTTGTTCAAGAGCAACCATTTCGGCTCGAATAGTGGCCGGGCTGAGCTCAAAGTAGTCCACCAAGGCCAGGGACCCGACCGGTTCGGCCGTCTCCGCGTAATGCTGCACTATTTTACTCAGTATATCGAACTGTCTTGGTGTCATAGTCATATGTTAGCACTTAGGTTAGTGTAGTGCTAATGAGACTATTGTAGTAAATTTGGCACTCACATGTCAAGAGTGCCAGAGTAGCAAATATACCTATTTTTTTCGAATTAGCTATTCTAAAACGATGCGAATCCCACCAGTCCTGCGCGCAACCAAGTTATATATCCAACCACCAACCAGGCCCACTACGAACCCAAAGCCGGCATAGAGCGCAGTGCCAAACAAAATAATGACTAGTCCAGTTACAAGTGGCTCCCAGTCACCTGTAGCTAGAGCCACGAGGCCAGCTACGGTAAAGAAGAGGCCAGCTACTATGGCAATGAGGGCATAGGCCCCCGCTAGGTATTTGCCAACCGACACAGGATCGACTCTCTTAATTGCTTGATAAGTATGAGTGCTTGAATTTGGTGAGCTGGTTGTTGTCATTATTGTCTCCTTTGTTTCAATGATATTCTACAGTAAGTCCGATGATGCGGCCACAAAGATTTGGTCAATTTTGCCGCAAGTAACACGCATACTCACAAAGTGCTTATCAATGCTGACGCCGAATATCGTGTCGTCGGCAATGAATGTCTTGTAGCTACCCGCCTTATAGTTCGCCAAGGTAGGTGCAGCAATGTTCCATTCCCAACTAGCGTTTACACCTACCAGGAAGCTGGCGAGGTCGTTAATCGCTGCATTCTTGGTCTCACTACCGCCTTTTTCGCTGGCTGCCACTACATACTCCACGCTATCCGTCATGAGCTGATCAAGCGCAGCTGTGTTCATACTCTCAACCGACGCGTGCACGTTCTCCACCTGAGCAGCGGTAAGGCCAGCTGGACACGTATCAACCTTCTTGGCCTGAAGCTTCTTAGCAGCTTTTATCAGCTCTTCCTTGTCTTTCTTGAGCTGGTCTATCTGATCTTGTAGTTGCTGCTGCTGGCTCTTGGCCGTCGTAGACTGCCAGTACCACATGCCAAACACTGGTAAAGTTATTAGGAGAACTACCAGCAGACCAATGAGTAACTTCTTGCCCGTGCCGCTAGTTTTGGGTTGCTGCACACCCTCATCAATTGCTTTTGTATCGTTCTTTTTCTCAGCCGCCATAATGATTCTCCTTGAAATATTAAGCTAAGCATAAGCTTTACTGACAAATTATTCAATACTCACTAGTCGCGCTTTACCAACACCATAAAGGCCTCGGGCGGGATGTCTACTTTGCCAACTTTCTTCATTCGCTTCTTGCCCTTCTTCTGTTTGTCGAGCAGCTTGTTCTTGCGCGTCACGTCGCCGCCGTAGAGCTTGGCCGTTACGTTCTTGCCCATTGCCTTCACGTCCTCGCGGGCAATCACCTTGCCACCAATCGCCGCCTGTAAACTAATCACAAACAATTGGCGCGGAATCACCTCCTTGAGCTTCTCGACCATCGTGCGACCCAATCGCTCCGCCTCACTGCGGTGTACGATCAAGCTCAAGCTATCAACCAGCTCGCCGCCGACTAGGACATCAACCTTAACTAACTTCTCCACTCGATAGTCTGATACCTCATAGTTAAACGAGCCATAGCCAGAAGTAATGCTCTTGAGTGAATCATAAAAGTCGGTTAGCACGTTCGCCAGTGGAGCCTCGAAGCTGACCAAGCACAACGACTCCTCGATGTAGCTTAAGTTCTTCTGCATGCCGCGGGCATTGTTAATCAACTGGATAACCGAGCCCAGGTACTGGCTGGGCACCACAATCTCACCTGCAATCCACGGCTCCCTAATCTCCTCCACCCGACTGACGTCCGGCAGGTCCGCAGCATTCTTGATGACAAGCTCATCACCGGAGGTAGTCCTGACTTCATAATCTACTGATGGGTTCGTTATCACCAAGCTCAGGCTGTACTCACGCTCCAGACGCTCTTTGACGATGTCGAGGTGGAGCAAGCCTAAAAAGCCGAGGCGGAAGCCAA
Organism: Candidatus Saccharimonadia bacterium; assembly: GCA_041907025.1. Lineage (GTDB taxonomy): Bacteria > Patescibacteriota > Saccharimonadia > CAILAD01 > JADZBC01 > CAYPSN01. The sequence continues at coordinate 5,498 of JAYRIB010000020.1, read as the reverse complement.
ACCCAAGCACCGCTGAGGTCTCTGGGGTATATTCGAGCGCTGAATCATTGAGCTTAAGCTTTTCGAGTGCATCACGCAAGGCCGGGTAGTCCTCGCCCGAGCTTGGAAACACGCCAGCATAAACAAATGGTCGAACCTTTTTGTAGCCTGGCAGCGACTCGGTGGCTGGATTGCGAGCTAAAGTAACTGTATCACCCACGCGCGCGTCAGAGATTGATTTGAGGTTGGTAACCACATAACCAATCTGCCCGCACTCTATGCTCGGCGCAGCAATCTTGTGCGGACTAAAGTAGCCAGTCTCGATTGCTAAAGCCTGTTTGCCACTACGCATCAACCCGAGCGTCTGGCCAGAATCAAGCTTGCCGTCAACCACCCGCAAATAAAGAATAACGCCGCGGTACTCGTCGTAAACTGAATCGAATATTAAGGCTCGCAAGGATTGGCCTTCGGCGCCGCGTGGCGCTGGCACGTGCTCCACCACCGAATCGAGCACCTGCTCAACGTTGGTTCCTTCTTTAGCTGAGACCCGAATAATTTCATTTGGATCACAGCCAATCAGGGATGAAATCTCGGCCGCCACACGCTCGGGTTCGGCGGCAGGCAAATCGATCTTGTTAAGGATCGGGATAATGGTAAGGTTGGCCTCAAGCGCCAAGTAGACGTTGGCCAGCGTCTGGGCCTGAATCCCCTGCGCCGCATCCACCACCAAGAGCGCACCCTCACAGGCAGCTAAGCTACGTGACACCTCATAACTAAAGTCAACATGCCCCGGTGTGTCAATGAGGTTTAGGGTGTAATCCCGCCACTGCATCCGTACTGGCTGCAGCTTGATGGTAATTCCCTTCTCGCGCTCCAGGTCCATACTATCAAGCAGCTGCGCCTGCATGTCGCGCCGCTCAACAGTACCAGTTACTTCAATCAACCGATCGGCCAAGGTGCTCTTGCCATGATCAATGTGAGCAATGATACAAAAGTTTCGTGTCTTATCCATGGAACGACCGCAGCTTTCCTTTGAGTCGCTCGAACGAACGGAAGGCAATTTCTGTCTCACCCACCCGTAGGGCTTTGGCAGCCAAGAAGTACACGGCCAGCCCACCCGCCGAGATAATTGCGAATTTAGTACCCACAACCATAAAGCCAGCGTCACCGCGCAAGAGTGGCAAGACGCGACTCACCAACCCGTACATAACCGTAGCCATCAATAATGAAGCGAGCGTTACTCGTACCCCTTGTGAAAAGATCGATTTGAGTCCATACTGACCAATCTTGCGACGCAACAACAACATGAGCACAACCAACTCCACCGTGGTGGTGATTGACAGGGCCATAGCTAAGCCAGAAACACCAAACATCTTTGATAGCACGACGCTCAAGCCAATGTTGAGCACGATCGATGCCAGGCTCGCAAACAACGGGGTCTTGGTGTCTTCGAGCGAATAAAATACTCGAGCAATCAAAAAGAACACGCTCTGCGACACAATCGAAAGCGCCAACCAACCGAGGGCGTCAGCAGTAACCTGATCACCAAAGCCAAACAAGAGTCGGACAATGTAACCACGCATCACTATTGCGATTGCCGCCGCTGGTACGGTTAAGAATATTACCAAGCCAATGTTTCGAACGATGGCTGACGGTAATCTAGATTTGTCCTTAGACTTAGCTGCGCGAATTAAGCGCGGGAAGGCGGCAGTTGCAATCGCCCCACCGAACAAACCCATTGGTACGTTGCGCAGATTGTTGGCGTAGTAGTATGAGGTTAGACTACCGGCCGCCAAGTGTGAACCGATCGCCGTCTCTATGATGACATGAAACTGGTCGATACCGAGATCGAGTGAGCGCGGGATCATGAGTCCAACAATCTTGCGAATCGCTGGATGACTAAAGCGCACATTAAAGCTGTAGCGGAAGCCAAGCGCCAATACGCCGCCAAACTGCATGAGTGCTTGTAGCGCCGTACCCGCTACGACACCCCAGGCGACGCCATATATTGCTGGCGTGGTGAGATCGCTTAAGAACAATATGCCCACAATGATACCAACGTTATAAAACACACTAGCCAACGCAAAGACAACAAAGCGATTATAGGATTGCTGAATAGCCCCAAAGATGTTGGCCAAGCCAAAAAGCAGCGGCGTTGCCAGCATAATCCTCGTGAGGTTGGCTGTTAGTTGCAGCTGTGTGTCGTTAAACCCGGGGGCAATCAACGTTACCAGTGGTACAGCAAAGACCCAAGCGACGATGCCAAAGATAGTCGTAACCAGAATGATGCCATTTAAGAGAATGTTGGCAACTTCCCAAGCTTCCTTTTCCTTATCTTTTTCCAGATAGCCAACGAACACTGGTATGAAGGCTACGGCAAAGGCGCCAGACACAAGTAATGTAAAGAGCAGATCTGGTATGCGGAAGGCCGCTGTATAGGCGTCAGTGGCTGGGCCAATCCCAAAGTTACTCGCCAACAAGCGATCGCGCACCAACCCCAAAAGACGACTTAGAAGGTAAGAGAGCGAGATAAGGAAGGCAGCTGCACCCAGCGTGCGCTGCTTATTGAGTTTGCCGATAATGTTTTTCACGCTACGTATTATACCAGGATCAAGCGGTCACGTCTGGACATGGCTCGCCTAAGATCCTCTAAGCCAGCTTTTTCTTCGGAGCTTTCTTGTCGACTACTTCAAACAACTGAGCAAAGGCCTTGCCTTCAAGCGTCTCGACTTCGATGAGCTTCTTAGCTATCTTTTCTAATTGTGCTTTGTTTTCAGTAATAACTTTGCGCGCTTTACTAGTTGCTTCATCAACGAGCTTGGCAACCTCGGCGTCAATCTCAGCCGCGACTGCCTCAGAATACTGACGGCCTTCACCGAAGCTACGGCCTAAGAACGGTGTGCCCTGTGAGCTATGAAACACCCGGTTCGACAGTTTAGGACTCATGCCGTATTCAGTTACCATGGCGTGGGCTACACTACTGACGTGCTTAAGATCGCTTTCGGCACCCGTTGTTACATCGCCAAAAATAATCTCCTCAGCTATTCGCCCGCCCAGGGCCATCGCCATGTCGTCCTTAAAGTCAGCGACTGAGTGATAGTGCTTGTCCTCAAGCGGCAAGCTCCAGGTTACTCCGCCAGCCATACCGCGTGACACAATCGATACCTTGTGAACCGGGTCACACAACGGCAACAAGTGAGAGAGCAGGGCGTGTCCAGCCTCGTGGTAAGCCGTAACCTCTTTCTCTTTCTCGTTTAAAATGTGGCTTTTGCGCTCGGGGCCCAGGGCAATCTTCTCTACCGCCTCATTCATGTCGTATTGGGTAATCTTCTTGCGGTCATGACGCGCTGCATAAATTGCGGCTTCGTTGGCGATGTTGGCCAAGTCCGCACCAGATACGCCAGGAGTTTTTGCAGCAATCTGCTTTAAGTCCACATCGGCAGCCAACGGCTTCTTGGTGGTATGCACACCCAGAATCTCCTCGCGCGCCTTCATGTCAGGTTTGTCGAGGGTGACGCGGCGATCAAATCTACCAGGGCGCAGCAAGGCTGGATCAAGGACATCTGGTCGGTTGGTGGCAGCAATTACAATTACGTTCGTTCCCTGCTCGAAGCCATCCATTTCGACCAATATCTGGTTCAGTGTTTGCTCGCGTTCATCGTGTCCACCGCCCATGCCAGTGCCACGTTGGCGGCCAACCGCATCAATCTCGTCAATAAAGATAATGCAGGGTGCGTTCTTCTTGGCCTTAGCAAACAAGTCACGCACACGGCTCGCACCAACACCTACAAACATCTCCACGAACTCCGAACCCGAGATGCTAAAGAACGGTACATCAGCTTCGCCAGCCACGGCGCGAGCCAGCAGCGTTTTACCCGTACCTGGACTACCGAACAGTAAAACGCCTTTTGGAATCTTAGCGCCGAGCGCCTCGAACTTAGCTGGATACTTCAGAAACTCGACAATCTCTTGCAGCTCTTGCTTGGCCTCAATCGCTCCCGCTACATCCTTAAACGTGTACTTGCCCTTCTCCAGACCAAATACCCGCGCGCGGCTCTTGCCGAAGCTCATGGCTTGGTTGTTCGACCCCTGCGCCTGACGCATCATGAAGTAGAAGAAACCAATGATGATGGCGATTGGCAAAAAGGTAAGCAAAATGTCGAGCCAGCGGCCCGTACCGTTGTCGGCGTTTTCGACTTCTACTTTAACCTTGCTATAATCCAAACCATAATCCTTGAGGCTAGTGTTTGGCTCTTTAATGCTCGATTCTTTGGTGCCGTCTTTGAGCGTAATGGTGAGCTTATCGCCCGAAACCTTAATGGCTTCGACTTGGCCTTTCGACACCTGGTCGACCACACGGCTCAGCGAGACCTCGGTTGGTTTCGGCGTAGTATTAGAAAGCGCCACCACGGCAACAATCAGCACGGCAATCATGACAATTGAATAGAGAATATTCTTAGGGATCTTTTTCATAACACCTCACAAGTTACATAATAATGTGCTTGAGTCTCGTCCACGGTATGCCTTCTGTCGACGGCTAAGCCTGGTAGCCACACGACTTCGTTCTGAGCGGTTACTACCACCGGCCAGCTGTCGCGCTGATCACGCGGCACCTTGTTGTCGATGAAGACGTCACTGAGCTTTTTGGACCCACTCAAGCCAACAGGGTATATTCTATCACCTTTGAGGCGGTTTCGTACATAATACCGCCCTGACTTAAGCCGTGCTTTAGCATACGGCTGCTCGGTCGGTTGCGGGTTGACACTCAGCAAGAAGCGACCGTACTCGTGGGCACCAGCGCTCAGTGGCGTCATTGTACCCGGGTCCTTAGCCGGCTCACCCACTTGTTTAACAGGAGTAAACACCAGCTTGTCATAGCTACGCTTCAGCTCAAGTACACCACCAACTACCTTGCCGGTGCCAGTCTTAGCGTGAACCAAATAGTGCTGGGCTTCGGCTAGATTCACGTTAGAAAACCCAATCCCCGGGCAGAGCTTACGGCCAATGTGCACGAGCACATTGAGTTGCACCACTGGCGAGAGCTTGCCAAACCCAAGCCGATTAAGCCGTAGTGTATCACCCTCACTACCAGCATCTAGGTAGTGCAAGAGCTCTTCTATTCCACTCTCGATAACGCCATTAAGTGTTTCGAGCCTATCCAACGAGGCAAGATAATCAGATTGAAAGTTCGCATTCATGGTTGAAGCGAGGGGCAGCAGGGTATGGCGTACAAAGTTGCGGCTATAGCCCTGGTCCTGGTTGGTCTCGTCCTCCACGAATGCAAGGTTATGAGTATGTGCATAGGCGATCAAATCGCCCTTACGAAAGGGTAACAATGGCCGCACCACATGGCCGCGCTTTGGCCGCATCGCCGTCATGCCATAGCGGTCCGCGCCGCGAATAGTGTTAAAAACCGACGTTTCCAATCGATCATCACGGTGATGAGCGGTCACAATCCAGTCAGCGCCATGCCCGGCGCGAATAGATTCCAGGTAGTCATAGCGTGCCCGGCGTAGCGC
>JAYRIB010000019.1:0-35839 GCA_041907025.1 Candidatus Saccharimonadia bacterium | reverse complement strand
GAGAAGGCTACCAAGATCCGTTCGCAGTACTTAGAGAGCATCGAGGCGGGCGCTTACGACAAGTTGCCCGACGACATTTATACACGTGGTTACGTCAAAAACTACGCTGACTTCTTGGGTTTTGAAACAACCCCGCTTTTGAATTTATACAAAAAAGAGCGCCAAGGATTTGCATCGAGGCGCGGTGCTACTAAAACGAAAGCTGATAGTCCCAGCTTGGGGCTTAAGCCGCTTGATACGCCGCGTTTTGTGATTACACCCCGTAGCTTATTGGTGCTGCTTGGTATTGGCTTAGTCGGTTTGATCATTGGCTACATCGCTTGGCAGCTGAGCATACTCTCGGCACCACCAAAGCTCACGGTCGACAACAAAGAGGGAAGCACCGTTACGACCAACATTGTCTACATCACTGGCCAGACCGACGAGTCAGCAGATTTGTTTATTAACGATGCTCAGGTGGCTACAGCCGCGGATGGGGCTTTCAGAGAGAAGGTAACCTTGATTGACGGTCCCAATCAGGTAAAAGTGACCGCTCGAAGTAGGCTCAACAAGAGCACGACGGTGGTGCGAACCATCAACGCCAATTTGCCTGAGGACAAGAGCGTGATTGGCAGTAGTTCGGTGGTCGCCGGTGGGGTAGAGGTGGTGGTGCGGATCGGTCCCGACGCGGCAAACGTCAGCGTGAACGCTGACGGCAAAGACATCTTTAGTGGCACCATGGTAGCGGGCAGCGAGCAGACCTTTAGGGCTAATGAGACGATAAAGATTTCGACTAGCAATGGATCATCAACTCAGCTAATTCTGAGTAATACCGTGGTTACCAAAAAGGACCTGGGCAAGGTTGGTACTACACCAGAGGCCAAGAACGATTTGATCTTTAGTAAAGACACGCAGGTACAATAGTGGCGCGTGTTATACTGGAATAAACGAGGATGGTGTATGGCGATAAATAGAGCGGTAGAGGCGAGTCGACCTCCGATGCAATCAAGTCAAACACCTAGCTATCATGGCCCCCTTACAGTTGCGGCGGTACAGGTGCTCTTCTTGATTATGGCATTACCGGCTTACTTCATTTCGCGTTCATTTAATGACGGATTCTACGTAACGATTGTGCTTGGCGTTGCAGCCATGTTGGTCCCCATGGCTGTAGTGGTTGGTGGCATAGCTCTGTTTCGTAACCGTAGGCAACCTTGGAATAAAAGAAAGAATCTCATTTTGGTTTGGTTTAGCATAAACCTACTGCCGGTAGCGTTCTATGTCGTCTCAGGTGCTGTATTCCAGCTATTCTTCCCTGGAGGCGTGACAAGTCCAGACTACATTGGCTTTGATGGGGTAATTAACTTCACTGCGTCCGTTATCAATACTTAACAACCACCATAGGAGTTCCTAGATGATTAACCAGATACAAAAAGTCAGTTCCCCTAATTCAAGTAATCAGACTGGCACGGGAGCGTGGTACACTAGGGCACTTAGTCTACTTGGTGCTCAATTGTTCTTTTTCGTGCTTATAGTCTGGATAATGTGGTCTACCAGAAATGCTAATGATTTGAGCGGCTTAGCGGCAATATTCCCGCTCTATGGCTTATACCTCATGGCATTGCCGACAATTATCGTGAGTATCGTCGCACTGGCTCGTGAAGGGGTGGTCGGTTGGCCAGTAAAGAAGATTGCTATTGGGTTAAGTATCATTCTTAACTTTGTGGTGCTAGGATTCTGGCTGTGGGGCTATTTTGCGCCATACTTTATCGATGATGGTATTCGTATCGAGCCGATCTCATTCGCTGTACGCTTGCTTCTGGTATAATCTAATCTGATAAGGAGGCCATACAATGGCAAAAGATTTTTCATTTGATGCAGTGAGCGACTACGACCTATCTGAAATGATCAACGCGATTGACCAGGTGGGTCGTGAGTTGCAAACACGCTACGACTTTCAGGGCACAGGTGCCAAGTGTGAGTTTGTACGCGACGCTGGCACACTGGAGCTCGAGGCCAACTCGGACCTTAAGGTCCAGACCATTCTGGACGTAGTTGAGTCCAAGCTTCTCAAGCGCGGCATTAGCCTTAAAGTATTGGATAAATCAGGCGAGATTGTGCAGAGCGGCATGGTAAGCAAGCTCACCGTCCCATTGCTCAAAGGACTCGATCAGGAAAAGGCCAAGAAGATCACCAAACTGATTCGCGATGAGTTTCCGAAGGCCAAGGCGCAGATTCAGGGGCAAGAAGTTCGGGTGAGTAGTACCAGCAAGGACGACTTGCAGGGGATTATGAATACACTCAAGGCTGCGAACTTTGATTTCCCAATTAGCTTTACAAACTTTCGATGAGTGCATTGGTTGAACAGTCAAAAGTATTAGTCATCGAGGGTGAACAATTATTAAGTCGGCTTGATGCTCTTAAGGAGTTGTCTAGATTTGGTAAAGCTACTGTTGACGGTAGCTTGCACTATGGCTTGATGGTAGATCCTGACATCGATCTTGTCGTTTCTATGGATGAACCGACCCTGGAAGCTGCTGCAGGGGCAGCAAAGTACTTTGCATGTCGTCATGATGTGCGTCGCACATTTATATCTAACCATCTCGACTTTGCTTCTAGGCTTGCTCATCAGCCTAAAGGAGTATATTTAGGGCTCAATGTGCCTGTTGGGGAAAGAATGTGGAACTTTGATATTTGGTTTCTTCAACCTGGTGCCGAGGCAGTCATGGTGGGCATGCCAGATGATTGGTATAAGTTGCTAAGCGAGCAGCAGAAAGAGTGCATCTTACAACTTAAGCAAGCGCTGATTGATTCTGGCGAATATGGAAAGATACTATTTAGTGCCGATGTATATCGAGGGGTAGTGATTGGGCATGCTGAAAACTTGGAACAGCTTAAGACATGGTTACAAAATGAGTAGTCCACTAAGCTTTGACCGGACGCCACTCATAATAAGGTCAGGCGGCGTTGAGTTGCCAGGTAGTCTTGTGGTACCGCGAGGCAAGATTAAGTCAGCTGTATTATTCTTTCCTGGGGGCGGGAACACACGGCTAGAGGAGGGTCCTGTTCTGGCTGGACGTAAGGCTTGGCAAGAGAGATTAGCTGACTGGGGCGTTGCAAGCTTTGCCTTCGACTATAGAGGGATTGAGGGGACAGGAGTTGGGCTAAATGAGACTTCACTGGCAACCCGATCAGAAGATGCTGCCGCGGCATATGATGTGTTAAAAGAAGCGACTGGAATTGATAGGGTATTTGCGATTGGGGTTAGTATGGGTGCAGTTGCGGCGGTGCAGCTAGCCCAAGAGCGCAAGCTTACAGGGATCTGCTTTGTGTGCCCGGCGGCTTACTCTAAAGCAGCACATACTATCAGCTTCGGACCAGACTTTACTACAGAACTCCATAAAGACGATGATCAGTCGCAGTATCTGGAGTTTGACCTTCTAAGGCAATATAAAGGGAAGCTACTTCTTGCGTATGGAGGTAAAGATCTGGTAATCCCTGTCCAGATAATTGAAACATATAAGAATATTGTTTCAGCTAAGCATGGGGTAGTCCAAGTTCATCCCGAGGCGGCACACTTTATGAATAAGGAGGACCCAGCTAGCCTGGATGCGCAACGAGCATTGGCTGTAGAACTCAAAAAGTTTTTAACCAGCTCGTAAGTTTGCACTATTGACACGTACGTACCATGTTCGGTATTATCCTTGTATCAAATGTTTTAAGATGTAAGGAGAGCAAACGTGAGTACAGCAACAGTCGAAAAAGCAGTAAAGGTGGAGAAACCAGCAATTATGAAGGAAGACAAAAAAGATAAGACAGAGGTAAAGTCAGCCTCGGCAACCGAAAAGTCAGCACGCTTGCGTGCGGTGGACTTAGCCGTAGAGCAAATTGAGCGCCAATTTGGCAAGGGTTCGATTATGAAGCTCGGCGAAGGTGCCAAAGTCCACGTTAAGACCTTCTCGACCGGTAGCTTGTCGCTCGACATCGCTCTTGGCGGTGGTATCCCAGAAGGTCGCATTGTGGAGATATACGGTCCAGAGTCGAGTGGTAAGACCACACTGGCACTCCATGCCGTGGCTGAGATCCAGAAGCGTGGTGGTACGGCTGCATTCATTGATGCCGAGCACGCGCTGGACCCAGAGTATGCCAATAAAATTGGGGTAAACCTGGATAATCTCCTTATTTCTCAACCTGATAACGGCGAGCAGGCACTCGAGATTTGTGAAACACTCGTCCGCTCAAGCGCCGTTGATGTGGTGGTGGTGGACTCCGTGGCGGCTCTCGTACCACGAGCAGAAATTGAAGGGGACATGGGCGATGCCCAAATGGGCTTGCAGGCTCGGCTGATGAGCCAAGCTATGCGTAAGCTCACTGGCGTTATTAGCAAGTCTAATACGACTGTTATATTCATCAATCAGTTACGCATGAAGATCGGTGTGATGTTTGGCAACCCAGAGGTTACTGCTGGTGGTAATGCTCTCAAGTACTATGCTTCGGTTCGGCTCGACATCCGTCGCAGCGAGCAGCTCAAGGACGGCGATACGCCGATCGGTAATCACGTAAAAGTGAAGGTTGTGAAGAACAAGATCGCTGCTCCGTTTAAGGTAGCTGAGTTCGACATTATGTATAACGAAGGTATCTCCAAGGCCGGCGACATGATCGACCTGGCCGTTAAGCACGGCATGGTGATGAAGTCAGGTGCTTGGTACTCGTACAACGAAGAAAAGATCGGTCAGGGTCGCGAAGCTGCTAAAGCCTTTCTCAAAGAGCACCCTAAGGTAATGGACGAGATCGAAAAGAAGATTCGCGCCGCCGTCCTTTAGGGCGCTGCGGCAAGGAGTTATGTACTCGTGCCCAGAATCACGGATATTACAGTCCAGAAGCGACACGCAGACATATATAATGTCATCATCGATGGTAAGTTTGTCTGCGGGCTCGGAGCACTTGAGCTGAGTGGTGCAGGGCTCAAGGTTGGCCTTGAGCTTTCAGATGACGACATAGCTCAGCTTGTTGCTCGGTCGCAGGGCTCCAAGGCATTCAATGCCGCACTGCGCTACCTGAGTTACCGACCCCGCAGCGAGCATGAGGTGCGTGACTACTTGCTGCGCAAAGACTATGACGGCGAGTTGGTGGAAACTACGCTGAGTCGGTTAAAGGAAAACAGCTTTGTAAACGATACGGCGTTTGCCGAGTCATGGATTCGTAGTCGGCAGGCAGGTACGCCCCGCTCCCAGCGTGTTTTGCGTATGGAGCTCACGAAGAAACGTGTGGCCAAAGACGTGATTGAGGGTGCCTTGGCGGAGCAAGATGATGATGCCGAGCTAGAGGCTTTGCGCGCCGTAGCCAAAAAGAAGCTACGCTTGCCGCGCTTTTCCCAAGACAAACAAAAACTGACCCAGTATCTCGTGGGTCAGGGTTACCCGTATGGTGATGTTAAGGGAGTGCTGAGTGAGTTAGCGAGCGAGGATTACGAAGCGCACAACGGTACCGATCACGACTAACCATAATAAGATTACTGCCAAGCCACCCTCCTGATTTCTTGTATTCTAGTATAGTTTAGTGCGTGTGCTTGGGCAAGGGAATCGTAAGTGGTTTAGCAACTTTGCTCTTAAGGTCGCGCACCGTAATGCGGTTCTTCTCGACATTGGTTACGTCGATGCGATCAATCATTTGTTCTTGTTGCAGGGGGTTGCCGAGGAGCCCAGATGCCACGTAGAGCTTGCCAATCAACCAGTCACTGTCTTCAATGGCATAATTAACAACTTTGCCAAGTCGCTTGCGACTCTCAGTGACTACCTTGCACCCAATCGGGTCAAATGCCATGGCAATAACTTCTTGGTGGCGGATGAGGTCTTCATGCTCGGACAGCTTCTCTTCGGCATCAATGATGAGTCGCTCATGGTTAAAGAATCTAATATCGCTTGGTAATAAGTAGTACACGCCCCGGGAGTCAGTAATGGCAATCAGGGCAATGGCGAGCTTGGCTGGGTCAATCACGAACCCTGTTACTTTCCCGCAGGGGAGGCCTGATTGTACGCTGGCAACCGTCAGGCCAATAAAATGTTCACGAAACATAAGCATGACTCTAGTATACCCCGAGAGTCAGTTGACCAAAAGCCCCTTATAAGGTACAATAGGCAGATATTAACTAACCTTTTTGTTGTAGCAAACCTAAAAGAGACTACAGCAAAGGCTGATCAAATAATCAGCCAAGCCAAAGAAAGGAGCACTAACCACGTGCGAAATTACGAAATTGCCATTGTGTTGCACCCCGATCTCGAAATCGACATCGAGAGCGCAACCAGTAAAGTTGAAAAGATCATTGATCTTGCCAAAGGTAAAGTCACCAAAAAAGATAACTGGGGCAAGCGAAAGCTAGCCTACCCAATCAAAAAGCAGGACTGGGGTATCTACGTATTCTATAACGTTCAGCTTGATCCATCGGCCGTTGCACAGATCGAGAACACCCTTCGTATTACTGAAGAAGTTATGCGTTATCTCATCGTCTCCCTCGAGAACACTAGACTGGTCAGCAAAACCAATCAGCAAAACACAGAGCCAGACACCAAAGAGTCGGACAAGAGTCAGAAAGAAGCAATTACCAAGGAGGATAAGTAATGGCACAGGGATTTAACCAAGCGATCATAATGGGCAACCTAACACGCGATCCGGAGTTGCGCACCACACCAAGTGGACAATCAGTCGCGAGCTTTGCGGTGGCAACCAACCGCAATTGGACCGACCCATCGGGTGAAAAGAAAGAAGCCGTTGAGTACCACGAGATTGTCGCCTGGGGTAAGCTTGGCGAGTTGGTTAGTAACTACTTGAGCAAAGGCCGCAAGGTGTTAGTAACTGGCCGCTTGCAGACCCGCAGCTGGGAAACTGATGGCGTGAAGCGTCAGAAGACCGAGATTGTTGCAACTGACATTAACTTCCTAGACCGAGCGGGCGAGGGCGGAGGCGACTACACACCACCGACGAGCGCAGCATCAGAAGGCACTAAGAAGCCAGCCAAGAAGACTGACGACGTGATTATCGAAGACATGGGCGAGGGCGAGATTAACTTAGACGACATTCCGTTCTAGAAACATTAGGAGATTATTATGGCAGAATACCGCAAACAAAACCGATTCTACTCTGAAAAGATTAGCTTTATTGACTACAAAGATGTGAAGCTCTTGCAGCGCTACTTAGGTCCAACCGGCAAGATCGAATCACGCAAGCGCACCGGAGCTTCTATGAAGCACCAACGCATGCTCGCCACGGCGCTTAAGCGCGCCAGGCACATCGGCTTGCTACCTTACGTAGTTCGCTAGTATGTACGGCATCACCGACCTACGCAAAGACACCATGATCGACATCGACGGCACGCCATACCGCGTGACGGAGTATTCGCATACTCAGATGGGGCGTGGCGGTGCAACGGTGAAGGTGAAGATCAAGAACCTCATAAACGGCAGTGTGCTCGATAAGACCTTTAAGAACGATGAGAAGGTCGCTCCAGCGAGCATTGACCGCGCTCAGCTGCAGTACTTGTACGCTAATGGTAGCGACTTGGCCTTTATGGACATGGCGAGCTTTGATCAATACGAAGTCCCTGCCGATCTAGACGATGCAGTGCTCAAGTACTTCCCGGAGGGCTCGGAGATTACTGGTCTGCTCTACAACGGTCAAGTGATTGGCTTTGATTTGCCTAAGAACACAGTTATTAAGGTGAGTGAAACACCGGGCGGAGCTAAGGGCAATACCTCGAGTGGTGGCACTAAGCCAGCCACGCTAGAAACGGGCATTGAGGTTCAAGTGCCAATGTTTATTAAGGTCGGTGACGGCGTAAAGGTTGATACTCGCACTGGCCAATACCTAGAACGCGCGAAGTAATTATTTGAGGATCTCTTTAAGTGCGTTTTCCTGGGTAATGAGATGTCCATTGCCATAGACAACGAATATGCTCTTACCCTCACTCCATAGTTTGGCGATTTCACCTACCATAAATTTGTCACGAATTAACCCCGATGATTTAGAGAGAGGGTTTCCAAAAGGCGAGTAGTCTCCGTGTGGGATGGTCGTCGACGGGTTGAGTGGTTGGCCATGCCTTTGTGTATACAAAGCGCCCATATGCTCCATACTAAAATCATAATCAGTCCAACCAGAGAGTTCTTTTATCCATTCAAGACAGCGGGTTAAATAGTCAGTAAAGCCTTCATCGGATTTAGTACGCTGCCATTGTGCCGCCATGCGAATGAAGTAATAATATACTGTTTCATCTCTCCCGTGCTTTCCTGATAGCTCTAGTATTTCTTGCGACCTGTCCGGTTCTGGGCTTATAATCTCAACGCCTTCTCGTTCTCCTAGAAACGAGAAGAGTCCTGTTTCGCTACCCGATGTAAGCGCGGAAGTCTCGTCTGCCATCCCGTGTCGCACCCCTCCTTCTACGAGTAGAACTCGATCCTTACCTTCGGTTTCGGCCAGGAACTGCTGCCAACGTGCACGTAGAAAATCTAGATCAGGACGATGTGGGTCATTCGAATGGTGTACCCCCAGATACTCTAACTGCTTATCGGTCTTACTTTTGATCTTTAGTTCTAGCGGTTCAGACTCAGTATCTCGTCCTTCCGCATTCAACTGATCATAAACTGCCCCCATTTCTTCGGTAGTAAGTAGTAAGCTCTCTACCTTTTTGTGGCTTGGAAGATGCTGGGTTTCGTCAGGCGTAGGTTCCTTCATAAATCCATCTTAACACTAGCTACTAAACCGAAACACCACAACATCGCCGTCGTGCATGACATAATCTTTGCCCTCTAGTCGTGTCTTGCCAGCCGCTTTAGCCTCCGCAAACCCGCCAGCAGCGATGAGGTCATCATAGCCAGTAACTTCGGCCTTAATGAAGCCCTTCTCGAAATCAGTATGAATCACGCCAGCGGCTTGTGGGGCCGTAGCGCCAATAGGTATCGTCCAAGCGCGAGTTTCTTTGGGTCCAGTGGTCAGGTAGGTCTGCAAGCCAAGCAGCGAAAAGCTAATTTGCGCTAGGCTATCTAAGCCACTTTGTTCTTGCCCGAGGCTTTGGAGCAGCTCGCGCGCTTCCTCGGCGGGCAAATCTTGTAGTTCGGCCTCGATCTTGGCACACAAGAACACGACGGGGGAGGAGCCAGCTAGTTTGGCCAGCTCCGCTTGCTTAGCCTTGTCGGCCAGGCCAGCTTCATCAAGGTTAAAGACGTATATAAATGGCTTGGCGGTCAGGAGCTGTAAGTCAGCAATGGATTCTGGCAGTTCCTCGTATTTGTGGCTAATCAGCTCGCCTTCATTCAGCGCTGCGCTAATCTGCTGCAGTTCAGCTACGATCGCTCCAGCTTTGGGGTTAGTTTTGGCTTCGCGCTGCGTGGCCTCAATGCGCTTTTGTACTGTCGCGATGTCTGCTAGGCACAATTCGGTCTTGATGGCGTCAATGTCGTCGGCCGGATCAACCTTGCCCTCCACATGGATCACGTTGTCGTCGTCAAAGGCGCGCACCACTTGCACAATGGCACTCGTCTCACGGATGTTGGCCAGGAACTTATTGCCTAAGCCAGCGCCCTCGGACGCGCCGCGTACAATGCCGGCAATGTCTACGAACGTAACGGTGGCAGGTAGCACGTCGATGGAGCCAGATATTGCGGCAAGCTTGGCCAGCCGCGCGTCGGGCACGGCAACGATACCAACGTTCGGCTCAATCGTGGCGAAGGGGTAGTTGGCGGCGAGGATGTTATTTTTGGTAAGGGCATTAAAAAGTGTGGATTTGCCAACGTTCGGCAGACCCACAATGCCAAGGGAAAGACTCATGCAATAATTATATCAAGTTTGGCTTGAGAATGATGTAGACTTGGCTTATAGTAGTACCATAAGCTTAATGGATAGATGAACGACATAACACCACCCAAGTCCACTCAACAGGAAGCCCAAGCTCCAATTACTGACACGCCAAGTGCCTCGGCATCTACAAATGTTTCTCCAGTAGCCCCCAAGGTAAACGTTGGCAAACCGATCCGTCGTTGGCCTAAGGTGATTGGGATAGTCTCTGCGGTCCTTTTACTTGTCGCAGCCATCGCTACCGGACTCTGGTACTGGCAGAACAGCAACAAGACCTACAAGATAGGTAGGCACTCTTTTACCAGTAAGGATGTAGAAAAGGCTGCCGCTACGCTAGCCAAGGCTCAACCATCCTCAGATAAACCAACAGAGAAGACACAGTTGCTAAAGGAAGCAAATGATTCGCTCGTATTGCTGGCAGCTCTCAAGGCCGAAGCTGATACGCGTAACATTGCATATGACGACAAAACGATCGATGCAGAAATGAATCAACTTTACGCGACCAAAGGTGGGAAGCAAGCCTACTTCGATTATATGAAGAAGAAGTATTCCTTGGATGAACAGGCGGTCTATGATGGCTTGACTGCCCAGTATTTAAAACAAAGCTTAGAGCCAATTATTCTTAGCAAGAAGCAGTTTGCAATTATTTACGTTCGCTGGGATGGTATAAAGCTGTTCGACCCCGACAACTACGATGAAGTCTATAAGAAGCGGGAAGCTGAAATGAAGAATAAATACTTACCACTACTGAAGCAGGGCGCATCGATCGATACGTTACGTGGCGCGGTTGAGCTATCTGATACAGCTGACGAGGCAACTGCTCAGAAAGTTTATACTGCGACTAATAACGCTCCTGTCGGTATCCAGCTACTCACTACGGGCAATGTTAAGTTTGAGAGTTATCAAGACGGTGTTGATGTTATGGCTCAACTTGACTCACTTAAAAAGCCAGGGGATGTAACGGGGCCGTTTAAGGGGGCTGACGGTAGGTTGGCCACTGTTCGGCTCGAAGGCGTTCTAAGCGACGGCGATTATTATAGCTGGGATGACTTCTTGATTAAGGCCAAACAAAAGGCTGGCCTGACTAGGTCTGCTGACGTACAGAAAAGCTTTGGTATGGTGAGTAAGCGAGTAATTACAGCCATTAGCTCGATTCTGACTCCTCAGCAAGCACAGGCGGCAACCTCATTAAACTGCGCGTCACCTGGTAACCACAGGGTTACATACAATGTTACGCTCGTGAACTCTGAAAATAACCAGCGTCTATGGCAGACTTACACGATGGGGGCAGGCGCCACCCGAGCAATTCAAGCAAACAGCGCCGGTGATAATTGGTGTGACCCCGATAACTATAGAAGCAATGGGTTTAGTGTTGGCAGTCCAAATTCAGAGGGTTTTGCTAGTGTTGGTAAGTATTTTAGTTCTGACCAATATGGCTACTTATCGCTCGTACTCGACTGCTGGGGTCCAGCATGGTCAATTGGCCCAGCTCAGCCGGCTATACCTGGCTTTACGTTCGTTGGTAGCTCAGGTAGCTTTATTTTTAACAG
This sequence comes from Candidatus Saccharimonadia bacterium, assembly GCA_041907025.1. GTDB lineage: Bacteria > Patescibacteriota > Saccharimonadia > CAILAD01 > JADZBC01 > CAYPSN01. Next base: position 24,470 of record JAYRIB010000019.1, on the reverse strand, counting down.
CGGCTCAAACGGTCAAACCTACAATCTCACCTTCCGATACAAGCCAAACCAGCCGCCTCCGCCGCCACCCCCGCCAAGTGGAACGCCGTATTGCACCTTGAGTATTAGCGGGTCGGGAGTACCTTCTGCAAGCAATCCGTATAGAGCAACTTGGACAAACTATAACATCAATCCCCCTGGAACTAGTGCTAAGCTCAAGAATACTCAGAATGGTAATGAGGCTAGCCTGGGCTACTCGCAATCTGGTTCTGCCAATATTGTGCCAGCCAACAATACTACAAGTGGCTATCGATATACCGTATATCGTGATAATAGTTCTGTAGTGAGCTGTACCGCTTCGGTAACGCCGTCATCAAATCCGAATAACCCGCCGCCACCTCCGCCGCCACCACCACCAACAGCCTATAATACCTGTATAACGAAAGCAGCAGTGTCTCCAAGCACGACGCCTACATTGCCCCAGATTGGGCTTGAGAACTCCATAACTATAAACATTGAGCAGGGTCAGGCAGTTGATATGTATGCATCGCTAGTCACGAAGTGGATTGCGTCTGGCGAAGTAGTGCCTGAATCCCAAAAAATTGCTCGAACTTGGACGCTAACGCCGTTTGGTAGATTGCAACCCCTACAAACAATACAAAACAACGTAGACCCAATTATTAAGTTCACTTTTAAGCCTACATCTAGCGTGACGTTTGCTATTGAACCTCTTGAGATTGGCGATATTTCCCAGGCGTGCTATGTCAGGATTAATGTTGGATCTGTGCCGGGTGAACCAACCAATGGCCCCTGGCTCCAGTCCAAGTGGGGGAATGTGACCGCCATTAGCGAGATTACCTCTAACAAAGCAGGTGACAGAGGGAGTAGGCCTGTTGCAGCGACAGAAAAAGAAGCACAGTATGTTGTTATGGCCTATGTAGTAAATAACTTCTGTAGTACCAATGGCTATAACCTTGGCTCCGGTTCGGGAGGCGGCTGTACGTATCCAGTAGGGTACAGGGTCAATCCGTCCATTTACCGTTCGGCTGACCTGGGCGGTCCCGACGACCCAATCATCGCAAACCTTACTAAAATTCTTTCTAACTCTGCGGCGAACGATACGAGCTGCAATGTAGAAAAGCCATTCTACGTGGTTCCCGACATGAACAGTGTGTTGGCGGGAGGGGGCTTAACTGTACAGCCAGACGTGAGCTTTGGCTCAACCTCGAGTTGTGCAAAGCTTGGCACACTTATTGGTGGGACACTGACAGCCCATACCTTTGCTCAAGGCCGCGCGACGATATTTGTGGATGGTAATTTAAACATAACGGCGGACAATGTTGTGCGCTATGTTGGAACGTACAGCTCGCCTAACGAGGTGCCAAACGTTGGCCTGGTTGTTAAGGGCGACATTACTATTGATCCTGCCGTGAAGAACCTCGACATGTCTATGTATGCGACTGGCAAGATTAAGACGTGCTCAGCATATCCAAGTAGCAGTTGCAATACTCAGCTTAGAGTTCGTGGTGTCATGGCCGCAGCTGGTGGGTTTGAGCTTGGTCGCAACCTTTATGGTAATTCTCCTGCCGAACTTGTTATTGGCTCTGGTCTCATTGAGGCCTTCCCGCCACCAGGCTTCGTTGACATCTCCAGCAACAAGGCGACAGGTGTAAAATATCTCTCGACGGAGAGTAACCCGAGGTTCTAATGGCCGGTTGTGAAAACTCACAACGCCAGGCTTATAACTTCATAGTACTTATGCTAATATAGGCTATATGAGTTTATTTACGGAAGAAGAAAACTTTTTTGGACTCGATCTGGGGGCGAGTAGTATTAAGCTGGCGCAGCTTAAGCAAATGCATGGCAAGCCAAGCCTACTTACCTATGGCGACATGGAGTTGCCGCCTAATCTGCTGGCTAGTGATTCGCCAGTCGACCAAGACAAGCTGGCTCAGATGATCAGACAATTAGTGGAGGACGCGCGTGTTTCGACCAAGAACGTCGTAGCAGCCTTGCCGTCGAACTTTTCCTACGCGGCGGTTATAACCATGCCCAAGCTCAGTCATGAAGAGTTGGTCAACGCTGTGCGTTTCCAGGCCGACAAATACATTCCTATGGCAATTGACCAGGTTAAGCTCGACTGGGTAGTGATTGGCCCCAAGGCTGACAGCGAAGATGAGATAGAGGTGCTTCTGGTAGCTGCCCCAATCTCGCTGGCTAATAAATACTTAAACATCATGCAAAAAGCTGGGCTAGAGCTCATTGCACTCGAGATAAACCCAATCGCGCAGACGCGCTCACTGCTCACGCCCGGACATGAGCCACTTATGGTGATAGACTTTGGTTCGGTAGCAACTGACATGGCGATTGTAACTGATCAAGCCCCGCGCTTGATTCGCTCGGCCAACGCCGGTTCGCGCACTATGGTTCGGGTACTGGCACAGAATCTTGGCCTCGATGAACCCCAGGCTCAGCAGTTTATGCATAAGTTTGGTTTGGTGCAGACCAACCTGGAAGGGCAAGTTTACGCGGCCCTCAAGCCAGCCATTGATACCGTGGTAGAGGAGATTACCAAATCGATTAATTACTTCCACGAGTCTAACCCCGACCTCAAGGTGGGAAAGATCGTTATGACTGGTGGCACAGCGGCCCTACCTGGCTTACCAGCCTACCTGGCCAATGCGACTGGTATTATGGTCGAGATTGGGAATCCGTGGAACAACATCAGCTACCCTTCGAGCTTGGAAGATAAACTAACGCCACTAGCACTGTCATACGCGAGCGCACTTGGACTGGCAATGCGAGGAATGGCCTAATGATACTTATTAACCTACTTCCCGAAGCCCGCTTGAGCAAACTCCAGGATATGCAGCGTAAGCGGCTGGCCACCACGGTCATGATTGCTATATGCATTGTTGTGGTCACTATCATTGCTACGCTACTACTGCTTATGGCCTATAACGCCACGGTGTCGACGGTAAACAACGGCACAATCTCGGATCTCAAAGCCGACATTGCAAAGTCCAAAGATATGGAGCAGGGCGCAGCGACACTACAAGAGCATCTCGATGTATTCGCCAGCCTACATGCCAACCGCCTTTACGCCAGTGAGATCTTCAGTAATTTTGGTAACACCATTCCGAGCGACGTCACCGTCTCGAGCTTTGCACTGGCCGACGACTACACCGCCACCATTAGTGGTATCACCACCAGTATTAAGCAGGTGAGTGTGTTCTCGAACGCGCTCGAGGAGTATAACGTGAACTTTAAGCCGCAACCTAACCTGGCTCGTAAACCGCTCTTTAGTGACGTTAAAATAAACTCAGTTAGTAACGACGCTACAGCTTCCAAGGTAACCTTTAGTATGACCTTCAAGGTTGATCCTAGCCTGTTTAAAACTAAACAAGGGGGGAGCAAATCATGACGCCAGCACAACCAGCCTCAACTAAGGTTAAGAAGATAGAGCACCCAAAGACGCCTATCTCGCTCAATGATAAGCTTGCCACCAAGAATTTCCTGACCATCATGATTGCCGTTTCGATTGGTGTGGTGTTGATAGGGGGCTACTTTATCTACCGCTTTACGGGTGCGTATGTGAAACAAGCAAACGAGATAAAAGCTCAGGATCAACTGATAAGCTCTCTCAAGAAGAAGCAGGCCGCGCTTGAGCAACTTAAACCAAACTACACTGCAATTACTCAAAAGGGCGCTAATAACCTGAGTGATGCCGACCTGATCCTGCGCGCCGTACCAACCAGCGAGGACTATAAGCGCTTAATCGCCAGTATTGAGCAGATAGGTAAGGAAAGCAACGTACGCGTGACATCTGTGACGCAGTCCACCAGCGCTGCGCCAGCTCCAGCAGCTGCCGGGAGCGGCAATACACCTGCAGCTGCCACCAGTGCAACTGTGCTCGGCTTTACCGTCAGTCTTGAGGGGCCATACGACAAGATCTTTACCTTCCTAGAGAACACTGAGCGTTCAGCTCGGGTCATGAACTTTACAAACATGACGCTGTCGGGCAACTCAGGAACGGTGTCAGCTAGTTTAAGCATGAAGACCTACTGGCGCCCACAGGCCAGCATAACCAGCACTATGGAGCCACTCAAATGAAGAAACGTGATGTAATAACCCTGATAATATCTGTAACTATCCTGCTGATTGCGAGTGCATTCATTTATCGCTACTTTGTGCCACCAGCTAAGGATAACGGGGTGCAGGTAGAGGTGCCACGCCCTGTGGAGTCAACCTTTGACCAGGCACAATTAGGAACACTAAAGAATGATGTTAAGGACTTTACGCCAGACATCACACCAACCGACTCGGCAGCAAAACCAATAATTCAATAACTCAAAGGTGGCGCAGGTGCTTTCCCAAGAAACAGCTCAAAAAATAGAGAAGCTGCTCATCGATAACCGCTTGGTGAGTTATGCCGACATGACCTTGGCCAAAGACGAAGTGGCTAATTCCACCAAGTCACTTCTGGAGGTTTTGATTGAGCGTAAATTACTGAGTGATGAAGACGGCACTAAGCTGATTGCCCTGAGCTCGGGCGTTCCGTATGTGGAGCTCAAAGATCGGCAAATTGATCAAAAGGTCCTCAAGCTACTGCCACGCGATGTCGCCGCTACGTACTTGGCGGTACCATTTGAGCTTAATGGTAGTGAGCTCTCAGTAGCCATGGTTGATCCGGCCAACTTGCAGGCGGTTGATTTTATTGCCCGTAAAACGGGCTATAGTGTCAAGACGTTTTTGGCAGCCAAGCAACAAATCGAAGAGGTGGTGGGTAACTACACGGAGGGCTTGGGGGCGGAGGTTGCCCAGGTGCTTAACCAGGCCGCTGCTAGTCAACAGGCGAGCGCTGAAGGCCAGCCAGCTAAAGAGCAGAAATCGTTTAAAGATACGGCTAAGGACGTCGAGAACCTGGTTCAGGACGCGCCCATTACGCGCGCGCTTAACGCCATACTGGAGTACGCCATTAATTCTAAGGCCTCGGACATTCACATCGAGCCGCGCGAGACCGAGCTTAAAATTCGTTTTCGCATCGACGGCATTTTGCAGGACGCCATGACGTTGCCTAAAACCACCGAGCCACCGTTGATTTCACGTATTAAGATTCTCTCTAACCTCAAGATCGATGAGCACCGCATCCCGCAAGACGGTGAAGCCCAGTACAAAGTCGGCGACAGGGAGGTCGACTTGCGTATCGCGATTGCACCTATTACCCATGGTGAGCAGGTAGTGATGCGTATTCTCGACAAATCAGAGTCACTCATGAGCTTAGATAGCCTTGGCTTTCGGGGTCGCTCACTGCGTTTAATCGAGCAAGGCATGAAGAAGCCACATGGCATGATCCTCTCGACTGGACCAACGGGGTCTGGTAAGTCAACTACACTCTATGCTGTGATCCAGGAGATCAAGAATGTGGCCATTAATATCATCACCCTAGAAGATCCGGTGGAATATAAGATCGATGGCATTAACCAGATCCAAGTAAACCCTGCAGTGGGACTAACCTTTGCCTCTGGCCTGCGCTCAATCTTGCGCCAGGACCCGAATGTGATCATGGTGGGGGAGATTCGTGACCACGAGACAGCCGACTTAGCCGTGCAGGCAGCGCTAACGGGACACATTGTGCTCTCCACCCTCCACACTAACTCGGCTTCGGGCGTTTTGCCGAGAATGCTCGATATGAAAATCGAACCATTCCTGATTGCTTCAACGGTCAATACGGTGATTGGCCAGCGTTTGGTGCGCAAGGTCTGCGATAACTGCAAGAAGCCGTTTGAGTCTACCCAGGCCGCTACTCAGATGGTCAACCGCGTGTTGGGGGCGGTGCTCCCCAAAAATGAGGCCGAGTCGGCTGCCAAAGAAGCCGAGCTTGGATACGAGAATTTGCCAATCTACAATGAAAAAGCTTATACTTTGTATAAGGGGGAGGGTTGTTCGCAGTGCAGTGATGGCTATAAGGGGCGCACCGGGATTTATGAGGTGTTCGAGCTCAATGAGGCCATGGAGAAGCTACTTGTACAGCACGCAACGACAAGTGACATTCAGAAGCAAGCTCAGGCTGACGGCATGCTTACCATGCAGCAGGACGGTATGCTTAAGGTATTACTTGGTCTCACCACGCTCGAGGAAGTTTCAAGAGTAGCAAGCGATTATTAAGGAGGGCGGATGGATTCGACTCAGCTCAGGATCGAGCCATTTTTAGAAGAAGTAATTAAACGCGATGCGTCCGACTTGCACTTGCAAGTTGGCCTGCCGCCGATGATTCGTGTTGATGGTGCCTTGCGCCCTATTCCCGAGGTAGCTGTGCTCAAGCCAGTCGACGTCGAGGGCTTGGCTTATACGCTGCTCAATGAAGACCAAAAGAAGATGCTCATTAAGGACCGCGAGCTCGATTTTTCATTTGCCTTTGGTACCAAGGGGCGCTTTAGGGTAAACGCCTTTCACGAAAAAGGTAACTTGGCTATTGCTTTGCGCCTTATCCCGACCAAGATCCGCACGCTCGAAGAGCTGGGCATGCCGGAGGTGGTCAGTAAGTTCACCGATTACCCACGTGGCTTAGTACTAGTAACGGGCCCAACTGGTTCTGGTAAATCTACCACGCTTGCAGCTATGGTGGACCTGATTAACCGCAACAAGGCCCTTCACATCGTTACAATCGAAGATCCAATAGAGTACGAGCATCAGCACAAAAAGTCGATTGTAGTGCAACGCGAAGTCCACTTTGACACCAATGGCTTTGCCCCAGCCTTACGTTCAGCTCTGCGTGAAGACCCAGACGTAGTGCTGATTGGTGAAATGCGTGACCTCGAGACTATTGCCGCCGCTATTACTATTGCTGAGACGGGTCACCTGGTACTGGCTACGTTGCATACCAACTCGGCCGCCCAGACGATCGATCGTATAATTGATGTCTTCCCGCCATCCCAGCAGCAGCAAATCCGCGTGCAGCTGGCGGGCATTGTGCAGGCGATTGTGGCTCAACGGCTTATTCCTATGGTTGGGGGCGGGCGAGTAGCGGCTGCCGAGATTATGGTAGCAACTGCGGCGGTGCGTAACATTGTTCGTGACGCCAAAACCCACCAACTCGATGCGGCCATCCAGACTGGCGCTGAGTACGGTATGCAGACCATGGATCGCACACTGGTTTCGCTGATCCAATCTGGCAAGATTACTTATGAAGAGGCCAAAAACTTTGCGGTAGACCCGGCAGAGCTCGAGCGGCTTATGAGGGGTTAGGCGATGCTGGACTTTACATACACAGCCCGCGAGCAGGCCTCCGGGCAGGTAATCAAAGGTAGCATCCAGGCTGACAGTGAGGTTGCCGCGGCCGACCTGCTGATGCAAAAGGACTTAGTGCCCGTCAAGATCGTGCCAGCCAACACGGGTGGTTTTCTTGGTATTAACTTAGCTTCGCTCGAGCGGGTAAGCGCCAAGGAGCGGGTGATATTTACGCGCCAGCTCTCGACACTGATTAAAGCTGGTTTACCGATTACGCAGGCACTCGCTACTGCGGTAGATCAAGTTACGAGCGAGAAGTTCAAGGACATACTACAGAAGATCGTTGCTTCGGTCGAGGGTGGTACTACGCTGGCCGAATCATTTGGCCAGTACCCAGCAGTGTTCAATAAAACCTACGTAAGCTTAGTAAAAGCTGGTGAATCATCCGGTACGCTGGACGTCACTCTGGAACGCCTAGCCACCCAGCAGGAAAAGGAGCTTGCCATTGCCTCTAAGGTTCGTGGCGCGCTGATTTACCCTATACTCGTCTTTGCAGTCATAGTGGTGGTAATTGGCTTCATGCTGGTATACGTACTGCCACAGATCACCACCCTATATGGCAGCTTAGGTAAGGAGCTACCAATTTATACCAGCATTCTGCTGGGTGTTTCGCAGTTTACCATTAAATACTGGTGGCTGACGCTCCTTATGACCATTGCGGTCGTGTTTGGCATTCGGGCTTGGGTGCAGTCGCCAAGTGGGCGCAAGACGCTCGATCGGTTTAAGATCAATGCCCCAATCTTTGGCAAGCTGTTCCGTAAGGTCTACATGGCGCGGTTTGCGCGCACTATGGGCTCACTAGTGGCCAGTGGCGTGCCTATGCTCGACGCGCTCGACATCACCGGCGAGGCGGTCAACAATGTGATTATCAAAGACATCATTGATGGCGCGGCCAAGCAGGTGAAGGGTGGTAAGGCGTTATCGAGCACGCTCACGGGTCACAAATATGTATTGCCGTTGGTGCCACAGATGATTCGCATAGGGGAGGACTCTGGTACCCTTGGCGATATGTTGGATAAAGTCGCTACGTTCTTCGAAGACGAGGTGGATCAGACGGTCAAGAATCTCGCCACCATCATAGAGCCTGCCATGATGATCTTGCTAGGTGGCATGGTGTTCTTTATGATCGCCGCTATTTTGCTGCCAGTCTACAGTTTGGTTGGTGGGGGAATCGATGCTAGTCCATCCAGTAGTGTGCAGACAAAATAAGGCTTGACGCAGGGTAACGAATCAACTAATCTTAGCATAAGAACTTTAGACAATATTACAAAGGAGACAGTATGAAATTATTACAAAACCTAAGAAAAGACAAAAAAGGCTTCACACTCATCGAAGTCGTGATCGTGCTTGCCATAGCGGCATTGATCTTGGTAATTGTCTTCTTGGCAATTGCCGGTGCGCAAAAAAGCCAAAGAGACAACGCAAGCCTAGATGGAGCCGCTAAAGTGATAGCTCGATATCAGTCCTATTTAAGTGATAATAACAATAACGCGCCCACTGCTGGAGTCACAATGACTGACTTTACTACTAACTATATACCTGTAGCGGAAGTAAAGGATGGGCGTGGGAACCCCTTCACTTTAAGTACTGCTGGTAACGCTGCATCAATAAGTACATCAAGATTCCTAATCGGCGGCACGTGCGCAGCAAACGGGGCACTTGGTAGCGGTGGCGGTAGCACGCAGATTGCGGTTGTATACTGGAGTGAGACAGCTAACAAGTCAATCTGCAAGACATCATAAGCTGACTTTTGTAAGTAATTGATTTATACATCTAAAAAGCGTCCATAATGGATGCTTTTTAGATTGCATAAGCATAAGCATTGTACTAAAGTAGAGGCATGCAGAAATTCAAAAAAGGCTTTACTCTCGTAGAACTCGTGATTGTGCTCGCCATAGCCGGGCTTATAATCTCGCTCGTGTTTGTGGCTGCTAGTGCTGCGCAGCGTAATGGACGAGACACCACTCGCCGCGCCGACACTCAAAAGCTAGCTACAGCTATAGAGCAGTGGGCTGCGAACAATAATGGCGCTTTACCGCCAGCTACTGACGATATGCTAGTTAACGAGCTCTTTAATAAGGGATACCTTGATCAAAGTAAGTTTAAAGACCCTTCGACTGGTTCACCATACAGTATGCGTGCAAGGGCGGGTTCGGCAGACCCATACTATGGATTTACAGGGCTAATCTACTACGTTTTAGACTCCCCATCTACTGGTAAATATACCATCATAACTCCTTTGGAATCAGGTAAATACACGTATTCGCCGTAATGGTGGTTCTCTTTGGTCTTTTTGGCTTACTTATGGGTAGCTTCATCAACGTCGTCGTTCTGCGTACCCATAGCGGCAAAAGCTTCGTTACAGGCCGCTCAGAGTGCCCTAAATGCCACAAACAACTAGCCTGGTATGAACTCATGCCATTGCTGAGCTACGCATTGCAGCGCGGCACGTGTAGGGGCTGTGGCAAACGCATTTCCGCACAGTACCCCCTAGTGGAACTTATAACGGGTCTTCTGTTTGCCGGCCTCTACGTGTTTTGGGGCGTCAACAGCACGCTTGCTGTATTTAGTCTCATAATCTGGTTACTCGTTACAGGTCTTCTTGTTGCCAGCGCCGTGTACGACTGGCGCTGGATGCTGCTGCCCGATGCCTTTATGCTGCCCGCGATCGCTATTGCTGTATTCTACGCGTTACTACTCGGCACCTACTTTGGTCAAAATGTACTCTTGGCACGTGGTCTGGGTGCGTTGGTTTTTGCTGGCTTCTTTGCAGCTCTATGGGGGTTCTCAAGGGGCAAATGGCTAGGGGATGGCGACATTCGCTTAGGGTTAGTAATGGGCTTAATGCTCAACACGTCACAATTAATCACGGCAGTGTTCTTTAGCTTTAACATTGCTGCGCTGGCTTCGATAGTGTTGATAGCAACTAAGAGGAAGACGCGTAAAGACGTCATTCCGCTAGGGCCTTTCTTGATTATAGGTACGTTCATTGGACTGTTCGTCGGCCAAGTGCTTTTAGACGCATACCTGGGACTGTAAGAGTATGACTTCACAGAAGCATAAGTGCTATAATGTAGCCTAAGTAAGAGTACTAATCGGCCGTTTGGCACAAGAGAATAGTTAGACTATAAAGCATGATTCGACACAAACTCACACTAAGTCTGCGCAGCGGGGTTACCCTCATAGAGCTGATCTTGGTTTTGGCAATCTCGGCCTTCATGATCGTGCTGGCCTTGGGTGGTCTGACGAATCGCGGCCGATCACAATTTGATGATGGTATGCGGCAGGTATTTAATAATCTACGCAAAGTCCAAAACGAAGCTGCCAGTGGGCAGTGGGCGGGAGCTACTAGTTCTGCGTGCGCAAATCCAGATGCAGCTGCCGTAGTAAAAGGAGAGTGCTTAGGTGCTGGTGCTGAGATGGTCGGGAGGGGAGTTAGTTTTGCAATTACTACGGCAGCAAATAACGCTGCACAACCTAACCCCTATGCACCCAATTACCTAATTGAACATAACTTCGATGTGCAGGCCTCCGCTACTCCGCCTTATGCACGGGCTTTTTATGAATTCTACATAGGTCGTGGTGCCAAGCCTACACCTACCGCCCCAGAGAGGTTTGATAAGGTCGTAGGCCCCTTGCTGGAAAAACAGGCCAAGTTGCCAGCAGGGGTTGGCTTAAGCGGCATCACTTATAAGCCTCCTGGTGGCAGTGAACAACCTAGAGATCGAGGTATGCTGAACTTTGTGCGCTATGAATCTGACACGAGTGACCAGGCGCCTTCGGCCGCCCTGCCATTCTTTTTTAGCCAAGCATATTTCCAGGACACCGGCGCAATGGGTTCGTTGCCGGCTGGGGCATTCAGCTCTTCGCAAACTTACGATAATTACCAAACTCCGCAGGAAAGTACCATAACCCTGTACTTCGTCGGCACAGATAACGCAAATTATAAAGCCAGCATTGTGATTGATACCGCAACAGGTGTTATGGAGCTGAAGCAGTGAGGTCTTTGAGCTTCAGGGATCATAGGGGAGACACTCTTATTGAGGTGGTGTTTGCTCTGGCTATACTCGCGATCGTCTTAACTGTTTTGACCACAGCGGCGGTGGGTGCTTGGCGCACGTCGCGATTAGCAGGCGAGCGTACTCAGGCAAGCGCATATGCCCAAGAGCAGGCCGAAGCACTTAAGGCATTTCATCGCGGTGTAGATTCCACTACATTTGCTACTGCCTTTGGCCCGTTACCTGCTACTGCAGCCGGATGCATGGTAGCCAGTGGCGGTAGCTGGCGACCTCAAGCCGCTGGTGCTGGATCTGGCTGTCAGGTCGGCATATATAGTCGTGAGATTGCCTCGATCAGTCTTACTGCCTCGGGGTTGTACGAGGTTCGAATTAGGGTAACATGGAAGTCGATAGGCTCATCAGCAACAAATAGCACCGACCAAATAGTAACGATCGGACAGGAATCATGAGCCACCAGCGTAAGCCAACTGGATTTACTTTGATCGAACTTCTCTTTGCTATGACGGCTTTTGTTATTATGCTTGTGGTGGCAGTTTCAGGCCTTTTGAATGCTATGCTAATTTATAGTCAGGCAAACGTCAGTAGGAACAACCAGCAAGAAGTTAGGACGATTGTTGAACAAATCGGTAGAGATGTCCGATCTGCTACCCAAGTGTCAGTGCCAACTACCAACAAGCTATGCCTTGAAACAGCAACAGGCAACCGGGCCTATTACCTAGATGGCACAACGCTCAAACAGGAAGACGTTAGTAGTTGCGTTCCTACTTACGTGCCAGCAATAAGCGCTACTCCAGTTAATCTAACACCACCTGAAGTAGAAGTGACCCAATGGAATCCTGTGTTACTCATTCAGCCACCAATCCTTGGGATTCAAGCGGTAAAGAGTGTTCAGATTACGCTCAAGGTGCGTAGGGGTTCTGATACTCCTCAAAACAGCGTGCGAGAACGTCAGTTCTCGAATGAATTTGGGTTAACATCAAGCTTTCTGCTAAGGAGCAGGTAGGGTAATGCTAGGTGGGTTCTTTCAACAACCAAAATGTGGTAACATGAGCGGTATGAAGACTCTTTATAGTCAGCGTGGAGGAGCATCGCTCCTAACAACAGTGATATTGGCTATAGTATTGCTCGGAATTGTGGGCGGACTTACAGCACTCTCAGTCAACGAACTTCGCCAGGCTAGCAATGTAGAGCAGGCCAACCGGGCGCTCAGCGCCGCGGAGGGCGAAGTGCAGAAACTTGCTAGCGAGATAGCCACTACGGCTGGCCCGCACGACCGCAACGCCTGTAATGCTTCACCATCTGATCCAGGTACGAAGGGTCCAGAACTGCAAGTTGGCGGACCCAACGACAATCTCTACATCACGTGTGCCGTCGTGAAGACGGGTGCAAGTAATGAAATCGTGGGTAAGTTAGAGCGGGATGAGTCATTTAGGATTAACTTAACGGGAGCTGTGAGGGATGATAGCGGTGCATCGACTCCCGTAGCGAGCATGAGTATTGAGTGGGCAAAAGCTGGTGAAGACATTACATCACTGCCGACTAATTGGAAGCCTCTCGATGTAGCAAGCTGGAGTAACCCTGCTGCTCTGGAGCTCACTTACGCATGGTGGGCTGCCTCTGGTCCTATTACGCCACTTGTATCGGCGAGCGATGATGCCTTTGGTATGCCAATGCGCAAGTATGTCATTAGGCCAGCCAGTAGTATCGGTACACCCGCAATAGTAAGCACTGCCTGTGGCCAAGGTTATCCGGATGGATTCTTGTGTAAAAGTACCGATAAAGTCGAGTTAAAGACTGTGTCAGGAGGTGACGAAAATTTTGTTAATGCCACAAACTTTATGTTTAAACTAACTACTCGTTATAACGGTACTTCGTTTCGGCTCAAGTTTTATGACGCTTCGGGCAATTTACTTAGGTTACCACAGCCATACGCTACTATAGATGTGACTGCCCGTAGCAACAACCTCTACCGTAGGGTAGTAGCTCAAAAGGCGCTGGTGCAGAACAGTGCTTTTGCGGTTTTCGAGAACGCAGTATTTTCTGGCAAAAGCATATGCAAGGATCTGAAGGTGAATGATGCCTTTACACCTGTTAATAACGGCACAGGCAAGAACTCCCCATCTTGCGAGAACTAGCAGCCTAGCTATTATCAGAATGGAACTTCTTGTGCACGTCCTTGAGATGCGGGTCGGTGATGTGCGTATAGACTTGGGTGGTCGCGATGTTGGAGTGGCCCAGCAGCCCCTGCACACTGCGGATGTCGGCGCCGTTCATGAGCAGATCAGTCGCAAAGCTGTGTCGCAGCGTATGGGGTGTAACGTGTTTGGTAATGCCCGCCAGCTTGGCGTACTTTTCTACAATCCGCTGAATGCTGCGGGTGGTTAGGCGCGTGTATTCGCCGCCCTCTAGCTCGCTTTTGGAGCCACTAAAGTGGATGAAGAGGGGGTCAAACTCATCTTTACGACTCTTGAGGTATTCGCCAAGCATATAGGTAGCGGAATCACTGACGTACACCGGCCGGTCTTTCTGGCCCTTACCGCGAATGCTGAATTCGCCACGCTCAAGGTTGATGCTGTCGCGGTTCAGCGCTACTAGCTCAGACACGCGCAGACCGGTGGAGAAGAGGAGAGCCAGGATGGCGCGGTCGCGTAGGCCAGTGTTGGTGTCGCTCTTAATCACCTCCATGAGCCGGTGTACCTCGTCTTTGTCTAAAAAGCTCACTTGCGGCCGCTTGGCTTGAGCCAGCTCGATCTTATCTGGGCTGAGGCTCTTGATGTCGCGCTTGGCTAAGTAGCGCAGAAAGCTACGCATGGCAATCAGGTGGTAGTTTTGGGTGGTGCGGCTAATGCTGCGGCCGTCCTCGCCCACATAGCGGTTCAGCCATTGGCGCCACTTACTGATTACATCTGTTGTAATGCTTGCAACCTTTATTTCGCCTGCGAATTCGTCGAACCGATTAAGGTAGTGGGAGTAGTTCTCGATGGTGCGCAAGCTACGACCTCGCTCTACTTCCATGTATTCCAAAAAGTCTGTCATGTAATCGCTAAACATACCCTTAGCTTAAGCTGTTTCAGGTTGGGAGGCAAGAGGTTGTAATAAAAGAGGAGACCCCGAGGGGTCGGATTGCGGTGCAATCGGTTTCCTCAGGGTCTATGTGAGAGATGGTTTGGTGTTCTCAGGTGATGGGCATGCCGCCAACGAACTCCTTAGCCCCTCGGACGTCGGAGTGCTTAGCTCCGTCCGCGCCAGTCGCCTCGGGCTCCTCGTCCCACTTAATGACCATGACGTGGCCATACATTGGAGTGCGACCCTCTTCGTACGAAACAGAACCCTTGAATGTCCTCCCCAGTGCGTCTTCTCCTGTAACATCGTACGAGGAGAACTTTGATGGCCGTTTTGCACTTGTTCGAGTGAGGCTCGTGATGGCCACGACGTATCGAGGGAGATTTCGCGGCCCACGGAGCTCTGGTGTCTTGCCAAAGATGGATACCCAGCTACTCGGGTCCATCACTGCGTGTGCCAAGGCTTCCTTTGACGGCGCCAAGTATTGCCCATTGTTGTAGTCTGGCATTCCTCTCTCATTTCTGTTAAGGTGCGACTGCTCGTATTCTCGCATTATTATCTAGGTGGTTCAAGCGCAAGAGCTTCTCTCACCCTGGCTAAAATACCCCATTTCAGCTATAATTAGCCTCAATTTGTATGGCTAAGACAACTCAAAACACAACTGAATACGACGTGATTGTCGTGGGGGCCGGGCACGCCGGCTGCGAAGCCGCTGTGGCCGCAGCTAGGCTTGGTGCGCGCACGGCGCTAATTACTACTGATCTTACCAAAGTGGCAACGCTGCCGTGTAACCCGTCAGTGGGCGGGCCAGGCAAGGGTCACTTGGTGCGCGAGATCGGCGCCCTGGGTGGAATCATGGCCGACTTGGTGGACGCGAGTGCCATTCAGCTAAAGGAGCTTAACACCTCCAAAGGACCGGCGGTACGGGCCTACAGAGCGCAGATAGACAAGTCAGCCTATAACGCCAACATGCTGGCAGTCCTTAAGGCTGCTCAGGGCTTAGAGCTCCTAGAGGACGAAGTGAGTGGTGTGGATGCCACAGACGGCGCCATAACCGGCGTACAGACCAAGAAGCGAGGCCTCATTAGCACCAAGGCCGTTATCATCTGTGCTGGTACCTTCCTGAACGGTGAGATCGTAATCGGCGATAGAGTAGTGCGCAAAGGTGGGCGGATCGACGAGGATTCCGTCGGTGGGCTCACGGAGTCGCTGGTTAAGCTAGGCCTCAAGCACGGTCGGCTCAAGACCGGTACGCCTCCACGTATCGCCCGTGATAGTATTGATTACTCCAAGATGGAGCTAGCGCCTGGTAGCGACGGACCAGTCAGTTTTAGCTACCCCGATAGGCAAATCCTGCCGCCGGAGGCTCAAGAGCCGTGTTATTTAACCTATACGACGCCCGAAACGCACCAGATCATCATGGACAACCTTAAGACCTCGCCGGTGTTTTCGGGTATGATCACCGAGCGCGCCCCTCGCAGTTGTCCGTCGCTCGACCTCAAGGTCGCCAACTTCCCCGAAAAGACGCGCCACCCTCTCTTCATTGAGCCCGAAGGTCGCCCCGATGGTGCGGATGGCGAGCGGATGTACGTACAAGGTGGTTCGCTGGCCTTTCCCGAAGCCGTACAAGAGCAAGTGATTCGCTCCGTGCCAGGCTTGGAAAACGCACACTTTTTAGCCCATGGCTACGCGGTTGTCTACGACTACTTTTTGCCACATCAGCTCAAGCTCACATTGGAAACAAAAGTTGTTCAATCGCTCTATTTTGCTGGCCAAATGAACGGCACCACGGGCTACGAAGAAGCGGCCGCTCAGGGCCTCATATCAGGTGTAAACGCGGCCCGCAAGGCACTCGGCAAGAGCGAATTTACGTTGGATCGGGCCCAGGCTTACATCGGTGTATTAATTGAAGATTTAACTACTAAAACACACGTAGAGCCATATAGAATGTTCACCAGCCGGGCAGAATATCGACTGCTATTGCGCAACGACAATGCGGACCTGCGTCTCACCAAGTTGGGCTACGAGCTGGGGCTAGCTAGCAAGGAAGCTTACGTCCGTGTGCAAAAGAGGGCACATGCGATTACTACTGGTCTGGACCAACTCAAAGAACTACGGATTATGCAGGAGCACGGTAAGATATCGCTCTACGAGTACTTGGCTCGGCCTGAAGTGAAGTTAATAGATCTGCAGGATCAGTACGGTTTGCAGATTCCTGCCGATGCGCTCGAGGCCGTGGAGCTCGAGGCTAAGTATAGTGGTTACTTTGCCCGCCAGGAGCGTGACGCCCAACGTTTGCATGAAAAAGCTGGACAGCCCATCCCGACGGATCTGGACTACGACAACGTGCGTGGGCTACGCAACGAAGCCCGTAAGCGCCTGGGAGAGATCCAGCCGACAACGCTAGCCCAAGCTAGTAAGGTGCAGGGCATTACCCCGGCTGATCTCAGCATCCTCATGATTGCGTTGCATGCGCACAGCCACCGTGGCCAGGGTAAGCCCAAAGCTGTTACAATATAACTTTGAAACCAAAGGAGAGAATCATGGAAGTGAGTTTAAAAGACCTAGAAAAGATGGAAAAGCTGCGACGCGAGCGCTCCCTCGTGTTGATTAAGCCGGACGGGGTTATGCGTAAGCTAGTTGGTGAGATTATTACTCGGTTTGAACGAAAAGGACTGAAGATTATCGCAATTAGAATGCTTGTCCCACCTCAGAGTTTAGTTGAAGAGCATTATGTTAACAGCGAAGAATGGTTGCTTGAAAGCGGCACCAGAACATTCAATAGCTATAAGGATCGTGGTGTAGAACCGCCCCTAGATAGCCCGCGAGAGTTTGGAGTTTATACAAGGCGTAAACTCATGGACTCTTTAGGCGCTGGGCCTGTTGTTGCACTTGTACTCGAGGGGCCGCACGTTATTGAGGTGGTGCGTAAAATGCGTGGATCTACCAGCCCGCTCCTTGCAGACGTTGGTACAATTGGCTTCGACTACTCCCTAGATTCTTACGAAGTTGCTGATGCCGGTGATTGGCCGATTAAGAACATAATCCATGCCAGTGACTCTCCGGAGAATGCTGATCGCGAGATTAGTATATGGTTCGATGAGTCTGACATTGTAGACTATCATGCCGCCGAGGACGAAGTCCTCTTTACCAAGGATTGGTATGGCAAAAAGTCACGCTAAGGCTATCGAGGTTGAGTTCCGCGCCCTAGTTAATGAGGCCGATCATGCTAGGATTAAAAAGTTTCTTGATGAGCATGCAAAGACGCTACGTCATCAAGAGCAAGCTAGCTATTACTTTCACGATTCGGGTAAAGCTTTTAAGCTCGTTCACGACAAGGGCCAGGAACAAATTCGAGCAGCATATAAGTCTAAGAACATCACCGATGCGGGCCACGCTGATGAGTTCGAGATTAGTATCGACCCAAGCCAGGAGCTAGCCGCCGTTAAGATGTTCAAAGGGCTACTAGGGCTGGAAAAGGTTATCTACGACGAGCAGGTTCGAACTGACTATGACTATAAAGGGGTAGAGATTGCGCTGAAATGGAGTGAGGGTTGGGGTCACCACTTGGAGTTTGAGGTTGTAGTACGTGTTGACTCAGAAATTAAGGCAGCCGAGGTACTCATTCAGGAAGTGGCTGACGAGTTGGGTGTGAAACTTATGACGGATCAGGAGGTTGCTGATCTGGTGGCATCGATCCACCAGAAGTTAGAAAATGATGAGTATAAAGTCGCAGGGTATAGATAATGACGGAGAAGCTATTCAGAGTTGGAGTAGGGGCGATTATCATTAAGGATGGAAAACTCCTCCTCGGTTTGCGCGGTCCAAAGGCGCGCGATCAGCACTACAAGTGGGAATTGTTCGGTGGTTTGGTGGAATTTGGCGAGTCGCTCGAGGAAGCTATTAAGCGTGAAGTAATGGAAGAAACTGGCCTAGAAGTTGAGCCGGGGAAGATAATTGGGAATAACGCACGCCAGAGCCCGGACGGTAGTGAGCAGTGGGTTGGCATAACCTTTGAATGTGTCTGGAAGGCAGGTGAACCACGCCGCACGGAGTATGACAGAGTGCTAGAGTTTGAGTGGCATGACCTTGAGTCAGCGCTTAACCGTGATGATCTCACCCCCATGACACGCTTGCAGCTAGAACAATATAGGAATTGGCTGAGGAGCTAAGTAATAACGACGAAAGCCCCGGGTAACCTCGGGGCTTTTTGGTAGGTGTTCTGCGGGACCGGTCCTGTGCCGTAATCCCGCTACTTCTTAGCGCTTCGGCGTAGCGCTCCAATGATGAGGCCGATGAACCGACCAATTCGGGGCGCAGCACGTTGGGATGGCGTCTCGGGCTTCACTTTGTCTCCTGGCTGTCTTGGGGACGCTTTCGCCGAGCCTTACGCCGACGCTCAGCTCGAGCTGGCCAGCAGTAGTAAAGAAACGCGATTGCAGCCACGGCTCCGGCTGCGTCTCCTGCATCGAGCTTCATTGGTGGGTCCTCCAATACAGCCAGGCGGCAAACCATGTCAGAGCATATGGTCCGATCACGAGGCAGGCAGCCAATAGACGTTCAGTCGTATTCAGACCACCACAGCGGGCCTCCTTTGGTCGAGCTTGATCTGCGTGCTTGTGTTCACTAGTGGGTGTCAAGCTGATAATGTCGACTGTCTTCAACGTCTCCTCCAGGGTGGTGCGTGCTCGTATGCGGATCATACGATACATAAAAGGATTATTGAATAAAATCACCAGTTATTCAAGCTTAAGCTGAACATAAACGAAAGACCGCCCGGCTAAGGACGATCTTATCGTCCCCACCAGGCGGGAAGTGCAGCGCAATGCACTTGGTGCTACTCGCACATTTGGGAATACACACTCGACTTGAGTTGATCGAACCGATCAGCGAAGATGTAGCTGCCGTCATCCTGCCTGATCGCGTACGTAACACCTTCTGCTGGCTCGACCAATTCGGCATTGCCAACAAGTGCCTCAAGCATTGCCTGGTCGCGCCCAAAGCGTATGCCGAGGAGTGCTAGGGCTCGCAGGACTGCATCCTCTCGGTTGATGACGTGGAAGTTGATCATTGCGGGCTTGCCGGTGCGCAGAATGCCCTCCACGAGCACCTCGAAGTCGCCGAGGCACGTGGGTTTCTTTATTTCTATCATGTGAGGTCCTCGCTCTCCAGGTGGGTGAGAATGTACGATTACCTTATCACAAAGTATATCGACGCAACAGCTAGAATTTGTATTATGGTACCCTGGGAGGGAATCGAACCCCCGACGCTCTCCTTAGGACGGAGACGCTCTATCCACTGAGCTACCAGGGCATGTGTTGGTTGTGTTTGCGTCACGCATAGCTGCCTCGCTCAGTGGAGGAGCGTCTGACGCTAAAAATGGGCTAGGTACGGCTTTGGCAGCCTTGGCACTGAGTTACCAGGGCTAAGAGCTTATTATAGCACTAATAAGGTGGCCGAAAGCTGCTTGGCACTTGACAAACAAGCATAAGAGTAGTATTTTTAGGGCGTCCGCAACCTACCCTAAGGAGGAAGCTATGTACTGCATTAATTGCGGCGCCGCTGTTCCTCTCAAGGAGTGGGGTGTGGCGCGTACGTGCGGGAGTTGTGGCGCGACCCTATATCGCGATCACGAGACAGCCGTCGTCGGAGATGACGCGAAAGAGATTGGCGTAAGCCCAATATTCGCATCACCAGAGGAGGCTCGGATTGCCGCCAGGCGGCACCCCAGTACAGGTGGAGCAAGAACCAGGAACCTTCATTACTACCAAGTAACGGGTAATATTGGGGGTCAGCTGCGAGCGTATTGGGTACAGGCGTCAACCGACGGTGTTGCACGGGAGATGTATCGAAAATATGTCTCCCGAAAGGGCTGGAAGCTGTTCAACGGCGACCTCGGCTACTCCTGGCCAGATGTTCCGTCTGAACGGTACCCGGCACAGCGAGAGTCTCTCGATGTGACAGCGCCAAGTCGCGACATACCCGCTGAGTATCTGTATCGAGCCAACAGCAGGGCAGAAGTTGAGCTCGTGCGACCACCGCGGACAGAAGGCGAGTAGCCTCCCGGTTTTCTCAATGACGAGAAGACCGGGTTGTCCTATCTAGGCAATTATACCTGGCACACTATAAGCATAAACTGCTACAATGGAGCCATTATGGCAGAGACTAAGAAACCAGTTAAGCGGGATTTGTCACACAGTCGCCAATTCCCAGGTCAACACGATGATGAGAAGGTGTTGGCCGTGGTGCGTCAATTCATCGTCGCCTTGCGGCACCAAATTATCATTGGTGGGGTAGTGATTGTACTGGTCATGTTGCCGTGGTCGCTCTCTAACAACTTCGCCACGGGGCTTGTTGGTATTACCACTAACTTCATGCTCCTTGGCTTTGTGGCCTTCTTGCTCTACGCCCTGTGGCAGTGGGCAGGCTGGTACTATAGTGTATTCATCCTGACCACGAGCCGACTGATTGTGATCAAGCAACGTGGATTCTTTAACCGTCAGGTGTCAGAGCTGGCGCTCAACAACGTCCAGAGCGTTAATTATCACATCAACGGCTTTAACGCCTCGGTGTTTGGTTATGGCAATGTGCGGGTACAGACCCTCTCTGGGTCAGGTGATCTGGACCTTAATTTTGTGCACCATCCAGCGGTGTTTCAGCAGCAAATACTCGCCGCTGTACACAAACATGGTTCGACAGCTGAACCAGTTTCGTGATAGTATGGTATGTAAATAACACGAAGTAATACGAGGGTAAAGTACACAATTATGGCACAAGATCCAGACATTAAGCAGAATAAAAAACCAGCTAAAGCGACTGCGCATAAGGCGAGTTCGAAGGCGACTCATGGCAAAAAGCCAGCAGCTAAACCGAGTAAGCCAGAGTCTTCAGTCGACAGCAAAGCCACTACGCCAGAGTCAGGCGCTAAGCAGCAGAGCTTTCAGGAACGACTGAGTAAGCTAGGCGTCAAGAACGGCCCAAGCAAGAAGACCGTTAGCTTGATTGCTGGTGGAGTAGCTGCAGTCATCTTACTATCCATTATCGCTTTTGGTGTAGCGATTTATAAGTACAAGCAAACCAATCGTGCCGTGCGTATTGTGGCGAGCATTGTGCCGTACCCAGTATCTAGCGTTAATGGTAACGTTATTTGGAACACCACGAGCTACAAGGACTACTTGTTCGAGCTCGCCAGCGTAAAGAAGTTCTATACCTCGCAGGGTCAGGACTTAAACTCAGCGGAAGGCAAAAAGAAGCTTGCCCAGCTCAAGCAAGACTTAATTAAGCAGCAAGAAGACAACTTGTTGGCCGAACAAGCTGCTAGGAAGTATAAGATCGTGGTTACTAATAAAGAAGTTGATGCTGAGTTCAATGAGCTGGTCAAGAATGCTGGTGGCATCGACAAGGTCAAGACCACGCTGACGAAGCTGTATGGCTGGACGGTAGACGACTTCCGCCAGAAGGTACGTGAGAGCATCGTGCAAAAGAAGCTGGGCGAGAAGATCGCAGCTGACACGTCGCTAAACGGTGGCGCGCAGAAGCAGGCCGAGGACATCCTAAAACAAGTTAAGGGTGGTGGTGACTTTGCCGAGCTAGCCAAGAAGTACTCGCAAGACGGCAGTGCCTCTAACGGCGGTGACTTAGGATTCTTTGGCAAAGGCCAGATGGTACCAGAGTTTGAACAAGCAGCCTTTGCGCTCGAAACTGGCGCTGTTAGTGGTATTGTAAAGACTCAGTACGGCTACCACATCATCAAGGTCACGGACAAGAAGGATGATCAAGTAAAGGCCTCGCATATCTTGATCAAGGGTACGGACTTAGAGAGCTGGCTCAAGGCTCAGCGAACCAAGGCCAAGATTAAGCAGTACTTCCGACCATAAGGTTTAGATTCAGGTCACACAAAAAGAGCGCCGCGATTGTAGGGCGCTCTTTTTTAGTCCGAATAATTCCTAAAATGGGTGCGCCGCTTCACCCTGAGAGAGGAGGTGAGTCCTCTCTTGTGAGTGAAACGGCGGTGGTTGGTTGGTGCTGGTGGCCGACTAGGAGTCAGCCTGATGCTTGGTCCTCCGGTTGTGGCCGATGACGTCCGGAAGCCACTCGAAGTGGTCATCGAAGAACTTCCAGAGACGCTTCGATAGACGATCAGGATCTTGTTCGATCTTCTTGAGGTGCGCATCAACCTTGGGGCGGTTGAAGAACATGTACAGAAGGATCATGACAAGCCCGGCTCCGAAGAACAGCACGACAACTGCGCGAGTCTTGAAGTCATCGCTGACCAGCTTCACCTGTTGCTGCGCCAACATTAACCTGTAAAAAACGCTCAAATGTCCCCCTTAGAACGTAGTTGAGAGCGAAGCAATATGATAGCAGATTAGTGCTAAGAATTCAAGAGAAATGAAGGGCCCCGTCCGGGCATCTTCACACTGATGTAATGCGTTGATGCCCGGACGGGGGCGATGGGTCAGCTGGGCTTGTTGCCGCCGATCCCGAGCTGGCGCGTGAGCATCCAGCAGAAGGTGTAGAGGATGTAGTCGCTGCCGACGGAGAAGCTGAACTCCTGATCATCGACGCTGAACGGAGGGAAGACCCAGCGAGCCTCGAACCCTTCGGCGTAGACCAGCTCCTGCTTTGCCTCCGCATCGAAGAGGTCGAGGAAGTCGATGTTGACCGGCTCCTCCGACTTGACGCTCACCACCCAGTTGAAGCAGTTGTAACGCAGCCGGACCTCGACGATCCCCGGGACGAGGATGCTGAAGACCGGCATCTTGATGGACTTGCTGGTGTGTTCGCCAATGACGTGGACCGGGTTGGCTTCCCACTCCTCGTAGGAGCTGGGGTAGAACAACTGGCTCAGCACGTCGCGGATGAACCTGATCTGGCCCCAGTAGGCGCTCTTGAAGATCATCTCATCGCTGGGTTCGTGGGCGATGGCCCACTCCTGAAGCGACGTTCCTGCCGCGTGGTCGATTTTGGTGGCCGCAGCCATGATGGGTACCTCTGTTTCTCGTGAGAAGGTAGCTTACGGAAATAGAAGCATATAATAGCATGATTGCTTTATAGAGTCAATACTTCGTGGGTGGTAGCCACTGAAATCAGAGGGATTTAGGCCACTCCTACAACGTTACCATCTATAGAAGTCTGGTAGTGACCCTTGGATAGATCAATTAGAATTATTTCGTTACCAAACGGATCCTCTACAACCACTACCTTCCCAACAGGTATCTCAATTGGCCCTTCTTTTATCTTGCCGCCGTTAGTTACAAAAAGGTCAGCAGCCTCAACCACATTTTCAACTAAAAGATCAGTTTGGGATTCTTGGTTAGTACTTAGAACCAGCTCTGTAGAGTCACCCATTGCCACAGCGGCCGATGTGCTGGTTCTCCATCGCAGTGTGTGACCCAGCTTATTCTGGTAGAAGTCTAGAGCCTCATCGAGGCTAGGAACTTTAATTAGGACGCAGTCTACTTTCTTAAACAATGGCTTCATCCCTTAATAATAGCAGAAAGAGCTGAACCTAAATATGGAAAAGCCCCTCGGGGCCATCCACACGTACTAGGTACGGTTTCAGGCCCGTTGGGGCGATTGACGACCGGCAGATCAGCTCGTGGTGAGCCGCTGGTCGGAGGTGAACATGAGGTGGCCCATCACACCGGTGATGAACCGGGCGACGATGGGGTCTTCCTCCTTGGGGAGGGCACTGACGGCACCGAGCAGGCGACGTCCCTGGACCTCGGTATAGGCGGCACCGTCCCAGGGGAAGTCGCCCCAGGGGAAGCTGGTGTCACCCTCGATGCTCCCCACGACGTCACGGAAGACCTCGGGACGCTCCCGTCGCAGGATCTCGGTGTCGACCCCCTCGCGGGCGGCCGGACGGAGCTTGCGGCAGGCGTTGGCGGCGTAGCGTGGCCCCTCGGGGCCCCAGTACGCCACGAAGGCGATGAGCTTGCGCGGATCATCCCAGACCTCGGTGAGGTCGATGTCCGGCGTCGCCAAGGCGAAGCCGAAGCTGGACTTGGTGGTGATCACGCTCTCGGCCATCATCTTCTTGATGGTCGGTTCGAGGCCGTTGAAGATGGCGCTGACGCTGGTCGCGGCGGCCGTGCCGGGGTTCCAGGTCAGGTG
>JAYRIB010000018.1:0-4437 GCA_041907025.1 Candidatus Saccharimonadia bacterium | reverse complement strand
TTATTAGTCCTTACGAGATACACAGCCAAGCTAGCAACAAATCGTGGTAAGCAGTTCTTAGCTTAATATAGGGTCCGCGATTAGGCGTTATAGAGCAATTTGCAATACAGCTGCGGCTGCGAGCAAGCAAGCCAGTGAGCCACCGGTCATGATCAAGATCTTCTTAAGCACCCAAGGGCTCTTGGTGTCACCAAATATAACTGCCGAAACCTGCGTCGGCACAAAGAAACCAACCCACACCAAGGCCGCTACCTCGTACATCGAGTAGGCCGGGAATGCCTCGATGACCTTGGCGAGCACAATGGTCGTGACAACGGTGCCAATGAACTGAACGAGGAGCATCGGCGCCATTTGCTTTTGCACCACTTTCACTTCATCCTTGCTCATCTTGGCTGGATCAAAGCCGTGAATTTTGCCCCATACATTGCCGAATATTGGTGTGTACCAAATGGCTCCGACAATGAACTCTGCGATTGATGCTAATATGATGGCGACTGTTAGATTCATGACTCTTCTCCTTAAACTCTTATGAAATAACTGTTTGCTTACGCGTCCCAGGGGGATGACAACTGAAAGTAATTACCGTCTGGGTCAGATAATGTGGCGAGTACAAACTTATCGCCACCTGGGTTGTATGGCTCCTTGACTACGCTGGCGCCAGTTAGTTTGGCGATGCGCTCAAACTCGCCCTGCACATCCTCGGTCTCGAAGAAGAAGATGATGCGTTCCGGATTGGCACTCTTGCCTTTGACTGCGTCGTGTTGGCCAATCGTGATAAAGCAGCTACCAGCCAGGTAGGTAAGCTCGCCTTCTTGCTTGGCTTTGTCGACCCAAAAGGCCTTGTATGATCCGACACTTAAGTAGAGCCACATTAGCGCGATAAGCTCTAGCGCCACAGCCACTGCCGCGACGGTAATTAATACCTTTGCCACCGACACGGTTTACGCCTCCCCGCTGGATGTCATCTAGGACGTCTCAGCTTCGCTTAAGAAGCTCGTTGGAATCTTGCCAGTCTTGAGCTCGACTTGCAAGGCGTAGCGCCGCTCGAATGCTCTTCGAACCTCAGGAAGGGTTATCTTCTTGCTCCAGTCCTTCGCCAGCTTCACCTTGTTGCTGTCGAGTATCTCCTGAATGGCCATATTGGGATGCTCATGCCAGTATATACCGTAAAACGGACCAACCAGGTGGGCTGCACCGTCGGCCGATGAAATAATCTCTACTTCGATTGATTCGCTCGCGATGTCTTGCTTAGCGTTTATGGTGTTAATGTCTGCTGAAAGCTCATCTATGTAGTCGGCCGAGTAGCCAAGTTCTGCCATAAGTGAGCGTGTGGCCGTGAGTGCGGTGTCATCCTTTTTACTCACATCGACGATCTTTTCAACATCATGCAGCCAGACCAGATCATGTACTTTTTGCCTGTTCGCCTCGGAATATAGGTCACACAACTCAAGTGCTATCGTTTCGACGATTTCTAGATGAAAACGCACATACCAATCGTGGTGCACAAACGTCTGTAGCGCCACTGCTTGTACTACTCTGTCTTTTAGGCTTTGTATGGGGATGTTGTGCTGGGTCATAGACTAATCTTAACACAGCGACCCGACCTTAGTACTTGG
The DNA here is from genome assembly GCA_041907025.1 of Candidatus Saccharimonadia bacterium. Lineage (GTDB taxonomy): Bacteria > Patescibacteriota > Saccharimonadia > CAILAD01 > JADZBC01 > CAYPSN01. The sequence continues at coordinate 2,821 of JAYRIB010000018.1, read as the reverse complement.
GTAATAAGAAAGAGGCCCACGGAGTGAAACCGAAAGGTCTCCTTCGTGAGCCGATAGCAATATGGCTACACTCTTCAAGACGTACAGGGTGTCCAGCCTCCGATTTCCACAAGGCGCTCTAGTGTCCCGACATAACCACTATCAGCCAGGAATAGTTGTAGACGAAGCCGGACAGTTGAGGTGTCTACCAGATCACGGCCAACCACTTTGGCCATTAACTCGCGGCCTGCATCTGTATCCATGTAGACATTGACCCTGTTCAACTTGGTCAAGAGATCAGTTGCCTGTGAGCCCAGCTCCACTGTTATGGAGCGACTGAACCACCTATCACAATCAAGACGGTGGCTACCACGTATTGCCCCCTCTTTCCTGGTACGCAAGACAAGCTCAATCGTTAGCCCTGTCATGATGAAGTGCCTCCTATATCGAGAGAATCATTCTGCAGTATGCAGCCACTTAGTAGTTTATACCTCGTTAAATAACAATGCCACCCATGCAATATCCAATTGGAACACTCTACTGAGGGAGATGATGAGGTGGTAGAAGATATTATCCGATGTGGCGCTGCCATCTATTGCTAACGTGATATAGAAACAGCTTATATGGCAAGGCCCCGTCGCAAGCAACAGGTCCTCACCAAGATGGTGGGGTGTTGCCCGCTACGGGGCTCAGATACTGACAGGAACGGGGCCCTCAGGCTGACCCGTGAGACGCTGAAGTTCGTGCTGCCGCTCGATCATGATGTCGTAGAGCGCCTTGGCCGAAGGAGTCAGCGCCGTCTCGAGCAGCTGCTCGTCCATCGCCTGTGGTTGACATCCGCTCTCGCGCTCGATGTGCTCGACAAGATTACACGCAGCATCCTTGAGTGCGTGAAGGGCCTCGAACTCTTCGGCGGAAGCAGGTTGTGCCTGGAGTGAACGCTTCCGTCGAACGAACACATTGAGCATCGAGACGCTTCCCATCGGGGTCTGGCAGTAGACGTACACGTCTGCGTACGTCACCACCTTCTCGGCTTCGATGATGCCGTCTTTCGGGCTGGGGAGCATGAAATCCTCCTGGTTCGAGCCGCCGAATGCGACTAAGCGATAGTACTTTAACATGCCATAATTCAATTGTCAATGCAAATCTATCTGACCCAGTAAACAATTAACTCCTTTCGAAGTGTTCGTTAATAATGCCAATGCTTGGTGAGCCATGTAATGTCGAATTGGAACAACTTACTGGGCGAGATGATGAGTTGTGGGGTATGTCACCTCAACTACTCTTTAGAAAGAGCTAGGCCTTCGACAATACGCAGGTTACTTAGTTTTTCCAGCTCCTTTGGATTGAGAAGTACTTTGCTTGAACGATTTCCTCCGCCCATCACAACCTGGGAGCTCTCTAGGACACGACTATCTACAAGTATAGGCATCTCTGTAGGTAGTCCAAAAATAGTCACCCCACCTATCATCATGCCAGAAAGTTCAGTGGTTTGTTCTGCGTTAGCAAAACTCGCTCGCTTAACACCGAGTTCTTTGCATACTTTCTTATTAACATCTAGCTTTGTAGTGGCTAGCACTACACAAGCAGCGAAGATTTTAGGGTCTGCCTTGCCGGCTACGAGTATAGTATTAGCAGCTTGATGTGGCTCAAAGCCGTATTCTTCACAAAAGACCGTTGTGTCTGCAAGCTCTGGGTTGCAAGCGAATTCCTCGTGATTTATTGCTGCTTCAGTAAGCGCTGCATGAACTCTTACCTCAAGCATCGTAGCCATGGTCTATAAGCTTCCGTCCAGAAACTTCTTGAGGCCCACCATATCTTCTCTATTATGGTCATAGAAGTAAGTCGTGATGCCGACCGATTCTGCTGTCCTTGCAGCTTTGACATTATGTTCAAAATAGATAACGTTTTCTGGCTTAAGGCTGTAATGCTCAAATAGTTTTTGAAAGTAAGCCGGGTCGGTCTTCTCTGGGTCATGCTTCAGGGTAAATACCTCATATGGTACTTCATCTAGCTTAAACTTCTTAAACTGTTCATCGTTAGCGCCAGTAAGCACTATCTTCTTGTTAGGGTATGTCTCTAATAGCTCATACATTGGCTTGAGTATGCTACCGTCCTCTAGTACTAACCCGTTGATTGCGTCTACCAGGATTGTTTTCATGGAATAATTCTAACACAAAAAAATCCTCTCGGAGTCTTCGTTGATACTTCTTATGCTTGGTGATCCCGGCGGGATTACTATGGGTATAATCGTCGTCGCTCGTAAAGCCCAAAAGCGAGTTCTTGGCTTCGCCTCACTCCTTGATTATCGTCCCCGCTTCGCGGGCTCCGTTTCTGGCAGAAAATACCAAAACAAAACGCCCACCTCGGGGTGAGCGACTTGTTTTGGTGATCCCGGCGGGATTCGAACCCGCGATCTTCTGGATGAGAACCAGATATCCTAACCACTAGACGACGGGACCACGTCCAAACATGGACTTTAGCTTCTCGTTTTGCCATATGCAGGACTGCCAGCTGGCGCCATGTTTCTCCTCTTGATTTGCAAATAGCTCTGCGGCTTTGGTCCACAAAATCGCTATGACACAAATACTGAAGAGAACAAAGGCAATACTAGCATTTTTAAGGCAGAAGTTCAATCCGGGGCTTGACGAGGCGCATTGCTATTTCGTATGATGTTCGTAAGTAATGTGTGTGCCGGGAAAATAGAAAAAATGACCGAGTTTTTGTATTCTAGAGTGTTGACACCAGGCTTAAGCACTATATATAGTGTATAGCATAACAATACAAACACTACAGGAGGGTGAGAATGAGTTTTTCGCAAATAAAAAAGCGTAATGGCGCA
>JAYRIB010000017.1:0-26288 GCA_041907025.1 Candidatus Saccharimonadia bacterium | reverse complement strand
GCAAGGGCTTTTTGTCCTTTTGGCCCTTTCAAAAGGACATTAGAAATAGATTAGTTCTCTTACTTTTGAAGATACCAAAAGTACCAAATGCATGCCACCTTCTACATGATCATTGGGGGTGAGCGTAGCAAACATTGTATTGGCATAGAGCGTATTCCCGGCCAAGCCTGCGGCGATTCTTACATGAACTGGGGCGAAGTCCGCACCCTGGCTAACTCGGGATTGATAGAAATCGGCGCCCACACCGTAGACCATCTTGCCCTGGCTGGTCTAAGTGCTGCCGACCAGACTTTCCAAATCGTCACCTCTAAGCAGCGGCTAGAGCAAGAGTTAGGACTCAGCATCACCACCCTGGCTTACCCATACGGGTCGTATAATGCCATGAGTATTCAAGTTGCGCAGCAGGCTGGCTTTACCACAGCTGTTAGCACCATTGCTGGCAATGACCAATCGCTTGGCAATATCTTTGCCCTGCACCGTATCCGCGATACGTACAAGCTACCGTAAGACGGCCTTATTGTGGTACTTTTTGACCCTTTAAGTAGTCGGGGGCAAGTATCTCGCCAGTAGGAGACTGGACTGTATTCTGAAGGCAATACCGCGCACCTGCGCCATATTCTTGTGGATCTAGCTGGCTTTCTTCCTGGGTAGCGCACCCGCCAGGGCCTGCGAACAAGCGAGAGATACTCATGTTTGCCATCGCATAGTTAAAAATACTAGTGTTAGTCACAGCAAATACAAGCCCAAGGAACACAATATTCAGCAAAACCGAGACCGTGATAAGACCTCGAATAACCCACTTCCTTGTATCTACCGTGGTTTTGGTTTTCTGTTGTACCATAATTTGCCGCCCAATTAATTAGTGGTATTGTAGCATAAGCATAATACTACAAGCTATTGCTGCAAGGCTTTGATGCCGGGAAGTTCTTTACCAGCCAAAAGCTCTAAGGCTGCGCCGCCGCCAGTCGACACAAAGCTGAATTTAGCAGGGTTACTATATTGGTCCAAGAACCCTGCAGTGTCACCGCCGCCAATGATTGATCGAGCGCCACTCTGAATAATTGCCTGAGCTACGGCCGCCGAAGCGTTAGCGTAGACATCAAGCTCGGTGTAGCCCAACGTGCCGTTCCAGAACACCGTCTTAGCGTCACCCGCAACTTTCTCTATCGCCGCCGCCGACTCAGGGCCGAGATCAAGCGCCAAATCGTCCGAGCCAATCTCACTAACTGCAACCTTACGCGTCGGCTCACCCTTACTAATTGATTGTGCCACCACTACGTCGATCGGTAATACCAATGCCACGCTGCGCTCCTGAGCTTGTACTATAAACTCAGCTACGCGGTCTTTGAGCTCAGGCTCGCAAATGCTCTTGCCCACATCGTGGCCCTGGGCGAGCAAGAACGTGTTGGCCATCGCACCGCCAATCACAATCGTGTCGACAAGCTTTAGCAAGCTCTCTAGTAACTCGAATTTGTCGGCCACCTTAGCGCCACCAATGATGGCCACAAAAGGGTGCTCCGGTTTTTCGAGCAGGCCGTGCAGGGTATGGAACTCTTCTTCGACCAAGAACCCTGCGGCGTGGGGTAGTAATGCCGGCACTCCCACAATCGAGGCATGGGCGCGATGCACACAGGCAAAAGCGTCGTCCACATACACATCGGCCAAACTCGCCAACTCGCGCGCAAACTCTATCCCATTGCTCTCCTCCTCGGGGTAAAAGCGCAGGTTCTCGAGCATAATAATCTCACCAGGCTTGAGCTTCTCAGCGCGGGCCGACACAACCTGCCCGGCTGCTTCGGCAATAAATTCAACTTTGCGGTCCAATACCTCGCCGAGCTTGGCGGCGACTGATTCTAAGCTGAGCTCTGCCACCACCTTACCGTCTGGTCGCCCCAAGTGACTGGCTACTATCACACTCGCACCTTGGTCGAGCAAGTACTCAATGGTCGGCACTGCCGCCTCAATCCGTCGCTCGTCGGTAATCTTCGCCCCGTCCATCGGCACATTAAAGTCCACCCGCACAAATGCACGTTTGCCTTTCACCTCGAGATCATGAAGATTAATGAGTTCTGCCATACACCTTAGTCTAGCACTTCCCTAACTATCTGCCCACGTTTAAGAGCGTCAGCCCAGCCGCGACCAACAGTGAAAACACCACAGCCCCTACCCAGTGCGCATAACCAGGTTCCTCACTTTTGTGATGAAACACGCTCGCGACAATTCCAGATACAGCCAAGCAAATGAAAAATGTAATTGCAAAGTAGCTCAGCATCCCTTACCCTCCTCTCTCAATCTTTTAGTCTAATCTGTCGTTCTGGCTATAGCAAGGCTTGGCCAGAGCCACTTACGCCGCTGGGGCTTTGTCGCCACTTGGGGCTGAGCTTAGTGTGTCGCCGCTGGCCAACTTTTGTGCAGCTTTGGAGTTTGGCTTAATCTTATTGTGCACTGGCATGCGGAAGCCAAAGGTCGAACCCCTACCTTCATTGCTTTTAAATATCACCTCGCCACCCTCGTCCTCTACCACCCGCTTGACCAAATACAGCCCCAACCCAGTACCGTCTGGTCGAGTGTTTTGGGCGTTAGCCGCACGGAAGAACTTCTTAAACAGCTTCTTTTGCTGCGCCTCGGGCACACCGATGCCGTTATCCACTACCTTAAAGATAATGTCTTCACCCTCTTGAGCCAAGCTCACCTCTACCTTGCCACCACCACTCGGCGGCGCACTGTAGTGAATGGCGTTATCGACCATATTCATAATCACCTGGCGTGTCTTGTCGAGGTCAAGCTGCATTTTTGGTACTGGCTTGGCCGGCTTTTTGTACACCAGCTTAACGTTCTTAGAGTCGGCCAAGGTTTGTAGTTGGGCTACTTCGGCCGGTACTTCCTCGCCCAAATCAACTTCAACAGGGTCAATGAAGAACCTACCGGCTTCCATGCGACTCACATTCAGCAAGTCGCTCACCAACCCGGCCATGCGGTTAGCACTGTCGAGCGATTGGGTTAGCGGTTCCTTCATAGCTGGGTTAATCTTGCCAAAGTCTCCCTCGAGAACCATACTCACATAGCCTTTGGCAGTGGTCAGTGGCGTACGCAACTGGTGTGACGCCATAGATATAAACTCATCCTTGGCTTGGTCCAGCTCTTTGAGGTCATCATTAGCTTTTCTCAACTTGCGCGTGGCGGCCACCACCTTGGCTTGAAGTGTTTTGTTAAACTGCTGGATCTCGGTGTAAGCCTTAGCATTCTGCACGGCGACTGCCAGCTCGTTGGCAATAATGCGCAGCACGGCCAAGTCTTGCTCATTATATATGTCACCACTGAGCTTTTCGCCCAGCAGTAAGTAGCCTACAAACTCTTCAGATGTTCGCAGCGTAATGCTCACCCGCAGCCCGTACTTGTCCATTATGTCCTTACGATCACCCGTGCCCATATCATCGGCCACCAGCATTGGCTTGCCTAGCTCTTGTAAGTCCTTTAGCTCCAGCTCGCTACGGTCACTACGAAGCACCCGCGCTTGGTAGTAGATGTTCTTGTCGTTCACCACAACAATGTCGACCTTGTTCACGCGCATTTGCTTAGAGATCACATTGGTCACTTCTTTGGTCAGAACGTTCAAGCGAATCTCTGCGGTCAGGATGCGTCCCACGGCGTTAATCAGCTCTTGCGGGTCATACTTATCGCGGTAAAATATCTTGTCTGTGACCCGCTGGAAAAAGCGACGAATTGGCTGAAAAGTAAAGGCTAGGACCACGGCCAGGATGGCATAGAAGGCTTGCTGCGCAAGAGGCAATTTGGTGTTATTAAACACTGCCCCACCCACGAGGGTGAAGGCAATCAGGCCGTAGACCATCGAGATTGTAAGAATAACCAGAATATATGTAACAGAACGGGCAACGATTCCGCGTATATCAAAGAGTTTATGCTTCAATATCGAATATGCGATACCAGCTATAAAAACTAAAAACGCAGGGACACCAATCAGAACTGCATATTGACCCACCCCCAATACAGGTAGTATCGTCTGGGTGACAATGTTCGCAACCAGCACAAAGCCAATGCTGCTAGACACTAAATATAGCTGGCTTCTTTCCTTACCCCTTGCTCGGCGTCCCTTCTTTAGCAAAACTACAAATGCGCCAGCCATGTACAGAAGTACGTACAACCCTTGCAGGGAATACATAATACCAGAACCTGTTACCTCGGCACCCCATGGCCTAATAGCTACCTTAGATATCATCAGGTCTGAATAAGCAAAGCCAACCATTATAGCAGGAACGACACACAGTAAGGCTGCTTTTGCCCTATTTAGACTCCGATAGCTTGGGAAGATATGAGCAAAGTACAAGAATACTGGAACATAAATAGAAGAGAAGACTATGGCTGCCCTGATAAAGAACAATGCGTTTTCGCTCAAGTCGGTAGTGTCTGCTACAAATAAGCACACGAGCCAAGCAACCAATAAAGACACGAATAATGTAAAAACTTGATTAACCTTGTTCTTTGAACCACTCAGAAACACAAAAATGCCTATCACGATTAGGCCGATTATGGTTGGGATATATACAAGCCACTGAAGCATAACTGCTAACAGTATAACTAATAAGTTCTTTTCTGGGAAATAGAAGGAGGGGGCGAGCACAAGTGCTCGCCCCCTCTACGCCGCCCTCTTGTGGGCGGCGATGCCGGCGTACCGCTCGATACCGAGCTCGATGATCGGATCGACGTCGACGTACTGGCTCGCCATGGCGTGGATGGCCTCGGGGAGCCCAGACATCGCGTTGGCCGTGCAGACATCGAAGATCGCGATGCCGTCGCGTTCGGCGACGGTATCCGCCATCAAGTGCATCAGAGCCTCGGCCTCACCCTTCCCCTCCATGCCCGGCCTGGTGACCAAGGCGATGAAGTACAGCAACCGGCGGCCGCTGTAGTGCTCGGGGAAGTGTTTCCTGAAGTACGGAACGCTCAGGAAGGGGAAATCCTCCAGACGAGTGCCCATGACCCCCAGGCTGACCAGCCCACCATGCTCATCTCGGTTCACGAACTTGTAGAACCGGGGTGAGAACATGGCCCGCAGCCACTGCCACAAGGGCAGCATCTGGTATACCGGAGCGTCCTCCGTCAGGGGGAGGAACTGCTCCTTGTAGATGCCCCAGAAGCGCATCGCGCTCACAAGGCCCACTCGTCGTTCAACTGCTACTGACATGTCACTCCCTTCAGAGCGAGAAGATGGTCGCCCAGGTAAGGGCAAACAGGAAAGCGGACAGGAGGGTCAGCTGCACAGTGTGAGCTGATCCCAACTTCTTGTAGGCGATGGCTGTGCCTGGGGCTCCTCCGAGGAAGATACCCAGAACAACGTAGCCCAGGACAGGCTGTCGAGCAATGCACCAGAGCGCAGCTCGGAAAAACGGATCCTTGGCCTTCGCCGACGGGTCGGTGTATTTGTAGCTGAAAAGCCCGAGGGCTCCTCCGCCGACCAGAAGGACGACGAAACCGAGGACGAACCCGAGCAGCTTCACCAGTGCGGCCTCGAAGAGGACCGAAAGCACGAAGACGACATAGAACGTCCAAGTGCCAACTTCCTTGCGGACAGCATTATCATGAACGTTCACGGCCACCTCCGGGCGACATACTAGTAGGTACTATCTTACGATCAAAATAGATTATACTATATTTTTGCCACTTTGTAAAGCCCTAAAAGTAGCTTTTAAGTTCTCCTCTGCGGCGCACGTCTGTTGTTGCGCAATGGAAAGATCCACCAAAGGTATTAAAATTCCTGAAATTAACAGGTATTGGCTGGAAGCCCCACCTCTTAAATGCCTCGATCGTATCAACTTCGCCGGCCTCTACAACTACCCTCTTCTCATCCAGCATCAGGATATTTACATTCAACCACCGACTTGTCATGTAGAGGGGGTGAGATTCAGGTATATTTGGCTCTGGGGCCTCCAAAATCTCCCAATCCTTGAACATTTCAGGAATATTCGGGAAGCGATTCTTGTTAATATATAGCTTTCCTGGAGCTATCGGACAAAACGTTGCATCGATATGCATGGGATGGGTATCATTGACATCTAATGTGTGGATTTTGTACTCATCGCCAAGATGTCGCTGCAGCCAATCTATGCCAAACTTATTAGTCACGTTACTTAGCTGTGCAAAGATATCGCGTCCACAACGCATAAAGTCTGCGGCATCAAACACAGGCTCGAACTCAGTCACAGAATACACTGGCTCTCCGCCCTCAACAGGTTCATGATAGTCGGCGTTATATAGATCATCAAGTAACTGTGGTTTTGGCGCCTGGGTCCACTTTGCACCTGCATGAAAGTATTCTTTCAATAGAGACTTATACGCGTCGCCCTCGTAGTAGCGTGACCTCCAGCTCATTGGAGATTCAATAATCTCGTTCCCTATGACAATCAGGTAGTCTCGAGGCATCGCGGCATACAAGCCGCCCCTAACGTCCCAATTAAGAGTCTTAAATGGTTGATTGAATTTAACAGGGTCTGGCCGACGCACTTTTACACCCTCGGCCTCTAGTATACGAACAAGCCCCTCTAAGTCGCGCTCACCTGCCTTTATTTGATCTGACGGGAAGAGCTGGCCTCCATTCTGTTTATAAAGATTGGTCCATTTATCCGGCATTGTTGACTGTAATTGAAGGTGCCATTCCGGGATAGTAGCAAAATCCAAAGTACCGACAATGACCTCCTCTAACGGATCCCATTCATTATATGCCTGAACTACTGGCTGGTTGTTAGTCATATAGATAAACCTTTGGTGGCGGAAAGCCATTAAAAAATGATGCGAAAGAAACTGTATATGCCCCGGTGGCAGATATTGCCAGTTTATCACCTTCTGCAATAGACAGAGGGAGGATAACTTCGCTAGCATATGTATCCAAATAATCGCACGTGGGACCAGTAAGAGTAAAGTCCCCGCTCTGTTCGTCGGCTACCACACTGCTGGCTAGAGTCTTGATAGGGTATTGAATCTGTCCTTGGCACGGCATGGTCTCGAGTAGGCCGTGGAAGGCACTCGTGTCGGTATATAGCCAATTCTTGCCATTCCTGACCGACCTACCTATAACTGAGGTCACCAGAGTTCCCGCCTGGGCAACCATATAGCGGCCCGGTTCAGCAATAATTGCCACCCTATAGGGAAGGTATTCATCCATAGCATGAGTTATAACTGCACTAATATCCTCAAGGTCTGGCACTTGTTCGCGGTAATGCACAGGGAAGCCTCCGCCAATATTAATTGTTTGAATCTTAATATCCACCTCTTCCATTTCACGCATAACCTTACCACACACCTGTAAAGCAAAGTCCCAAAGATCGCTCGAGCTTGATTGTGAGCCTACATGAAAAGTAAGCCCAGTTGGCACCAAGCCCCTATCTCTAATATATGTGGCAGCCTCAACGGCTTCGGAGGCGTGTAAGCCAAACTTCTTTGAAAGCGGTATTTTTGATGAGAAGTCGTTAACGAGAAGTCGAATGTAAACACTTGAGCCAGGCGCAGCTGATGCAACCTTCTCTATCTCATTGAAGCTATCGACCGCAAACGCCCGCACACCTGCTTCATAGGCCTGTTTAATCGCCGCCGTAGGCTTAACAGGGTTGCTAAATAACACCTCAGCAGCATCGATGCCAATTTTGCTGAGTGTCTGAAGCTCGTATATGGATGCTATCTCAAACTTAGCACCAAGAGCGCTTATAGCTCGTAATACAGCCGAGTCTGGATTGCTCTTAACCGCAAAGTAGATGCCCTTGATGGGTAGCGTCTTCATGAGCTGATCATACTTTTCCTTTATTATGCCTGATGACATAGCAAGAAACGGTGTTGGGTGCTGCTCGGCTAGTTTATGAAGTGACATACTCCTATTTATAGCTCATTTATGATCAAACCGCCATACCTTATTTGCTTGCGGCTTCAATCACCGCGCGGTACGCTGCCGCGTCCACACTGCCCTCGGGTGCGCGCACACTTAGTAGCCAATTACCCGACTTGTAGAATTTATCCCCCATTGCAGCAATGTCCTGGCGGGTGACGGCAGCTAATTCTGCCAAGGCGTCATCCGGGCTCTTCAGCTCCTTACCCCACACAAAGTTACTGCCGTACCAACTCGCCAAGTCAGCAGGCCGCTCAAACCCGCTCTGTAGGTCACCTCGCATATAACCACGCGCTCGCTCTAGCTCTGCATCAGTATAATCTCCACGAACGATTGCAAAAGTCTGCTCCATACACTCGGTAAAGAGTGGTAGCAATTTGGCAGGCTTAGCGCGGTCATAAAACCCAGCCGTGCTCAAGTTGCGATCAAATCGGCTGGTGACTTGCGGTCCATAACTGAGGCCCTTAAGCCGCGTGCTCAAAAATAAGCGTGAAGCACTGCCGCCACCCAAGATGGTATTAAACACCCGCATAGCCACGCGCTGGCCCAAGTCCTCGGTGTAGTCGGTATTAATAAAATCTAGCTCAAAGTAGCCTTCGCTTTTCTTGAGCGAGTTGGTTACCAGCACCTGGCTTTTAAAGCCCTTTGGCAAATCGTTCTTGATGTGCCGGTGCTGCTTGCCCTTTGGCATAGTGCCGAGGCGCTGCTCAAGCTGAGCCACCAATCGGGCGACGTCTTTTCCGCGTCCGAAGTCCCCTGCCAAAATGATGCAGGTGTTGTTCCCAACATGAGTAGAGCGGTAATAATCGACAATGGCCTGGCGGGTAATGCCGTCGAACTGGGCAATACGCTCAGGGTAAGACAGTCCAAAGAGGGGCTCCAAATACTGTACTCCAACCATCGAGCACATATGACTATCGTTTTCTAGCAAGCGACTGAGTTCTGAATCTACCACACCTTTTTCGCTGACTATCGCACTCTCCTCGAAGATAGAATCAACCAGCTGCCCGCAAGCAAGATCCATGATGTTCTCGAGATCGGTGCGGCCACCGTTGTAGTAATAGCGAATCAGATCCGCCGAGGTGGAGGCGTTAGAATCCGTCCCCTCGCCTTCTAGCACAAAGGCAAACTCAGCCGGCGTAGGGTGCTGTTTGGTGCCATCAAAGGCTAGGTGCTCGAGCAAGTGCGGTAGCTCGAAGGCTTTTGGGTCGGCATACTTAAACCCTGCGCGCACCACGGTGCTAAAGCTAAAGGTGCTAGCGTAGGGAACGTCCACAAGTAGTACGCGCACGCCGCACGATAGTTGCTCTTGATGTAGAGTGTGTTTCATTCGCCCTATTATACGCGGGCGAGTCACCTTATAACAGGTCTGGCGTGGCTGGCGCATTTGTGCTAAAATAACCTGGTTCTTAGGCGAGCCTTCTGCCACAAGTAAGTGGATTCGAACTCTTTGAGAGTGTTATAATCCCAATATGCCGTATAAGGATATTGAGAAAAGTCGAGAAGCGATTCGTCGCCACTACTATAGGAATAAGACCTACTACCTTGAGAAAAACAGTCGTCGAAGGCAGCAACTACGTGATTACGTTAATGAGATTAAATCTTCCACCCCTTGCACCGATTGTGGCCTTTCATACCCATACTACGTAATGGACTTTGATCACCTCGGCGACAAGGTGGATATGATCAGTAAGCTGGTGAAGCTGGGAGGTACTAAGAAGTTGCGAGAGGAACTCACGAAGTGCGAAGTGGTCTGCGCCAACTGTCATCGTATTCGTACTTTTGAGAGGATTGATCCCGCTCAATAAACATGCACCCGTAGCTCAGCTGGATAGAGTGTCTGTCTTCGGAACAGAAGGTCGTAGGTTCGAATCCTACCGGGTGCACCAGAGAATATCCCGCAAATTTTGCGGGCCAGTAGCTCAGTTGGTTAGAGCGGCTGCCTCTTAAGCAGCATGTCGTGGGTTCGAATCCCACCTGGCCCTCCATAGCCCTTATGTTTAAAGACTCCTTCCCGGGAGTCTTTTTGGTTGGTACAATAAACACATGATTGATTTATCTCTAAAGCAAAGCTGGCTTGAAACAAGTAGCGAAACGGCTTTTGAAGAATACAAGTCCGCTTTAGTGGACAACTTAAACGCACAGCGTTCTGATCGGCATGTACAAGAACGCTGGGAGATAACCAAAGTCAGCGAAGGTGACACGGCCCACCTTTACTGTGACGAATTACCTGTACTCACCTTCGTAATATCGAGCGGGCAACTACACATTAAGTCCGAGGGTGATGTCGTGGCACGCTACGACGACATGATGTTGCTCATTCGTTTCACCGCAAGACAACTAGGCTTCTCTGTCTACTCCAATGTGCACAGTGGTAGTTTGCTGCCCCGAGACCCTTTTCTTGCCATAGACCATAGCTACTTTAACCGTAACGATCTTTACAAAAAATTCTTCGGCAAAAGCAACTTTTTTCCTCGATTTTGCGTCGTGAAATACGAAGCAGATAAAATCACTGTAAATCCTCCCTACTTTCTCGAAAACAAAGATGATGGCTCAATCCATATCGTAAACACAGCGATGCTCGACTTTCTAGTCCAGAAAGAAGACCAGTCTATAAGTGATGAGTTTAGTTATAAGATTGCCGAATCTATGGATGAGTTTGCCAAAAAAGATGATCTAGCACTTACTCCGGCTACATTCTATAGCAACTATAAAAAGTCAGTTAAGGTTATAAACCAAACTGCATTCGACATCGAGACAATCAATCGCAAAGTGTTCATTGACCCTTATATTTGGGACTTTGATGCTGAACACAGCCCACGATTCTATGACAACGTAAAAAATGGCCTCCATATGATGGATAAGATTCGTCGAGGCGAGACTCTAGATGTAGCGGTAAAACGCATGCTTATTGAGGAATTTAAACTTTCGGGTGAGTATGTTGGCATAAGAATATGGGATGTAGAATTTGATCGAGACAAGGAGGGTGTTCTCACTCCCCGCTTAAAAATGCACATCTTTGTACATGGACTCGATAGTAAACGTAGGTCGGATGATCACGATTGGGTCTCAAGGAAATAACTTCACCCTCGGGCAGTTTTTAGCGAGGTAGCGCAAGCTTCTACGATGGCCCTCCAAGCATAAGCATTATGAAAGACGTGAAAGCGTCTTTTTTTGTTATACTAAACCCATGCAAGAACTTACTAATAATCATTCTTTAAAGCTCTTAGTCGCCATCGCCATAGGACTGTTCTTTGCCTCTGCCTTTACCAGTATTCAAGCCCCCTGCTCCACAGCTATTCCAGGAGAAGAAATCCAGAAGTGCATCGAATGGTCAAAAGTAATCATGCGTCCGGATCAGCTATTGAATAATAGCCAGAGCAGCCTAGTAAGATTTTCTGTGACTTTCTTCATTATATCCCTGAGTAATTATGCACTGCTTAGTATCTATAGTCGCCAACTTATAAAACGATCTAGGTGACCAGCCCGCGCATTTTAGTAGCAACAAGCTCTGCGATGGCCCTCCATAGCCCATACGTCTAAAGACACCTTTGCAGGAGTCTTTTTGACTGATACAATGAAGCCATGAAGAAACTCTCGATAGGACTTGTAGTTGCAGCAGCATTTTTTGGCACCATCCTGGCTGCGGCGTTCATCGGTCTGTTCCTGTGGTACGCCAACACCGCCATCCCCCACACCTACCCGACTGAGTACACCTCATTCTGGTGGGGATTAGTGCACGGTATATTCATAGTCCCAACGTTCTTCTGGAGTTTGTTTGCCGACAAGGTCACAATTTACCAAGCACCGAACGTGGGCAACTGGTATAACTTTGGGTTCTTTATTGGCATCTCAATGGTACTTGGCGGCTCACATGGTGCTCGATCCACTACAGCCAAGAAGCCACGCAAGAACACCTAAGCACATGCCCATTACAAGCCCAATCGACACCTACCTGCAAAAGGTAGATCAACCTCAGAGGCAAGAACTAGAACGAGTACGCAAGTTAATTGTGCAAACGGCGCCGGACGCCGAGGAGTGCATTACATACGGTATGCCTGGATTTAAATATATGGGTAAATACTTGATAGCATTCGCTGCATTCAAAGATCATATGAGTATCTTCCCAGGGACTGAAGTTGTAGAGGCGCTTACGCCCAAGCTTGGCCACCACAAGCTTTCCCGCGGCACCATTCAGTTTACACTAGACAAGCCTTTGTCCGAGGCAATAATAAAAGAGGCAGTTAGGATTCGGCTCAACAACATAGCAGGCAACTAGTCTTTTAGTGCGCTCCTTTGCGCCTCGAATGCACCAACCAAAAAGCAGCGCTCAGCAATGCGAGCCCAGCCAGAATGACCGCAAACTGTGAGTTTCCAGTATCCGCCAAAGTGGCAACGGGTGCCTCATCGGTCACTGTAAGCGCAACGGTAGCGGTCGAGGTGGTTCCAAACTCGTCGGTGATGATATAGGTGAAGCTATCAGCCCCTACATAGCCCTGAGTTGGCGTGTAGGTATACGAGCCGTCTGCGTTCACCGTAACCGTACCATGCGCCGGTTGAGTATAGCTAGTCACGGTTATTTGCTGGCCAGTATCGTTTGCAAGTAAGCCCTGGGCCGCTAACACACTTAGCGCTGTGTCCTTTTTGGTCGTGCCAGAATCATTGGTGGCTTGCACTACCACAATCGGGGTATGAGCCAGTATGCACGAAGCACCGTCATTACCACTCGCTGTCTCGCCATTGAGCACCGGTGTAGCTACGGGGCTCACCCCAGCGTAGCCCGAAATTTCGAAGATCTTGCCGTCTGAATTCCGAGAAAAGAACAGTCGCGTAGTATCTGATGCCCAGCCCGCACCGTAGACTGAGCTAGGATTGTTCGGATCGGGTGTAATTGCGAGAGCCTTAGTAGTCACCGTTCCGTTGGCAGGATCAATCACGTAAAGGTTAGTGCCCGCCACACTATAGAACAAACCGCCAACATACACAATCTCGTTCAAGTTTGGCACACTATCGAGCGTTATCATGGTTGAGGTCTGATTTGAAACGTTAATCTTGTAGAGCTCATTTGTAGTACTTCTGATGATGTAGAGGAAGCCACTGGTGTCAAAGTCCCCAGCGACGTAGCTTGCTGGGGTTGGTACACCTGCGGGGACACCAAGCGCTGTGGTGGTGCCATCGTCCTCTATACGCACTAGGCCCTGTGTGCCCGAGTCAAACGGGTCAACCTCTTGCCAGCCGTAAATGTAGTTGTCCATCGAGTTATAGCCAATTGCGTTGGTAATTAAGCTACCCGTGCTACCAGAACCTACATTTGAGTAGGTACCATTGGCTGGATTCAATACTTTGATGGTGCCGTTTATCACCTGGAAGAATTGGTTTGAGCAGGTAAACGGCGCTGCTTGAGCTGTTTGAGTGCCTAGCCCAACAGTCACAAAAGGCAACGTTAACAGCAGTACACCAAACAGTGCGTTCCGCAACAGTCTTAACTTCTTGACGACCATAGTTATTCACCCCACTCTATACATAACCAGTATACACCACCCGACACCGACTCGGCCAAGCTACCAGGCTTATGCCTAGGACAAAAAAGCTCACAAACAAGTCCGGAACTTTTTGCAGCGACAGTGAGTTTACTCGGGAAATATAGAGATTCGGCTTGAAGAGTTCAAGGCGCCTATAATAGTTATACGGTTCGGCTTGGGCTAGAAAAACTTCTTGACTACTGAGATACCAGCAGACTCCAAGCGCAACTGGAGTTCTTGGGCGCGCTTCTTAGCCTCTGAGCCAGCAAACAAGCCTTGGTAAAACGGCGACGAAAAGTCCAAGGCGTGCTGCTTGCCAGCGGCGGAAATCCTCATAACCCCGTGCCCAGTAGTAACCATCGTAATATCCCTGAGTGGAATAGTAACGATGGGTTTTGTGGTGGAAGTGTCTGCGATCTCGATCGAGTTGCCTAGGAACTTGGCCATAGCCTTTTTGCTACGATGCAACAAGAAGTCGAGTGACAGTACGGAGCCATTCGTGCGGTACTTGATGGTAGTAAAGAATTCTTTGGTCGGCATACATACAGTATACGCCACTAGCATAAACAGTATAGCTTTCAAGCGAAACTTTACTGTCAGCCCAGCCAACTGCGGACCTTCCCTGTCGAGGCGAGGCGCATTGATGGACCCAAAGCCTGTCCAAGCTGCTATACTAAGAGTCTATGGCTAAACCAATCACAAAGCGTGTTAAAGACTTTTGCAGCGACAAGAATGGCAAGGTTACCCTCGCACAATCCCCAAACTTACCCATTGTTGGCTGGATAGTCTTTAAACTTATAGCTATCCCCATAAGTAATCAGCCAGTAAAGACCGGGTTCGAAAGCCTAGCAACGGCCTTCCTCTTCGTCTGGGCTTACCTTGAGATCGTGGAGGGAGACAGCAACTTCCGTCGCCTCCTAGGTGTACTCATCATGAGTCTCATTGTAATTAACATGTTCAGCGTCTAGCATGGCTCGGCTAACCTTTGTAACCAAGCCAAGTAAGAAGGCCGAGACAGTCGAGCAACAGCTCCGCGATGAGATAGCCAAGCAGGGCTTTGAGCCGACTGAGCAGATCGTCTTTGCGGTCGGTGGCGACGGCACCTTGCTTAAAGCCATTCGTGATCACGTGGAAACAGACGCGTTGTTTGTAGGTATCTCGGCTGGTGCCCTTGGGTTTTTACAAGCCGTCGATCCCAGCGAAATAACCACTCTCGTTAGTGCACTCTCTAGTCGCAGCTATTCGACTATTCGTTCACCCCTGCTGGCTGCTCGCGATACGACTGGGACTATTGGCTACGCGTTTAATGACATATCGATCGAACGCCAAGGCCCAAGGGCGGCCAAATTTAGTTTGCAAATTGGCCACTCGCCTGGCAACTTTGTAGGCGACGGTATCATCTTTGCCACGCCGCTGGGCTCGACCGCCTACTCACTGGCCAGCGGTGGACCGATTATTGATAGTACTCTGCAAGACGCCTTTGTGATTACCCCAAACAACCCCCATGTATCATCGCAATACTCGAGCTTACAACGCCCCCATGTACTCAATGGTGATCGGGTGGTTGCCGTCATCTGCGACAACGCCACCGTGACCGAGCGACCGCTGCAAATTATCTTCGACGGCTACAGTCAGCCGTTCCATGCCGGCGTTGAGGTGTTCTTGTCTGACAAAGTGGTGAGGCTCGCTCAGCTATCAACCGACGGTTTTCATAATCGGATTGAAGACAAGCGCCTCGGCAGGAACTAGCTACAGACCAATTGCCCACTCATAGAGCGCCATGCGGACAGGCAAGCCATAGCCAGCCTGACGAAAGTAGGCCGCGCGAGGATCACCATCAACTTCGCTCTTAATCTCGTTTACCCGCGGCAGTGGGTGCATTACAATCGACTACTTCTTCATCTGCGCTAGGTGCTCACGGCCGAGCTCATAGCGACTCGAGACTGCCGCGTAATCCACACCCTCGGCTAAGCGTTCCTTTTGCACGCGCGTCCAATACAGCACATCGGCGTCTTTAAGTACGCCGTCAAGCTCTTGTGTTTCGCTGTACGTAACCCCGTGCTCATCCAAGTGATCCTTAATGTCCTGACTCATTTCCAGGCTCTCTGGTGCCACGAAGCTAAAGTGCGCGCCCGGGTAGCGCGACAGTAAGTAAACAAGTGATCGCGCGGTGCGACCATTAGCAAGGTCACCCCCCAATTACTATGTTAATGTTTTCCAGTCGACCAAGCTCGCGACGAATCGTGTATAAGTCCAGCATAGCCTGCGTGGGGTGTTGGCCTCTACCATCGCCACCATTAATGATTGGTACGTTGCTCACCGCGGCAGCGCGCTCGGCCGCGCCATCCTCGTGGTGGCGCATCACAATCGCCGCTGGGTGGTACTCACAGAGCACGCGAATGGTGTCCTCAATCGTCTCACCCTTGGCCGACGAGCTAAACTCACGAGCGTTCTCTGTGCCCACCACCCGCAGGCCTAGATTGTTTGCCGCCGCCTCGAAGCTTACACGCGTCCGCGTTGATGGCTCGTAAAACAGCGTAAAGACTTGTCGCCCAGCACCGAGCTCTTGCAACTCCGCAATCTTCGCTGGGCTCTTTAGTGCCGCAGCATGCGCATCGGCCCTATCAAACAAATGCCCCAACTGTTGCGGGGTAAAATCCTGACTCTTCACGATATGTTTTATTTGATTCACTTATGCACCTCCTTAGTATATTATGTACCCAAATTGATAAGATTATAGCACACCAAGCCAGGGGCGTGCTGGCGCCACCTCCTTGATCTTTAAGCCGATAATTGGTATGGTTATAGGCGTTATTCACAGATGTTCGATGCTCTTCTTGCTCAATATTCGTGATAAAACAACGGGGTGTGGCGCAGCTGGCTAGCGCGCGCGGTTTGGGACCGCGAGGTCGAAGGTTCGAGTCCTTTCACCCCGACCAGAAGATATTTCGCTTAAATCCACCAGTAAATCATAAGGTGGATTTAGTTTTATAACAGATACAGAGTCGTTTCTAACACGTAGGTTCAGCACCAACTCATTACATATAAGGTCTTGTTCCATTAAATCGGTAGTCTTGAGTAAGCGTAACAGATATGAGTTAATGAGTTCGTAGAACTCTTCTTCGGTGGGCAGTCCTGTCTTTAATTCATCCAGCTTATCTTTATTCTTGACTACGTTGTGTTCCGCTACCTTAACGAGCTTCTCATAGTGTTCTAGCTTGCCATCATGGTGCTTCCTATAGTCTTTAGGGTGAGCAACTTGAAACTCCTGGTATTTTGCATATTGCTTCTGATTAATACGCAGGTCGTTCTCAGACTCCGAAAGCTTACGCCTCGTGATAGCCGTATCCTGAGCAAGCTTAGTCTGTAGCTTATCGATATGCATCTGATATGCCTGTTTACTCTTCTTCGTACAGTGCCGCAGCTGCCACTCAATCGCCGCCATAATATATTTAGCTCGAACACTATGTTTCGCCCAGTCGCCAGCTTCGTCCTGAGCATCTTTGTCATACCTAAAACAGTCCTTATTGCGGCAATAGAAGCTTACAAGCCACCTACCTTCATTCTTTCCACGTTGTATCTTTTGATGCTGAAATTGCATGATAGAGTCGCAGTAATCGCATATAACTTTGCCACGTAATAAGCCATAGTTAAGCCGTTTGGAGTTCACTTTCTTACCTGCGTACTTCTCATCAAAATCGGCAGCCATAGCCTGATTAAGGACGATATATTCGTCAGGCGTTATAAGGGGTAAGAAATCATATATCTCAGTCAGGTCTGCTAAGTTATTTCCGTAACGATATAGACCAAAATAGAAGGGGTCTTCAAAGATATCGCCGACCATCTGCTTATCTACTCGTATAGACGTAAATGGCTCATCCTGGTCTTTACGCATACTTAAGTGGGAGTCGTTTAAGAACTGGGCAATCTCGATATTGTTCTTGCCTTCGTAGAGACGCATATTAACAGCTTCACGAAGTAAGTCCCAGTTGTAACCATCTGGCACGAAGTAGCCTGTGTTGGCGTCTACAAAGTACCCTTTTTTGATAACGCCGTTATACTTACCTTCACGTATATTGCCACCTGTACCACGCTTTACATCCACCGAGAGCTTATCTGAGTACTGCTTAGAGGTGGCAAACAAAATACCAAGCAACATCTTGCCATTTGGGTTGTTCTCGAATTGATAGGTCTTGAACTGTAAATCCTGTATTTGCTCCTGGTCAATCATCTCGATAACCTCACCTGCTTCTTTCATATTGCGAGAAATCCTATCAGGTGACCACGAAATCAGCCCATGATATTTTCCAGTCTTAAATCCCATAAGCATATCATCAAACAAAGGGCGTTTACCTGATAGCTTAGCCGATGCACTTTCTTCTATGATATCTTGTTCCCGTACACTAACTCCAAGCCTGTTAGCCAGTTCTAGACACTCTGTACGTTGGTCAGAGATAGAACGTACTTGTTTGGACTCATCATCAGTGGATTTTCGTAGGTAAATAACATAACGACGTTTTTCTTTAGACAGAATACGATTCGTACCTTCCTCGACCTTAATAAAGTGCTCTGCGAGGTCTTGTAGGGTACGTCTGCTTGGTGGCAGATCATATATATCGGGATTAGCTTGTTTACGCTCTGAAACCCTCTGTTCAGCTTGTTTTTGCTTATCTTGTGCAAGAAGCGGTTTCTCACGCTTTTTATATTCCTTCTTGGCTGGTCGCCTTTGCTCAGCCATTGCTACTCTGACTCGTTTAGGTTCTCAAACCGTCCATCTTCATATGGTGGCTCACATATTTCATAAAATGTGAGGTCAGAGTCGCCATCTGCATGCCACTGCATTGTTTGTCCAACACTTACAGCAACCTCGTTATTCTGATTATCTCCAGCCTTAAAGCTATAGCTGGCAACCTGACCATCTGCTGAGCGTACGGTTAGCGTACCTACACCATCGTAAAATCCTTCGATTGTTTTCTCACCTAAAAGAATTCGCTGCAGAGGTGTCTTGTACCCTTTTAATACCCTGACCATACCTAAGTCTTTTGAACTGTCACCTACAAAATTATATATGTCACATTTGACGCCATCTTTTACGGTCTGCGTCTCAACAAACTCAACGGGTACATCACTACCACGTAGCGTAAAGATCGTAAGTTTACTTTCGCTCATAATTTGTCCTCCGTGCGTTTCTCTTGCAGTTTCTTATGCTTTGCTGGCTGCAAGTAGATGGTGCGAACTATGTCCCAGACTAAATCATCTATTAACTCAACATCTTCCCAGGTAATTTCAAGGTCAAGACCGTCGTCAGCAGGGTGAGCACCATAATTGCCAAACTCCCTTATCTCCTGAGCTTGTTGTTCGATAGGCTTGGTTATGAGCCCCTCGCTAAACATGAGTGTGATTTTCTTCTTGAGATTATCAGCCTTATTATCTGTTATCTTTTCTAGCCCCAGCTCTTTCTTTGCTACGTTCTCAACCACACGGCGATACATCACCACTGAAGCTCTATAAGCCTTAGCTCTTTTGCAAAGCTCTGCTTCTGCAAGGTCAATACGTACGTTCTCTGGTATATCATCACTGTAGTCAGAAGACTTTATATAGCCGAAAGGGAAAGTTCTAGAAACGTAATGGTTGAGGGTATCAAAGATTACAAACACCTTGTCGTTACACTGCGGACACTTCGCTATAAGCCACGCTTCGCTATCACCATACTTGACATCTGGTACATCAGTAAGGGGTACAGCGAGCACCTTGTTATGACAACTTCTGCATGTAAGAACTAGCTTTGAGCTATCATATTCAAAATTTGGCTGAAAACCACTATGCATAACTACACTTTCGTCTACTTGATATCTTCAATTATACCTTATCAAGTAGGGTAATTACAGATAGAGTTCGCTGCTCTTCTTGCACGGCTCAGAGAATAAAAATCAAACTATTGCATGGGTAGTATACTAATGGTATACTACCTTATATTAAATTTAACTATTAGGAGTATATATGAGTCAATCAGTTGAACAAGTTAACAAGTACAAGCAGTCGTTGCTCAAATACACAGGTTTAATGATTCTATTCTCTACGTTGCTACAAATCGTCATAGCTCTTCGAGGCAATCATATTGATTTTGTTAGCCAGCTTCTTTTAGCGGTAATTGCTGTCTATTACTTCTGGTATCACTACACATCCAAAGACCAACTCTCAAAGTTACGTTTCGGTAGACTTGTAGCTCACCTAGTTGGATTCCTTGTGGTGAACCTAAGTTATCACATTCATGCATTTGTGTTATTCGTTACTAGCAACCCAGCGATTAAAGGGACAGATGGATTTAGTATTGACCCATCATGGTTTGGAGTACTTTTCGGTATGTTCAGCTTTTGGGGTATAGGCTTGCTTATTCACCTAGTGGCAAGTATTGCTAATAGGGGCTTTGAAGAACTGTCGAGAGGTTAGTTATATGGATGATGAGCGGACAGAGCTCGTAGACGAGCAGGTCTATTCTTGGCTAGAGGTGCATAAAAAGAGTGCGTTAACGTATGCAATACTAACGGCACTAAACGACAAAGATAGGTGGTCTCAAGAGCTCACAGAGTGGATAATAGATAAAACAGGATGGTCAGTTACAGAGAAGGGTCTATATAGAGTGCTTAGACGCATGCAATTAGCGGGCTCAGTCGACTTTAAGCAAGTAGCAGCTAAAAGAACGGGTGCTAAAAGAAAGCTATTCTATATAACATCTGAGGGCAAGCTACTACTAACCAAGATTGAAGAGCAACTACAATACGTAACCAAGCTTGCAGGATAGTGATCGGTTAAAAAATGGTCAAATTATGGTAGTCTGATTCGTCCAGTTTTCTATATTTTCCAGGTCTTAAGTTCGCCAAGTTCAATTCTTGGCAGATCAATATCACCATGTAGTTCAAGCTCAGACTCGTCCTGACGAAGCGTATCGCTCAATTTGACTACCATTGTAACCAGCTTATCGGTAGGCACATCAGACAGGTCACGCTTGGCTAACTCTGCTTTAGCACGATTCAGCATATCGCCAAAGACTGATATCCTATGCTGCTTAGACATAACATACTGCTCTTGTAGTTCGTCAATATGCAAAGTCTTTAGATTATGGATATCACGCATCACATCATCATCCTGTGACCAGCTAATAAGAGTCGGCTTGCTGACACCTATTTCGGTGGCAATCTTAACGAAGCTATAGCCTTTAGCTCTTAGCTCGATGAATTTTTGTTTATCGTCTAGTGTTTTACTCATTTGAATGGTTACCCAATCGTTTACAAAGGGTTTGGATACCATATGTATAGGGTATCTACCTCTGTTATTTGCTTAAAAAAATTTCCGCCGATATTAAGACAGGTTCAGACCATTAAAGGCTAAGACTATTCGGCAACTATTTCACCTTTTTCTTTACCTTCAAGGGTCTCAATTACTATTCTGTCACCGGGAGTAGTGAACGGTCTATCGTCCCAGTTACTAGTATCTTCTGGAGATGTCTGAGTAGGCAAGATTTCCTGTTCATTTTCAGCATTTTTAGCGAGTTCTACATCGCTTATGTGGACTACGGCTGCAATGTCTACTATTTCCTCATCATCCATACCAATATTATAGCAAAAACTCTCTGTTAAGTGCTGTTTCGGGCTTAACTAAAGTGGCTATTAGCTCCTTGAGGTCGCCCAATCTGTTCTTAAGTGTTTTATAGTTCAGTAATAAGCTGTATAATGCTTCAAGTACAGGTTCGATTGCAGTATCTTTACTGCGACCATGCAATTATGACAACACAACAAAAAGTAGCAGCAATTGAGAAGTTCCCATTCTGGACAAACACTAAGGCTGAATTGCTTCTTGTACTGGCTGGTTTTAAGCCCGCCATTACGGTTGATGTAAGCGGGAAAGTTGTTAGCTGCAAAGCCAAAGCTCAACTACCTTCAAGCGTCCGTACACATGCAATAGAGAATCTTTTGCATAGAATAGATGTGCCTTTTATTACCCTACCCTCCATTCACCGTATGTCTCCAAAAGATGACAAGCAATACCACAGAACGACAATTTGCGTAGGGGCTACTGCTAAGGATGCGTGTGATCTTGCAAAAGTTTGGACGAACCTTACTACTCTAGGATACCCTGCTAAGTCTCAGGACGCAGAACATGGTCGGTTGTCTGGATTTCCAAAGACTGCTATTAGCGCTTTTGTATCCGACCCAAGTAAGCTGTTAGCAAATGAAGCAGTCGATGAGCGCACCAAGAATGTAGAGTGGCAATACTTTTTTCCAAATGCGGTTTTCGAAGGCGCACTGGCAAGAAGAGCTGGCAGTAGTAGAAAGATGGGCTGAGGCAGTAAAAAGACTCAGTCCGAACATATATTCTAAAGTAGTGAATAGATAATTACGCCGAGCGGCCGCCAGGGTATTGCTACCCCGGCGGCCGTGTTGGCTCGCATAGTGTGTCTAGAAGACCTCTGGCAAGATCTTGGTCGTGCCACGTTGCAATTGGATAATGCCTTCGTCAAAAGGCTTCATTGCTCCAGACCGTACCAGCTGGCGATACTTGGCCTGATCAATTGATACCTTCAAGCACCTACCTAGAAGGTCTCGATCAGCAATCGACAGCTGAGGCATTCCGGATTGCAAGATGCCCAAGAGTCGATCCACAACCGAGGGGTCTTTCCTGACCTCGCCGATCAAGTCGATAACAACGGACCTAATCACAACAGCGATGAGCTCCGGGTAATGCGTCATGTGCACAAGTACCAAGACCGGATCGATGACTTCAATGTCCCGTGGGCGCACGAACAAAAGTCGAGTGTTGAAACCTGGTTTCCTCTCTTGTGTACGAATTCCCGCCAAGTTCAATGGCAAAGTATCCGCCAACTTCCGCAAGACATCTGAGCGAGTCTTCTCCACTGCCTTGAGCTTTGATATCCGATCCCGCACCTTCTTGGTAAGCCATCCATTATGGCTCGCACGCCAGAGTGCGATCTCTTGCTCCTTACTCAGTCGCGGTGTCGCCTCCTCCCATGGCGTAAGGAGGATGAGCCTACGCACAAACCTACCGTGCGTTTCGCGATATGGAAGTCGGGTCTCCGACCTGCTTGCACGTGCCATGTTGGCAACTTTCTACTAGGGTTCAACGAGCAAGCTTATTATGATGTTCCTGATATATAACTTCAAGCGTAAGTAAAACGCCCACAAGTGGGCCTCAACAGCTAGGTCCTAAAGGGTATAAGCAGACAACAGAGATCAAGTAGTTCGCGACCCCTCGCTGTTTACATTAAGATGAGCGTGGCCAAGCCAAGGAAGGCCATAAAGCCGAGTACGTCGGTAGCGGTGGTAATAAAGATGGTAGCCGAAGCCGCTGGGTCCTTTTTGAGTTTGGACATAATGAGTGGCACCAAGGTACCAAAAAACGCTGCAACCAGAAGATTAATGATCATGGCGAGCGCTAAAATGAGCGCAATTTTGGCGTCGCCATTCATAACCATCACAACTGCGGCCACGAGTAGTCCGTTAATAAGTCCGTTAACCAGGCCGGATCCCAGCTCACTACGCAGTGTTCGATAGGCGGTTTTAAGGTCGATTTGCTTGAGGGCAATACCACGCACCATCACGGCCAGGGTTTGCGTGGCGGCGTTGCCACCCATACCAGCCACAATGGGCATATAAACCGCGAGCAGCACAAATTTGCTCAGTACGCTTTCGAACTGGCCGACAGTAAAGGCGGCTAAAAAAGCGGTGCCAAGATTAATAATGAGCCACTTGTAACGCAGTTGGATCTTGCGAGAAGCTGGGTCGGTAACCGTCTCTTCATCACTCACACCGGCAAAGTCGTAGAGCGAGGCTGATTCTTGCTGATGTAAGAGCTGTAATACGTCGTCGGAATATATGATCCCAAGTACGCTGTCGTCGTCGTTAAGTACGGCCACCTTGCTATGAGGGTGAGCTTTGAATATCTGGATAACTTCCTTATGCGTTGCATCGTGGTGCACCGTAGTTAGGCTCTTGACGTGCTTAACAACCTTTTCGCTACTGGCAGTCAGGCCTAGCTCATGGCCGGGCAAGAAGCCCACCAACTTCGTGTCTTCGAGCACCAGTATAACCGGTGGGCGACCAGTTCGGCTCTCGTGCTGCTGAAAGTGTCTGGACACATCCGCGATCGTGTCTTGCACATCCGCCTGGATGTAGTCTAATGTCATGAGCCCCGCCGCCGTGCTCGGGTCAAACTCAAGCAGGCCAGCAACCGAGTCGCGTAAGCTTTCACTTACTTGAGTCATGACGTGCTCTTGCCTGTGCTTATCAAGCAATTGCAACACGTCAGTAGCATCATCCGGATCCAAGCAGCTTAGCAGGCCAATTAGATCATCATCGGACATCTTGCTTAGTAATGCTCGCTTGGTTGACTTGCTTAACATCTCAAAGACGATGGGTCGCTCGTCGATGGTTAAACCTAAGTATACATCGAGCCGCTGATCGGGATGGTATGAAATTGTGTGAGCAACTTTAGTACGTTCGTTTAAGATGCTGGTCTTGGCTGACATTGGTGATTTCTCTTAGCATAACCATAGTATCATATCTGGCACATCAGCTACTACTGTGAGCTGAGTCAAGAACAATCTAGTGCTCCGTTAGCCCTTACTGGGCTTGAAGTTAGCCGTGTAATTCACTACATCGCGGTGGCAAATGAAGCGCAGTTCGCCTTCGTACTGTAAGCAGAATGCCTTAGCCTGTACGTCGTCGCGGTAGTAGCTTGCAATGTCGAGCGCAGCGCCGAGCATGCAGTTCTTTTTACCCTCCGCATCCAGTGCTACTTCACACTTTTGCTTGGTGGCTGCAATGTCACTATTAGTGCCACCCGAGGCATCACGCCCGAGACTGCGATAACACTTACCAACGTAGTCAGTGTCTGAGAGTCCCTGACACATTGCCGCCACCTTGGCAAAGTCGTAACCCGAAACCGAGAGAGCATAAGATGTTTGCATGCCGTAGCACTGGTCTTTGTATACTGTAGCGACTGCGGTGCAAGGATACATTGGTTCGTCCGCCCGCAGGTATTGGCTCTTACCGCCCTCACGACTCTCGATCATGACATTTTCCATAAACACCCCGCCATAGCACGACGACCGCTCCCATGCGTCGCTTAGACCATCACAGGTGGTGAGAGCCACAAATAGATTGTCTTCTTCCACCCCTAGCAAACCATGTCCAAGCCCGTGCGCGCAGTTATAGTGGTCAAACGAGTAGCGCGACTTCATGGCCAGCTCAGCACAGATAGTATTCAGCTGAGACTTGAGCTGTGATTTGCTCATAACCCCTACAGCCGACTCCGTGACACCATGATAGTAGCCAGACCAACAGTAACTATCGCCCAGACTATAGGCCTTAGACAAAGAGCCATACTTGTCGAAGGCAGCGTGACCGACGCTATGACTAAGCTGGTGACATTGACCAAGTACATAGCTATTGGTCTTGGCAAGTGCACCGAGCTCGGCCAGCGCGACCTTTGGCGACTCGGCGTTTGTCCTGGCTTTGAAGTATTGAGAATAACAAACGTACTTTTGATTATCTTGACACGGATTTTTGTTTGCTACGATTGGTTTGGGCGTAACAAGCACGTACGCAAGCAGCGTCGTAGCACTCAGCAACAGAGCCCATATACCCGCCACACTCAGTATCGATAGTGCTTTGCTAGAGCCGCTCAGGCTGGTCGGCGACTTTTGCCCAGATTTGCCATCCTTTGACGCGTGTTGTGTGTTGTGCTTCATAGACTTACATTATACCCCAGCCGAAAACGACGGCGCGTAGCGAGAACGAGCTTATTTCTTTGCTGATTTGCTAGACGTCTTAGCAGCTGGCTCGGTCGAGGGGGTAGCTTTGCTGACCTCAGGTGACGAGGACGGCGAGGTAGTAGGCGCACTACCCAGCTGCTTGCGAACCGCAAAGTAATACACAATTGCCACAATCCCCCAAAGAGAAACAAAGAATGAGACAACTAAGAGGATAATCCAAAGGTTCTTCTGGTTATCGTCCTGCCAGTTTTTGCGCTGCAAGGCATCGACGAGCATAACAACCCAGAGTACAAACAGTGCCAGGCTGACCGCCGCCGTAGCTATAAGCAGTGCCAGAAGGCCAAAAGCTAGCCCAGCGCCAGCAGCGCTCGATGTGGTTGAATAGCCATAATCGTCAGCGTGGGCGATCGAGGTAGCTGGTACAAAAGTCGCTGCAGTTACGGCGGCAGCAACAGCTGCCTGGCGATAATTAAAGTTCTTCATGATTATTCCTTTAGTTTAGTGTCTTATCTCTTCATTAAATACTAAAGTACTTGTGTTATGCAAGGGGTATAGGAGTGGTTCCGCTTGAAAAACACCTACTTTTGCGCTAGAATTGGGTATTCGCACCAGCCGAAGTTACAGGTATAATGGTGGTGCGCATGAGTGCCACGCGGGTATCGTATAATGATTATTATGCCTGCCTTCCAAGCAGGCGATGAGGGTTTGATTCCCTCTACCCGCTCCAAAATCAGCCCGGCTCGCCTTAGCGAGGTTGGCTGATTCATGGGGAGAGCAGAAATAAACCCGTAGGGTTTGGTGGAGCCAAGCGCGCAGCGTGACAATCAAGTTTACTTGAGTGATCACCAAGCACTTGGCGAAGGTGATTCGCCACCTTCCTATTACCCGCTCCAAAATTACTCATGGCCTACGACGAGTCCCCGTAGCTCAGTTGGATAGAGCAACAGCCTTCTAAGCTGTAGGTCGTTGGTTCAAATCCAACCGGGGACACCAGAAGTTTTGATCTTGCTTAAGCAATGCCTTAGCCAAGATGAGCACTTGTGGCAGCTAAAGCGGCGAGCTCTCGAGCTTACAAGCAGCGGTT
>JAYRIB010000016.1:0-7493 GCA_041907025.1 Candidatus Saccharimonadia bacterium | reverse complement strand
GGAGGGACGCGTATACCGCCATACTACGCCATACCAAGACATGAAGGCTGGAGACACGATAACATTCATTAATGAAGGGTCTCAAGAAAAGTTAACTACTTTGATTAAGTACGTTAACCACTACAGGGATGTCAGAACTATGCTACAAACGGAGGGTGTAGAAAGCGTTTTGTCGAGCGGTGGGTCCGTAGAAGATGGGGTGCGAAACTTCGAAGCTTTTACGGATTATAAAGCGAACATCCCCTTTTATGGTATTTATGCCATTTGCGTATCACTGCACAGACCCTAGGCTGCACTATGCTATCGTGAACAGCCAAATTGTATTATCATATGTACTATGAGAACCATTGCACTACGCTGGCTAAAGTTTGTGGCTATTACCTACACGATTAGCTTAGTATGCATAACGGTATTATGGTTGCTGCTGTCGGGTGGGGATTCTTGTACCGCTGGCCAGGAGATTGCAGAAGGATGCAGGGTGGTGTTTCCTGATTCGTATATATTCCTAGCTATGATTAACCTGCCCATTACCGCCATTCTCTGCCTGGTGCCGTTAATCACTGGAGCAATCACTAAGCTCTTTTCTAAAAGTTCATAAGAGCAGAAATTCTCTTTAGCGCAAACGTCCAAGAAGATTATCTACGACAAGGTGGCGTGGTTCCTCTGCTATAATCAATCCATGAAGAAATACAAAACTCTCGAAGAGTGCCTTGCAGATCAACCGGAAGATAAGCTAAGCCAGATCAATATGCTAAGGAGGGTTATTCTCGAGGCTGAACCCCGATTAGTGGAGACGCTTAAGTGGAATGCGCCTAATTACAGCCAGGGCAGTGAGGATCGGATCACCTTTAACCTTATGAATAAACAAGGCTTGGTCAAGCTAGTGCTGCATATGGGTGCCACGAAGAAAGAAAATAATAATGGCACGCCAATTCTTCAGGCGGATGAAGGCATTGTGGAGTGGAACTCGGACATTAGAGGCACCATAGCCTTCTATGACGCTTCAGATGTTCGCCGTAAGATTAGCGCGGTTAAGCAAGTTATTAAAGGGTGGCTCGCTCTAAGTACTAAGTAGCGCGAGGCCGTATGCGCAGTTAGGCTGCGGTAGCACATGGTCTTTGATTGTAGTCTAATGAAACGCAAAACACCCCCAGAAGCAAGTTCCGAGGGTGTGGATGGGTTAGAGACCCCACCGGTCTGGTTTTGTTCAGGTGTTGGCTGCAGTCACCTTGGCGGGTGCAGGCTGGGCAAGCGTGAAGCGCTACGAAGGCAAGTACGGGTTGTTCCGCTTGCCGCTCATCACCACGGTTGGCCCGATGAGGAGGCCCATGTAGAAGATCACGATCGACAGGTAGATCCAGCCCCACTGCTCTTCGAAGTGGGTCTGATTCAAGATGATCGCAGAGGCGATGGACATGTAGGATGATCCTAGGATCATCCAGCCCCGCCTGACGTACTTGCGACAGTCTTGCCAGCTGGAGAACTTCAGCACCATAGACCGGCCGCAGTAGGCCGCATTCAGAACGGTGAACCCAACGATGAACGTGAGGTAGGCGGACAGGTAGATGGCTGCTGTGAGGTAGGCCACAGCTATCCTTTCCCCTGTTCCTTCTCGGTCCACAGCTCGTGGATCTCGCTGACGAGGGCGATGATGGTGCTGAGTGCGCCGAACGTCATGCCCCACTTCTTGAGGTTCTTCATGGAAATATCCTTCCGGTCGGGAAATGGTCTCGGGGAAATGGTCTCGGACTGAGAACTACGTGATGATAGCATAATATCAATAAAAAGTCAAAATATAGAAGGGACCCATGGGACGGCAATATTAGAGAACAAAACGGAGGATATAGCTATCTTTCGTGTACTTTAGCGTGAGCGGTAAACTAAACAAGTAGATATGCATTAAGAAGGAGTAGTAAAAATGGCTAAGTACGTAGATGGATCTGTGCTGGTGGTACCAAAAGGTAAAGAGACTGCCTACGAGGAAATGGCTAAGATGGGGCGGGATTCTTGGATGAAGCACGGCGCTCTTCAGTACTTTGAGTGCAGGGGTGACGACCTAAAGCAGCAAGAGATGGGTGACGAAAAATCCCGCGCCTTTCAGGAAATGACAGGTGCTAAGGCCGACGAGAATGTATGGTTCTCGTTTATTGTGTTTGAGTCTAAAGAGCATCGTGACGAGGTAAACAGCAAGGTAATGGCAGAAATGGGCGAGGAATACAGTGACCAATCTGACTTTGAAATGCCTGCTGACATGCAAAAGATGGCCTACGGCGGGTTCAGTGTAGCGATCGAAGGCTAGAGCTACATTTAGTCTGACTTAAGCGTAAGCACAATCCATCGCCAAGTCACGCGTCTGCACGTGGCGGAGCGGAGCGATGATTGCTATAATACTAGGATGAATAAAGTTTACGACGTAGTCATAATTGGTGCGGGGCCGGCGGGATACACCGCCGCAATCTATACGGCGCGTGCCAGTCTAAGCACCCTGATGATAGCTGGCGATACGCCTGGTGGTCAGCTGCTGCTTACGGGCGAGGTGGAGAACTTCCCTGGCTTTAAAGACGGCATTACCGGACCAGCGCTGATGGACGAGATGAAGGCGCAGGCCAAGCGATTTGGCACGGAGATCATCAGCGAGTTTGTAACCAAAGTTGAGTTTGATGGCGCTGTAAAGAAAGTCTGTGTGGGCGAAGAAGTTTACCAGGCAAGGACCGTGATCATCTCGACCGGCGCGTCGGCTAACTGGTTGGGCTTAGAAAACGAACAGCGACTCATGAGCCATGGCATAAGTGCTTGTGCCACCTGCGACGCATTCTTCTTTAGAGACAAGGAAGTAGTGGTGGTCGGTGGTGGTGATGTAGCTATGGAAGAAGCGCACGCCTTAACCAAGTTTGCTAGTAAAGTGTACATTGTGCATCGCCGTGACACCCTGCGGGCGAGCAAGATTATGCAGCAGCGGGCCATGAACGACCCGAAGGTTGAGTTTATATGGAACGCCGAGGTGGTAGATGTGTTGGGCAAAGACAGCGTAGAGGGTGTGCGGCTGCGCGACACCAAAGATGGCAGCGAGCGAGACTTTGCTTGCCAGGGAATGTTTGTAGCTATCGGCCACACTCCAGCAACTAAGTTGTTTGCCGAGGCCCTGACGCTCGATGAAAAGGGTTACCTGGTCACCACCGACCTGGTTAAGACTGAGCTAGCTGGCGTGTTTGCGGCTGGCGACGTGGTAGATGCCCATTACCGTCAGGCCATTACCGCGGCAGGCGATGGCTGTAGGGCTGCACTCGAGGCCGAACGGTATTTAGTAGATTTAGAGGACTAAGTGACGCCGGCGGACGCTCGGGATAGGGAGATTAGGCGGCTCAAGCAGCGCGTAGCTGAGCTTGAGGCTGAGCTACGTACTGATGATCTCATGAACATCCTGAGTCGGCGTGGGCTTATGCACGCGCTCGATGCATATGTGAAGGAAGTTGATTTTCACCTCAGTGATCCTGATAGACGAAAATCGCTGGTGGTAAAGGCGTTGAGCGTTGTCTTTATTGATATTGATTTCTTCAAACAGATTAACGACACACATGGTCACGGTGTCGGCGATGTGGTGTTGCGCGAGGTAGCCCAAGTCATTAAGCGCAGCTTGCGGGCTGTCGATATTGTAGGTCGCTATGGTGGCGAGGAGATCGTCGTCGGCTTAGTAGGGGCAGACTTGGCGCGTGCTACGCAAATAGCCGAAGAGCTACGCACTAACATAGAGAGTATGAAGCTACAGGTCGGAGGTGATGACATCTCTGTGACGGCTTCATTTGGGGTGTCGGCAATGCGCTCTGGCATGAGCCTTCACCAATTACTCACCGAAGCCGATGAGGCGCTCTACCGAGCTAAGGCCGAAGGCCGCAATAGAGTCGAGCAGTATGGTTAAAAGACGAATTGATGGCTTGTACCATCTTGCTCACGTACATCCGCAGCAGGTCGTAGCGCTTAGTCGATTGTTTGCTGACGCCCTAGAAAAAGACTTTGCCTACTATGGTGCTGATTACCTGCGAGCTACGAAGCGTCAAAACACAGTATCGAAGCTCGCGCTTGGCAGTGTGCGACCAAACCGACTGTTGCTGGGGCTGTGGGCCAAGCGTACACTCGTTGGTTACATTATTGGCTCTACGCGGCCTGGGTCTGACTGCGGCGATATATTCTGGCTGTACGTGGAGCCAGCACACCGCGGTCGAGGACTGGGCGCCGATTTACTCAATGAAGCGTTTCGGTGGCTACAAGCCAAGCAGCTGAGGGCGGTTGAGCTTGTCACCTACGACCACGCACCGTTTTATGAACGCTATGGTTTTGTCACCGAACGGCTTGCTAAGGGCTTTATTGGTGGTCAAGATGTATGTATTATGAGAAGGTCACTAACGTAAACAGTATGAAGAATCCTCCTAAGAACAAGCAAGTAAAGAAGAAGCCAAATCAAAGCTCTCAACATAGTGCCTATATGCCACCTCTGCCACGCCCAGTTGTAAAACGCCGCCGTAATTGGTGGAAGGTACTGATATGGCTTGGCTTAACCTGTGCCCTGATGGTGTTGGCTTACTTTGTCTACGCTTTGTTTACAAGCGAAGGTTCTGTCCAGTCGCGTAATCTCCTGACTCGACTAGTTCGGCCTGAGAACCCACAGCCGAAGTTCGGCAAGGTGCTGAGCACCGAGCCAGCGACCAGCTATGACGTGGCGGCAACCAAGGCATTAATTTTGCAAACAAACAAAACCTACAGCTTGCCTGTGACCACGGGTATAACCAAGCAGGTTATCCGCTATTCGTCGTCGGATGAAGAAGGCCGCGAGGTAGGAGTCTATGCACGTGTGTATCGACCATCTACGGCAACTGCTAGTGCCAACCTGCCCGTGTTTGCCTTCGCACCTGGTACCACTGGTATTGATGATCGTTGTGCAGCGAGTTTAGAGAAGCCCGCCGTGGCCAACTGGGCCAACTATGACTCACTCCTGGCCGCCTACGCTGCCCAGGGCTACGTAGTGGTCACCACTGACTATGAGGGTATGCGCGACGCGAGTCGCATGCATCATTACATGATCGGCGCTCAGGAAGGACGAGCTGTGTTGGATAGTATTCGTTTGCTCAACAACCTACCTAATACCAAGACGATGATAGATTCAGATAACATCTTTATGTCTGGTTACTCACAGGGTGGCCACGCGGCCTTGTGGGCCGATACGATAGCGCCGGATTACGCACCCGAGCTCAAGATTAAAGGCTTGGTTGGCTTTGGGCCAGTCAGCGATGTACAGACGACTTTGTCAGACATTACCAAGGGCGCAAACATTAACTGGTTTGGACCATTTGTGCTGGCGGCCTATCAGGACTACTATCGCAAATCATACGACCTTAACTCTTACCTATTACCTAAGTGGCAACAAAGCCTGACCAGCGATATTGCAACGCAGTGTATTAACACGGTGATTCCGCATTGGGGCAAGGTGTCGGCAGCTATTTATCAACCACCATTCTTAGCCGCCTTGGCGCGCGGTGACTTATCTGGTAACTATAGCGATTTAGCAAACGACATGGCCAAGAATCGCGCGGCCACTGTGGCCACTGATACGGCAAAGCTGATTAACCATGGGCAGCGTGACAACGTAGTATTGCCGAGCCAGTCAGAAACCTTGCGTCAACGTTTATGTGGCTTGGGCGGTGGTAGTGTAACGGTTAAGATATATCCAACTGCGACCCACTACGACACGATGGCACAAAGCTATAGCGACACGATGGCTTGGATGCTAGCCGTTCGTAACGGCCAGCCAGTGACTTCGAGCTGTAGGTAGCGCTACTAAGGGATGAAATTCTTCATTTCAGGACAGATTAACGACATTGCAAACGTACGAGCTGCCATGCATGCCGTAGAGGCGGCTGGCCATGAGGTTACTCATGATTGGACTCAGACAGACACATTTCTCGGCGGAGCTGAGGATAAGTTAGCGAATAAACAGGAATCTGGTATTCGCGCAGAGAAAGATATTCAGGGCGTATTGGACTGTGATGTTTACGTGCTAGTCAGTGGCAATGAGGCGGTCGGAAAAGGCATGTATGTTGAACTTGGAGCGGCACTGGCTACTCATCAGCTGCGCAAAAGCCCAAAGGTTTACGTGATTGGTCCCAGGAATCATCTCTCCGTCTTTTACCTGCATCCTATAGTTGTTCATTTAGATAAGATTGAAGATGTAATTGCAGACTTAGAAGGTTAGATAAAGTATAAACATCTGAAGATAGAACAAGTTGATGTTGAGGACTTGGATGGTCCAGAAGTACTTCTGGGGGAGCTTTCGGACAAGGGGATAGCCGAAGATGATAACTGCTTCAATAGCGACCAATACAATGCGGGTGATTGGCGTAAGTGGCAGGCTGATAATGGCCCCAATGCCAAGTAGCACCATGAGGCCGCTCATGCCATAGGCTAATCTGCGGTGAGGTTTCTCATACTTACCTCTGGCAGGCACAAGGGCCTGCAGCCACTCAAAGAGGACACCCAGGATGGCTAAGCTGAAGAGTGGTTGACTGCCTATATTCAGCCAAAAGAACTGATACGCGAAGCCAGCGAAAGCTAAGCCAGCCAAAACATGCCCTGCTACATAAAGAGCTAGCGAAGTCTTTGTTTGTACGGCGCGCTCACTGATGGTGGGGAGTTTTGATTGCCGGTGACGTATAAGTACATACAGGTGAGTAAGATTGGCGACCAAGAACGAGAGTATTAGCGCATACATAAGGTAATCATACCTAAAAACCGCCCGATGATCGAGCGGTTTATTAGTAGAGCAAAGCGCGTTTAGGCTTTGATATCGGTGATAGTCACGCTCGAATACTTCTGGCGGTGGCCAGTCTTGGTGCTCTGGCGCTTCTTGGCTTTGTACTTAAGGATGACGACTTTGTCACCCTTAACAACTTCTTTGGCAACCGTAGCCTTAACTACGGCGTTCTCTAGGGTTGGCTTACCAACGTGGATCTTGTCGCCATCAATCACGAGTAGCGGTTTAAACTCCATAGATTCAGCGTCCCCTATCAGCTCTGTCTGGATAGTTTGGCCTTTTTCTACGATGTATTGTTTGGAGCCGGCTTCGATTACTGCGATCATGATATCTGTTACCTTGTCTTGTTAAGCTAGTCAATAAATAATGATAGCAAAAACCAACGGCTTTGTAAATGGCTTGAGGCAATATTATCAGGTTAGGGCGCGCAAGAAGGCTAAACGTGAACGACCCTCCACCACAGAGCCGTAGCTCTGAGTGGAGGGTCGAACCCCATGCGTGGGGTCAGGTGGCGACGTTGGGGAACGGAACGGACGCCTGGTGGGCGTGCGAGCCGAGGCCACGTGCGCGGTTCAGGAAGATGCGGGGTTGTCGTTGGCCGAGGCCCACAGCATCCTTGAACAAGGAGAGGGCGAGCTTCGAGGGAAGCAGGTAGAAGTTCGCCTTCGTGAACGGGTGGATCGTGCTGCGG
>JAYRIB010000015.1:0-2575 GCA_041907025.1 Candidatus Saccharimonadia bacterium | reverse complement strand
ATCAAGTTCCAGTTCGATAACATCGAGAGTGTGGTGTTTGTACTCAAGTACTTTTTGCATTACCGTCATGGCTTTGAGCACCTGCAACGTGGCTTTGTACCAGCCAAAGCATATCTACACATAGAGGAAGTTATTATAGCCGGCGTCAAAGAGGGTGTGTTCCCGATTGCAGAGCAAGACATAGCCAAGGAAGCCAAGGTGGTCACGCACGCCATTAATGGCTTCTTGCTCGAGTACTACCCCGCAGTGCCAAAAGGCCGAGAGCTGAGCGAGGTTGCAGGTAGCTTACATAGCTTCATTATGCGAGCACTGACTAGCAAGAGGGAGGTGTGACCATGAGGTAGAGGGTAAAGCAGAGCCAACGCCACAATGTTCGAGCACTCGTGAAGACAACATAATAAGCAAGGAGGAATATAATGAAAAAAACATCACCAACCATCATCGTCAGCACTATAGCGGTAATAGCCGTTGTAGTAATCGGCGGGATATTCTTAGTCAAAAACAATAAAGACGACAGCAAGAAAACTGACACGGCCAAAACCGAAACTATGAGCAGTCAGAACATTGTAGAGGTCGCCAGCGGCAACCCAGAGTTCTCAACCCTAGTCACAGCCATTAAGGCAGCTGGGCTGGTGGAAACACTCTCAAGTGAAGGACCATTTACTGTGTTCGCACCCACCAACGCAGCGTTCGACAAGCTACCGGCCGGGACCTTAGACAGTCTACTTAAAGACCCAGCCAAGCTTAAGGCCATTTTGACCTACCACGTAGTATCAGGCAACGTCAAAGCAGCTGACGTAGTTAAGCTCACCAGTGCTACAACTGTAGCCGGCCAAAACGTCACCATCGCAGTCGAGGGTGAGACAGTAAAAGTAAACAACGCAACCCTAACACAAACTGACATTGCAACCAGCAATGGCACGATCCACGTTATCGACACCGTTTTGTTGCCACCAACTCAGTAACAAATATTTAGGAGGATAACCAGCTACTAAAAAAGACCACCCTGTTCGCAGCTACAGTAGCCACACTCGGGCTGAGCCTCGTTCCGCTCGGCGCATCGGCCAGCAACGGCAACTGGAATAACCAATGGCAGCAAGCCAGGTCAGAACGCTGGCAGGCGGCCCGCTGTAACTACATTGACCATCGCCAAGCGCGGTTGTTCAATTACTTCGACCAGAACAACAAATGGCTGTTGAACCGTACACAATTCTGGATCAACCGTGATAACGCACGTAATTGCGTAGTAGATCAAGACATTGTAGACAACCTGGTGGCGAACGGAAACTTTAAGACCCTAACAGCCGCAGTCGGTGCAGCTGGACTGGTGGACACGCTAAAGAGTCCAGGTAAGTTCACGGTGTTCGCCCCGACCGATCAAGCCTTTGCTAAACTCCCCGCCGGAACGGTAGAGGCATTGCTTGGTGACATCCCGGCCCTACAGTCGATACTCAAGTATCACGTAGTTTCAGGCGATGTGCGAGCTTCGGTAGCCAAGACACTAACCAGTGCACCGACTGTGAATGGCGCGCCGATCAACATCAGTACTAGGGGCGGCAGTCTCTACATCAACGATAGCAAAGTAGTTCTCTACGACATTCGAACAACCAATGGTGTCATCCATGTCATCGACACCGTGCTACTCCCCAGCTAGAACTGTAAGGACAATCACATAGCAACTATAAAGCTCCTCGCCAAGAGGAGTTTTATAGTTCTAGACAACCAGCATGCTGTCGCCATAGCTCAGGAATTGATAGTCGTGTGCGAGCGCATGCACGTAGGCCTGGCTAAGATTCTCCCAGCCTGCAAAAGCCGCAACTAACATTAAAACAGTACTCTTTGGGGCGTGGAAATTTGTAATCAGTACATCGACCAACTCAAATCTGTAGCCAGGATAAATAAAAATGTTAGCTTCTCCCGTGATTGCTGGCCCCTTGGCGTTGCCCATTAAGATATCACCATGAGCATATTCAAGGGTGCGGGCTACCGTTGTGCCCAGTGCCACCACTCGCTTCCCCGCTTGCTTGGCGGCGTGAATCATCTCCGCCGTCTGGGCCGGGATCTCAAAGTATTCGCTGTGCATCGTGTGACCCTCGACTTCGTCCGATCGGATTGGTAAAAATGTGCCGAGCCCGACGTGCAGGGTCAACGTAGCCACCTGCACCCCTTTAGCCTCAAGCTCGCCGAGCAGCTGGTTTGTCATATTGAGCGACGCGGTTGGCGCGGCCACCGAACCCTTCTCTCGAGCAAACACAGTCTGATAGCGCTGTTCATCCTCGAGACTGGCTTGGCGCTTCATGTAAGGCGGAAGGGGCACCTTGCCCTGAGTGGCGCAAAGATTCTCGATGTCGGCAGCAGAAGTCACAACGGCAATTCCACCCTCCTCCACCGCTTCCACACGAAGTTCTTCTGTGCCAACTTTAAGAATATCTTTGACGCCAAGCCTACCTCGATAAAGTACCTTGTGCCGGCGGCGGTCTTCATGCCTACCATGCTTCTCAAGCAAAACAAGCTCAACTGCCTTATTGTCTGTATCAAGAGCAATGAGCCTAGCCTTAATAACCCTAGTATCATT
>JAYRIB010000014.1:0-4922 GCA_041907025.1 Candidatus Saccharimonadia bacterium | reverse complement strand
GCTTTGTAATTCTTTTGTTCTACGAGTTCGATTGCGTTCATAACTTTATGAGTCTAGCATATTGCGGCCACCTAGGCAAGAGTTGTATCTGGAAATTTCAAGCTTTTTGTGGGGCCTTGACCACCACGTGCTCCGAACCAAGCAACTCATTGAGCTTGCTTAAGAGCTCTGGAGCCAGAGCCACATTATAGGGCAACTTAATTAACTTGCGATCATCATCTTGACCGAGCACCAAGTAGCTATCACTCGGACCCTTGTGCGTTTCAAGCAACTTCTTGACTGCAATCAGCTGAGTGCTGTCTTTGAGATCATTCATATGCACAAACAACTCACTAACCTCCAGTGATGGCGCTAAGTCCTCCACTACCTCCTCGCGCGGTTTGGCCAGCCACTTGCGGGCCTTCTCAATATCAATCAATTTCACCTTATCGAGCAAGATTTTCACCTCGCCACCTGTCTTACCATCACGATCCTTACTGCTCACCTTGCCCTCGATCTCCACCACGCTATCGACCGCCAGGATGGCATGGTACTGGTCGTAGGCGCGCGGGAATACAATCAGCTCAACTTCGCCGTCTTTACTCTCTAGCCCCACAAAGGCCATGCTCGACCCTGTCTTAGTAGTGATCTTCCGAAACATCGTAATAATGCCGCCAATATGGACCGATCGACCCTCCAGGCTCGGGCTGAGTTTGCTCAGCGGCATAGTCTGGTCATAGAGGTAGTTATCGTACTCATCAAGCGGGTGTGACGAGATGTAGAGGCCGAGCAGCTCCTTTTCCCAAACCAAGTGCTGACGTACGTCTGGCTTAGTGCTCGGCGGATCAAATTGCAAAGGCGGCGTTTCCTCCTGCATGCCAATCGCCCCGAAGATGTCGATCTGTCCGGTCAATGCGTTCTTTTGGGCCCGCGTGGCATAAGAGGTAATCTTATCGACGTTATTAAGCAGCGTATCGCGGTCACCCATACTGTCAAAGGCACCGGCGCGGATTAAGCTCTCCATGGTCTTGCGGTTCACGTAGGTAGCTTCGACACGCTTGGCAAAGTCCTCGACCCCCGTGAACGGTCCGCCCTCTTCACGCGCCGCAATGATGGCGGCGATTGGCCCCGAGCCAACGTTCTTAACCGCCGCAAGGCCAAAGCGGATATTACTGGTGCCTGGTACTACACCAAACTCATAGTAACTTTCGTTGACGTCGGGCGGGAGCAAGGTTAGGCCCATCTTACGACACTCAGTTACCTCAATGGCAATGCGCTCTAAGTTGCCGTAATCGCTCGTCATCAACGCCGCCATAAAGGCTGCCGGGTAATGCGCCTTGAGGTAGGCAGTTTGGACGGCAATCAGGCCATAACAAGCCGAGTGCGACTTGTTAAAGCAGTAGTCAGCGAAGCCTAACAAGTGATCCCAGAACCGCTCCATAACATCGCGTGGCACGTCTGAATGGCTTACGCCACCATCTATGAAGGCCACCTTCATCTTGGTCATGGTCTCGACGTTCTTTTTACCGATTGCCTTACGCAATGTATCAGCTTCACCACCACTAAAGCCACAAACGTCGCGCGAGAACTGCATCACCTGCTCTTGGTATACCAACACACCATAGGTCGAATCCAGTGAAGACTTCATAGAGGGATGATCATAGGTAACTTCTTCTAGGCCGTTCTTGCGGCGCACAAAGCTATCGGTCAGCCCAGCCGACAATGGTCCTGGACGGTAGAGTGCACACATAGCAATGATATCCTCGAACCGGTCAGGCTTGAGCTCGCGCAAGTAGCGCTTCATGCCAGACGACTCCAACTGGAAGACTCCCGTGGTGTCACCGTGCGCCAGCAGCTCATAGGTTTTTTTGTCATCAATCGGTATCTGCGCTGGATCAAGCTCCACGTCGTACACCTTGCGCAGAATGCGGAGTGTGTTCTTGATAATCGTGAGGTTGGAAAGCCCAAGAAAGTCGAACTTGAGCAGTCCCAACTCTTCGACCGGACCCATGGCATACTGCGTGGCAATGCCGCCCTTGCTGGCGCGGGTGAGCGGCACACGCTCCACGATGGCTTCGGGGGCGATCACTACGCCGGCCGCGTGCGTACCGGTGTTACGAATCGTACCCTCCAGCTGCATGGCCACATCAATTACGTTCTTGGCCCTGGGGTTAGAATTATACTCACGTGACAAGTCTTGATCATCAATAATAGATTTAGCAAGGGGGATATGGCGGCCCTGCACGGGCGCGGGGATGAGTTTAGCAATCGCGTCCACCTCGCCATACGGCATGCCCAGCACGCGACCAGTGTCACGTACCGCGTTGCGCGCCGCCATGGTGCCAAAAGTTATGATCTGTGCCACTCGGTCTTGACCGTACTTCTCGGTCGCATAAGCGATCACCTCTTCACGCCTATCATCGGCGTAGTCCATATCGATATCTGGCATGGAGATACGGTCGGGGTTTAAAAACCGCTCAAACAGCAAATCATAAGTAAGTGGGTCAAGGTCGGTAATGTTGGTCAAGTACGCTACTATCGAACCCGCCGCGCTACCACGGCCTGGACCACAAATGATGCCGTTATTCTTGCTCCAGTTAATCAAGTCCGCAACGATCAAAAAGTAGCCCTCGTAACCCATCTTGCCAATCACGCCCAGCTCATACTCAATCCGCTCCAAGATCTTTGGCTCAAGCTTGCTGGCCACATCCTTTTCGGTAATAGCCTGCAAGTCTTCCTTGGGTGTCTTAAGGTAGCGCCAGGCCGCGCCGGTAAAGACGAGTTTGCGCAGGTAACTCTTCTCGGTCTCGGCCTCCGGCACCTCAAACTTTGGAATCAGGATCTGGCCAAGTTCGATGGTGAGATCACACATGTCAGCAATCTTTACGGTATTACTAATAGCCTGGGGTAGATCTGGGAACTTGCTGGCAAAGAACTCGCCGCTGCGCACTGATAAGTCTTGGTCTAGCTTCATGCGGTTCGGATCCTCGAGCAAGCTGCCCGTCTGCACACAGAGCAAGATGTCATGCGTATAGTGATCGGTGTCCTTAGTGTAGTGCGCGTCTCCTGTGGCGACCAATCCCAGACCGAGCGTCTTGGCAATCACCTGCAGGCCAGCGTTAACGCGGTCTTGCGGCTTCCAGCCAATGTGCGGCTGCACCTCCAAATAATAATTTTCCACCCCAAACAAGTTCTTATACCACTCCGCCGCCTCCATAGCGTCATCGGGATCACCGTTGAGGATGTGGGTGCCCAACTCGCCACCGATGCAGCCCGTCAGGCAAATTAAACCTTCGTGATACTTCTCGAGCAAGTCGCGATCGATCCGTGGCTTGTAGTAAAACCCTTCCAGCCAGGCAATGGTCGAAAGCTTCATGAGGTTCTTGTAGCCCTGCTCGTTTTTCGCTAGCAGCGTGAGATGATACGGCGTACGATCTTCTTTAGACGACTTATCAGTATGTTTGCGTGCCGCCACGTATGCCTCCATACCAATGATCGGTTTTATGCCTCGCTTGGTGCACTCCTTATAGAACTCAATCGCGCCCGAAAGCGTACCATGGTCGGTAATCGCCACGGCTTTTTGGCCCAACGCCTCCACTTGATCGAGGAGTTGCGGGATCTTTTGCAATCCATCAAGCAGGCTATAGTGGGTGTGGTTGTGCAGGTGCACAAAGTCCACCACCCCTTGTTTGGCTGGCTCTGTATCAGTCTTGGTTTCGGTTTTTGAAGACACGCGAGTTCTACCCCTCCTTACCTCACTTCGTTACTCCTTATTATAATCCCTTGGGCGTCTAAGCATAAGCCTTGCGAGTAGAGATTTTTTGTATCATTGTATAATTGCTTGCCCTATAGCGGCTGTTTATGCGAGAATACACAAGTTGCGAGCCCGCACATTCTGTCCAATCCCAAGGAGATCCCTATGCAGGCAACAGTCCAACGGATGCCTATGCCTGGCCACCACATGGTTCCCGATGCTGGCTACACCCAGGACGACTTCCTGGTAGTGCAGTTCCGAGAACACCATGACCCAGACAAGGATGCAGTGATCAGAGCAGCCATCGAGGGCATTGCGCTGGCTGCCGATGCAAAGGGCAACATCATTCAGATGACCATCCCTTTGAAGACGCTTCTCCGAACCAACCCCAAGGGGAGGTTTCAGCACGTGATCGGTGACGAACGCGTGAGAAAGACGATCGCCATGCTCCTCGGTAGCGGTTTCGCCGACCTGCTGGTAGATAGAGCAAACGGCCAACTTGGCTGGGAGACCACTATCCAAGGTGCTATCGACGCCGAGACAACTAGGCGGCAACAATCGATCGTGCTTTGGCTCGATTTCATGGCCAAGCAGCTGAAGTCGCCCAGACTGTCCGAGTTCACCTCGCGTCGGTCATGGGAGCTTGAAGATCAACCCGTCGCCTGAGCGACAACGTGCTGTTGGCGGGACCACAATCCCGCCGACGGCCACCCTGAATTATCACGCTAGACTTTCGTCTTACTATAAAAGCCCCACTGAGTGGGGCTTTTATAGTAACATCCAGACACCAACCCTCTAGGGCGTTGGTACCTGGCCAGCTGCCGCAGCAATATTACTGATGAATTTACCGAGGATTGGCACGCCACCCAGGTATGTTACGGCCAGGCCAAGTGCTACCAAGGCGGCTGCGGCACCAATGGCGGCACCAAAGCCACGCACAAAGCCCGTATGCAAGTTCAGCCATGTCAGCCGACCTGGACTATTCAAGAGTTCCACAAACTCGTTCATGCCAACCTTTGAGCCTGCCTTCGCAGCTGTCTTGAGCTCTTTGGTCTGTGCTTTGCTTTGTAACATTACTTCTTATCAACTACCTTTTTGGCCTGCTTCTTAGCCTGATCAGCAACCTTAGAAGTTGATTTGCTTAATTCGCTCACCAGCTTCTCGGCTTCTTTGATAAGCTTCTTGGCTT
>JAYRIB010000013.1:0-3064 GCA_041907025.1 Candidatus Saccharimonadia bacterium | reverse complement strand
GTAGGGCATGCTACATTCACCCAGTCCTCAATGGCGGCCAAGGGACTCTCGCCTGTGTCGGTCGGCTCGTAGTGCTCTACATCTGGCAATGTTACGGGCAGCTGATCCTCTGGCACTGGCACCGCACCACACTTGTGGCAATGAATTACTGGGATAGGCTCACCCCAGTAATGCTGACGGCTAAAGATCCAGTCGCGCAGCTTGTACTGCACCTTGTCTTTAGCAACACCCTGATCCTCAAGCCAAGCTACAATCTTCTGTTTGGCCTCAAGGCTCTCCATACCATCATATTCAGCAGAATTTATAAGTGTGCCGACACCTACGTGCGCTGCCTCGACTACATCTCCGCCGCTAATAACTTGGCGAATATCAATGCCAAACTTCTTGGCAAACTCAAAGTCACGCTGGTCGTGCGCCGGCACCGCCATAATCGCCCCCGTGCCGTATTCCATCAACACATAGTCACTCACCCATACCGGGATCTGCTCGCCGCTTGCGGGGTTCTTGACGTATGCGCCAGTGAACACACCGGTCTTATCACGGTCTTCCATGCGCTCGATGTTGGACTTGGCCTGCGACTGCTTCTGATAACTAGCAACCGCCGCCGCCTGGTCGTCACTCACAATAACTTCAAGCAGTGGGTGCTCGGGGGCAAGGACCATAAAGGTGGCGCCAAACAGCGTATCTGGTCGCGTGGTAAATACCTCGATCTGCGTATCTTCTTTGCCCTGAACCACGAAGCGAATCTCAGCTCCGTGGCTCTTGCCAATCCAATTGATCTGCTGGCT
This sequence comes from Candidatus Saccharimonadia bacterium, assembly GCA_041907025.1. Classification (GTDB taxonomy): domain Bacteria; phylum Patescibacteriota; class Saccharimonadia; order CAILAD01; family JADZBC01; genus CAYPSN01. The sequence goes on along the minus strand of JAYRIB010000013.1, from coordinate 2,276 downwards.
AGCCACTCGATCAAGGTAGTCGACATTCTTGAGGTCTTCAATCAACCGATCAGCGTATTTAGTAATACGCAGCAGCCATTGCTTAAGCAGGCGCTTTTCTACCACCGTACCGCAGCGTTCGTGCTTACCGTCTACTACCTCTTCATTAGCCAACCCGGTCTTACAGTGTGGACACCAGTTAATCGCAATCTCATCCTGATAGGCTAGATCGTTCTTGAGTAGCTGCAAGAATATCCACTGTGTCCATCTGTAGTACTCGGGGTCAGTTGTGTTAATCTCGCGCGACCAGTCAAATGAAAGGCCAAGTGCTTTCATTTGGCGCTTAAAGTTCGCCACGTTAGCAGCCGTAGCATCTTGTGGTTTAATCTTGTGTTTAATAGCGTAGTTCTCGGTCGGTAGCCCAAACGCGTCCCAGCCCATCGGATAGAGCACGTTCTTGCCCTGCATGCGCAACCGACGCGCCACAATGTCCTGTGCCGTATAACTCAACACGTGGCCATTGTGTAGGCCATCGCCCGAGGGGTAGGGAAACTCCACGAGTACATAGTACTTCTCTCGCGATGCGTCGCCGTCAACTGCGCGGTAAAGGTCTGGCATGTGCTCCCAAACTTGCTGCCACTTTGGCTCAATATCTTTGGGACTATACTGGGGTGTATCGTTGTTCATACCTATTATTGTACCAGCTTAAGTTAGTATTTCGTATGACACGAGGCCGAAGACGAGAAGTGTGCCCTCTCGCCTCCGGCCCCACAGTTACTTACCGATGCATTCAGTCTGCGAATCGAGTCGAAAGCTGAACGTGTACGGACCCCGAGGCTTGTCGCTAAACGACTGGTCGATCAACCTCCGGTCACGCCGAAAGAGCGACTTAGCCAAGAGAAAGCAGACTACCGCGGCAAACCGTGCCAACGACGCAATATCGTCATCACGCACGCGCCCTTCGACTACCACACTGCCCCCAGAGAGACGAACGTGCGGCTTGAAGTAAGCGTGCTGCCTGGATCCAAACTTATGCCCGCCAACCTCACTCTGCCACATGGGGTGTTCGAGAACACGTGCGGTCCTACTCTGACTCATTAGAAATCTCCTTCGTAGATGTGCCGTTCGGACTTTGGTTTTCACTGTCGACCTAGAAGATATGCTTCACTTCCAGGCCGATTGGCGCAAACCAAAAAGCCGCCTTTGCGGCGGCCTGGAACTATTTCAGTTCAACAAAAACCTACCGCGACGAGCGGAGCAAGAGGCCTAGTAGGTTGAGTTGTTGTTGAACTTTCATGCGCTTAGTCTAGCAATCGATTGTTAGTGCGTCAAGCAGGAAGCTGGATAAAAATTGCCTGAAGCTTAAAGTACTCCCAGAAATACTCCATACTTACATTCTTATGTTCGTCCGGAGGTAACAATGGGTCTACGATCTCAACGGTATCTTGAGTATAGCCGCTGACTACAACTATGTGTCCAATCTCATTGTCGCTAAATCCTGCTTTAACACTAATTATCACTGGCACGCCGTTATCAATTGAGTGTTTAATACACGACCAAGCGCGATCGTGTAATGAGTCGCCTAGTTGATTCTCTCGGGCTAGCTGAGCAAGGAACGCCGTCACTTGGGCATCGTCGTAACCTTCATGTTCGATAAAGTAGCTTGGGTCCTGAGAAGGCGCCAACCAGTTTCTGCGCCAGGAAACAAGTCCGTGGTGTTTTAGAGTATTTACCTGTGCTGAATGCTTCCATCCATATTCGACTACTCTGCCGCCGAACTCTTCCATCTCTTGAGCAATCTCGTCTAAGGCAAAACTATAATTCCCGTGTTTAACAAACACAAAATCTAACACCATATTTACCGACGCTGGGGCGCACATCCGACGTCGTTTGCTTTCTGGGATCGGCGAATCTGGGTCAAGCTGCCATATATGTGCCACATTTAAGTGCTTTTCATCTACCATACTATTGTGCGAATGCCCTTTTCTTTTTTCGTTTCCAAAAGTCAGATTGACGCACCAACACGTCAGCTGGCTTGAGCTTCGGATCCAGCAAAATCCTACTTACTTCTTCAGCGAAGACTTTGTTTTGTGAGCCCTTTACCAACACCACGTCACCCTTGGTAACCTCCTTCTTTAAATAATGCCCAGCTTCGTAAGGGGTATGAAAGACCTTTACGTGCGAGCGGTCCATACCTGCTTCGATGGCTGCCGGGGCAAGGTACTTCTCGGCATCAGGACCAATTACCACCAGTAGGTCAGCAATCTTGGCTGCGGCGGCGCCAACTTCGCGGTGCG
>JAYRIB010000012.1:0-24323 GCA_041907025.1 Candidatus Saccharimonadia bacterium | reverse complement strand
TACGCGAATGCGAATATTATTATTAACAACACCTTCCCCGGTGAAGCATCAGCTGCTGTTGCCGGCGGATTGCTGGGCGGTAATGGATTGATGGAGAATACTCCAACCCTAACAAATTTCAACCACTCGTATGCAGCAGGAAGTATCACGCATAACAGTGCCCAGCCCACTGGTTATGTTGCACTCGGTGGTCTTGTTGGAGCTGTAGCTAGAGAGCTCTCTGTAGCTAATAGTTTTGCCCGCAGTTCCCTGAAAAATCTCCAGCCAGGAGTTGTTGATGCCACCGGGGGTATTATTGCCGGTATATATGGTTCCGAAAATCGTACGTATACCAACAACTACTTCGATGCCGATGAAGCTGGTACTACCGACTGTATGGATCCTATCTTTGCCCCCATCCCTTGCACTCCCATCTCCGGTCAACCAAATTACTTCTACAACAACTCTACCAATGCTCCTCTCAACACCTGGGACTTCGACAATATCTGGCAGACCACCAATACCCTCCCGGTCTTCGGAAAAAAGGTCCTGACCTCCATCACGGCCATCTCGCCAGAGCGCTTGGCTGGTACACTGCCCAAGCCAACATTATTCCCTCAAGCCTCCGGCGCTCCTGCGGTCGGGCCAGTAGTGCCACCGAAGCTATCCCTACGCACGTTCGGTGATAAGTTCTTGCCACCAGTCGAAGAGCCAACCAGCCTCATCGAACAGCTCAAGAAATTTCTCCGGAACGTACCAGAAGTCGTGCTCGTTACCTTCCCATATGCCTTCTTCAGCCTCCTCCTGATTGCCGCCCTTGGTCTGTTAGTTGAGGTCTGGCTGCAATCGAAGCGACTGCGCGCCACCAAGCTCCTGATTGCCCGCCAGGAGGCGATAGCTAAAGAGCGCGATACGTTCTGGCACCTCGCTGCCAACTACCTGCGTGCCCCAATTACCCTCATGGTGGGCGGTATTGAGCTGTTGAGTGACGACAAGACGCCAGGCATCGCAAGACTACAGACGCTGAGTAAGCAACTCCAAACCAAGGTCGGTACTATTATGGCCCGCATTGAGGATAGTAAGAGCTTGCAAGACATTGCCAGGCCTAAGGTCGAAGCACCACGGCGCGTACTAGGGCTTTTGCGCTTCTGGGTACCAATTGTAGCTGTCGCCGTGCTGGCCATGCTCATGGACTATGTTGCTACAAGCTACCGCAACATTAGTCTGAGCTTCATTAACCTAGGTGTGCAGCTCGTGCTGTTTGTCTTGGTAGCGATGTTGTTTTATTGGGTACTCGGCGCTCTCGGCGTGGTGAGCAGCAAGCGCAAGCAGGCTGAAGCCCTGCTGGCCCGTCAAACGGCTAGCCTTGACCATGCCCGCAGTGAGTTCATTGCTGAGTCGGCTACTGACCTGGATAATGATTTAACTCAGCTCCAACACGAGCTTGATGGTATGCACAGCAAAGCAGGCAGTGTAATGGCTGCTGCCGGCACGGCCGCCGCCATGGCCATCGTGACTGAAGGCGCCCACCGTTTGCGTGACCTGATTGATAGCTTCCAGCTGTTAGTAGCTGCTCAGAACGGTCGACTTGGTGACCTCTCACCCCAGAACGCCCAGACTGACCTGCATAGTATTGTGAAGGGCGCCTTAGCCCCACTCCAACCAGTCATTAGCGAGAAGCACCTGACGGTTCATGCTAGCAGCATGAACAATATGGTGGTACCAGGTAACACCCTACTCTTACACCAAGTCATTGGCAGTGTGCTGTCTAACGCTGTAGCCTTTAGTCCGGCTGGCAGCACCATTGAACTGAGCCTCAAAGCACACAAAGACAGTGTGCTCCTGAGTGTCACCAACCAGGGTAAAGGCATCTCCAAAGACGAAGTCTCACATGTCTTTAGTCCACTGACCAAAGCCGATGGCTATGATGGCTTGCAGTTAGACCATGACGGTTTAGGCGTAAATCTCTACATTGACAAGCTTATTATGCAACACCTGGGTGGTAACATCTCGGTGGCCTCCAGCACAGCTCAAGGCACCACCATGACAATGCAGTGGCCGACGAAAATGGTGGGGTAGGGTTTTGAAAAGTTACTTAGAAATGGGAAAACCCGCCTCGCGCACGAGACGGGAGGTCCCAAGTGCGATGCGGGTATGAGTGCCGGGTAGACCCATCCTCTCTAGGTGCTGAGGAGGTGGTATCCGGCTTCCTTGAAAACCGCCTTGTACTCATCTGCCGACATAAGCACTGGATCATCCCCGTTCTTGCGGCGATTTCTCTGCGGGGTGACCAGGTGAAAGATCTTCTTGCCTCGCCACCACTTGTACTGGATCCGCACACATCGTGCGTACATGTCCAAGCCAGCGTAGGAGCCAATACTAATGACTTCGTCCTTCTGCATCACGAAATTTGATGGTTCTGACCGAGCCCCGAGGATGTCGGGGAAGCCATCAACGGTTACCTTGGAAATTACTCGCATGGCTTCCTCCTGGAGGCTGGTTGGCTAACGAGATAGCCCCATGGTAGCACTAGCCCAACTAATAACCAATAGGGTATATGGCTTTTCTATTTCTGGTTACAGTCCGAGTGAATTTTTGAGGAAGGGAATAATGCTGTTTGTGTGATCGTAGGCCTCAAGCGGGTGGCCTTGTCCAGGTAGTTCTATGTACGTACAGCTGGCACCCAGACTGCTAATATACGCACAGTCCCTGCCTGCATCGGCATCCACGCCTCGAAAGCCTTCATCGACATCGTAAGATATTGTGAGAACTGGTGGCAAGGGCCGCTGACTGGAGAGCGTGCCTAAGTTTGCTGTTGGGTTCAGGCTAGCGGGGTCGACTGGGAAGAAACCAGATGTAGTAACAATTCCGCCAATTCCCGATCTTTGATTATCAAAGTTATCGAGCAGGATTGCCTCAGACGTTGTGCCACCAACACTCCAGCCAACAATCCCAAACTTAGAGCTACTAATGCCATAACTGCTAGCTTGGCTTGCGAGGAAACTTTTGGCGTCGAGGATGTCGGCAGTAACGTCCTTCATGCTCAGAATAAACTGAGCATAGTAGGCAGGTATGTCTGCTTCGTCAACTGACCCGTCCGAAATGCCGCAGAGGTCATAACGCATTCGATAATCGATGGTCGCAGTTACGTAGCCATACTTAGCAAACTCAATGGCGCTTTGTTCTTGTTGCAAACGGTCACCTACACACATGCCACCACCGTACACAAATATGAGAACTGGCTTGTCTGTATTGGTATTTTCGGTCGGCTCGTAGAGGTTAAGTAGTAGGGTGACAGGGCTTGTAACTCCTGGATCCATTGTTTTGTTGGCGGTGAGCTTGTAGGGGATGTCGCGAGTAATTCTGATGGAGTTAAACACAGGATTCGCGTAGGACACACTGAGTTTACTTGACGACCTCAGGAGGGGTAATGATGAGCTTAGGTAGCGACTATAGAGTGGGACGCTATCTGCCTGGCCTGTTCCTGAAGGTGCGCTACTAGGCTCATACTGCTCTTGGCCGTCCTTACCTTTTGCAGTTTCATTGCCGGAATCACAATACGTGCTGCACGATGCTTGCTGTGTATGTTTAGCGGCATCACTAAAAACTACCAGGATTGCTACTATTGCAGACAGACCCACAAGCGAAATGAGTATCAATATGAGCCGATGCTTGGTTGTCTTTATTGGCTGTGGTATGAAGTGGTCCTTTGCTGTAGTTATTGAGCTCTACAGTAGTATCATAATACGCTTACGCTACAGGAGTCCAGCTTATTCACAGTTTGGTTGCTGACAGCTATGGCCGAGTCCATTAACTCTAAGGCATTGAATGTTACGGCTTGGTAGCAGTGGCGGCGCTTGTTTTGGCAATGTAGTCGGTACCGAGGATAATCACGAAGTCGGCTGGCGCTACAGCGGCTTTGCTAGTTGTTGTAGCTGGTGGGGCAGTAGGGGTAACGCCCACTAGACTTTGTAAGTATGCTGCAGTAGCTGGCTTTTTGCCGCCCGTGTAGTCGATAATCTGGCTGGTAGTGTAGTCCTTGGTCGTCGCATTGGTCATGGCCGTGACAGTAATAAGTTCGCCGTACTTACCGTAGCCAATGGCCTCATTGAGTTTCTTGGCCACTCCTACAGTAGCGGTGCCATTTTCTATCATCACCGTCGGTTCTTCTTTCCAGACTGGCCCTAAGGTAAAGACGTCGGCCACGAACTTCTGAATGGCGCTGAAGCTATTACCCGCTGGGAGTAAATCACTACTGTTGCCCGAGCTGACCAAGAAGCCATTGGGTTTGAGGCTAAAAACAATATTCAGAGTGCTGCCGTCGGTAAACTTCTTCGAAAAGTCATTAAGCCGCATTACATTGTTAATACTTAAATCCGTCTTGATGTTATTGGCCGCCGAGCCGAGCAGGGCATTGAGCTTACCTGGGTTGGCGAGAGTGCCTAAGCTCATAGCCTTAAGGCGGATAGCCTGCAGCACCTCTTGCTGTCGTAGGGCGCGCCCAAAGTCGTCACCACAGGTGCCCTTGCGACACCGAGCATACTTGAGCGCTAGGGCACCATCCATTTGAGTGACACCGGCTTTGAGCTTGAAACCACAACTACGATTCTCGTTTTTGTCACAGGGGTACTCTGGGTCGTAAAGCGGCTCTTTGACGTTAATAGTAATGCCACCTACGGCGTCAACTGCTTGCTTAAGCCCACTGAAGTTGGCACGTACGTAATAGTGAATGGGGATATCGAGCGTTTGCTCCATAGTCTTGATAGCTAGTGGAATGTCCCCTTCGGCATGGGCGTTGTTGATCTTCTGGTAACCATAGCCGGGTATCTTAACCCTAAGGTCGCGTGGTACGCTGATCATGGCAACTTTGTTTTCCTTGGTATTGATACTAATTACCATGTTGGTGTCAGCTAGGTCTTGGCCGGCGTGCCCAGGGTCACCTACGCCGAGGAGTAAGATGTTTACTCGGCCGTCGGCTTCACCCTTGAGCTTGCCCCAGCTAAAGGGGTTGGTGGTGATCTTGTTTACCTGGAAGGACAGCAATCCAAAAACAATTAGGCCACCGAGAACGAACAAGCCTAGCAGCCACTTCCACCAGCGTTGCTTTAGGAACTTCTTTTTTGGCTTTGCGCCACGTGTAATTTTGGGTGGAGCCGCATTTGTAATAGGCTGATCACCTGGCTCGACGGTACTATCTGAAGTGTCGATTTGCTCTTCAGGACTGAGTGGGTCATAGGTAAAAGCCGGCGCGGGCGTAACAATATCAGGTTTCTTTGCAGTAGACTTTGAGGCTGCTTTACCTGGTAGCTTGGGCTTTCTGGGAGTAATGTCTCGCATAAGTACTTAACATTATAGGCTAAAAAGACTAAAATATGACGCTATGAACAAAAAAAGTTTACACAACATCTGGACAGATCTGGCGACGCCCTTTTTTGTGCTCGCCCCGCTTGATGACGTGAGCGACACGGTGTTTCGGCAAGTGGTGGCTAGAGCGGCCAAGCCAGACCTGTTTTTTACTGAGTTTACAAATGTTGATGGCTACTTCTCACCCGGTCAGGCCTCGGTAGGCCGCAAGCTGCGTTGGGATAGTCAGGTAGAGCAGCCGCTGATTGCGCAGATCTGGGGCAAGAACCCCGATAACTACTTTAAGATGGCCGAGGAGCTAACAATGAAGGGTTTTGCGGGCATTGATATTAATATGGGCTGCCCAGAGAAGAGCGTGGTAAAGAGCGGCAACGGTGCCGGTATTATTGGCGACTACGAGCGGGCAAAGGCGATCATTAAGGCTGTGCAGGCGGGTAGTGGTGGAAAGTTGCCTGTCAGTGTGAAGACGCGGATTGGTATTAACACTATTATTACTGAGGAGTGGGCGAGCTTTTTATTGAAGCAAAACCTCTCCGCACTTACCATTCATGGTCGCACGGCGCGTGAGATGAGCAAAGTGCCAGCGCACTGGGACGAGATTGCTAAGGTTGTGAAGCTGCGTGATGAGTTGGCGCCAGAGACTAAGATTATTGGTAATGGTGACGTGCTCAGTCGCCAACAGGGCCTGGAGCTAGCCAAGCAGTGGGGTGTGGACGGTATTATGATAGGCCGCGGTATCTTTCAGAACATTCATGTGTTTGAAGCGGAGCCACGAGAACACAATGCCCAGGAGCTTATTGATATTTTGGTCTACCACTTGGATCTCCACGAGCGTACCTGGGCGGGCCAAAAGCACTTCGAGCCGCTCAAGAAGTTCTTTAAGATCTACGTAAACGGCTTTGCCAATGCGTCGGAGATGCGCGCTGAACTTATGGAGTGCAAGGATTACGCCGGGGCTCGCGCCGTGGTGGCGGCGTGGCGCAAAGTCATTATGTAGAGCCGCTCCTGATATACTGGGAATATGAATAGCCTCAAAGAACTTGAAAATGCGGTTTGGCAGTATTACCACGAACACGGGCGGCATAGTTTGCCATGGCGGAAGAACACCAGTCCGTATTCAATTGTGGTGTCAGAGATCATGCTCCAGCAAACCCAAGTAAGCCGCGTTCTTACCAAGTATGCTGAATTTATGACCGCTCTACCGGACTGGCAGGCCTTAGCGATTGCAATGCAGGCCGAAGTGATTGGCCTGTGGCAGGGGCTTGGCTATAATCGTCGCGCCTTGTGGCTCAAACGGATAGCTGAAGCGGTAGTGGGTGAGTATGGTGGTGAGCTGCCTCAAGGCCCAGTAGAACTACGCCAGCTGCCGGGCATAGGGCCTAATACGGCTGGCTCAATTGCTGCCTTCGCTTTTAATACCCCGGCTGTATTCATTGAGACCAACATACGCCGTGTGTTTATTCACCACTGTTTTGGTGATGCCGAGGTCGTGAGCGACAAAGAGCTCGCTCCGCTACTAGCCCGCGCACTAGAGGACAATCGTGGCAAGGCGCGCGAGTGGTATTGGGCGCTGATGGACTACGGCAGCTTCCTTGCTACCCAACAGATGCCCAACCCGAATAGACGCAGCAAACACTACACCAAGCAGAGTAGGTTTTCTGGGTCAGACCGGCAGATTCGCGGTGAGATTCTGCGCCTACTTTTCGCCAGCAATTTAAGCCACTCGGAGCTTAGAGAGGCCCTTGCGCCCTATGAGCAAGACGATGAGCGAGTTGAGCGAATCTTGCGTGGCCTCATTACTGAGGGCTTTGTGAAGTTCCAAAAAGACCACTACAAACTTGCATGATGCACTCTTGGCAAGCATGGCGCACCTAGTGCATAATTGACGCATGGAAAACGTTAATCCCATCTGGATCATTCTACACTTGGCTGGCTTAAGCGCAGCCTACGGCACGGTACTAATCGTCGATACTATTGGTTTATTCTGGCTGATTGGCCAGGTTACCCGCGAGCGTATGCTGGCTATCACTGCCTGGGCACAGCCGGTTATTTGGTGCGGCCTAGCTACCATGCTCGTTAGTGGTGCTATGCTGGGCCCAGACCTGAGCCGTCCGCTTACGAAGGTAAAGATGACACTCGTAATTCTCTTAGCGCTTAATGGTCTTAACTTGGATGCTTTGCGAAAGCGCACCAAGAGCCTTACCGGTCAGTCGTTCTGGGAGTCGCCCAACAGCTACAAAGTCTGGTCAATTATTTCGATCTTGCTCTCTCAAGCCTTATGGCTTTCCATTGTTCTGGTAGCAGTTCTAAACTCCGCCGACTAGCGTACAGTCCCGCCAACTCCGCCTGGCATATTCCGTACCCTAACTAGTTTCTTTTTACATATACCCTTTAGTGAGTCCCAAGTGTTCACACTTTGGTAGGTTTTAGAATCTTTAGTAATATATCTAGGCCTATTATATGCAGGGCAGTTGTAAGGGCGAGGCCATCGGCAGGATCCAAAGAAAGCTCTTGCGTAAGAGGAGCAACGCGTAGGGCCTGAACTATTTTGGCTACCATTTGTTGCGGCAAATGTTGTGACTACTGCAATCAGGCCAATAAGTGTGATTACGCCCATTGCGACAAGTGCACCTTGTCTGGTAAGCAGTCTTTGTGAACCTTTCATTAGGGCCGGCTTGGCCGCACGGCTCTTCTTTTGAGTTTGTTTGCTCACCTTTTTCCTTGTAGCCATGTGACAGTTATCCTGTTTGGATTAAAGTATAAGCATTATAGTGAATGGGTTCAAGTGCACCTGTGTTGGTTTTCGCATGCTTTGGAAGACTAGATCCTCCGCAGCTCGCACAGGTTCTATTTGTTGGCTATTGCTGACGTCATCGGCTACAGTGCTAGGGAGGAGTAGAGAGGTGCACGACAGACTTTCTTTTTATGCCCAAAACAGCTATAATTACTCCTGATATGACTGAACATAAACCCACCCAAAAACAACCAAATCCGAAGCCAATCTTCGTGCTTTTGTACTACAAATTTGTTCAGATGCCAGACCCCGAGTTTGAAGCCGCGCAACACAAACTTGTCTGCAAAGGGCTTGACATAATGGGTCGAATCTTGATCGCCAGCGAAGGCATTAACGGCACCGTGGCCGGAACACGCGCGCAGCTGAAGGAGTACATAAAGTACATGAATGCTCATCCTCAGTTTGGTGGCATTGTGTTCAAGTGGAGCTCGGCGCCTAAGCTGCCGTTTCATAAGCTGATCGTCAAGAAGCGCGATGAGATTGTAACCCTTGGCAGGGGGGTGGATATGAGCAAGACCGCGGCGTACCTGAAGCCAGAAGAGCTGCATGCGATGTTTGAGCGCGGCGAGAACATGGTATTGGTCGATATGCGTAACGACTACGAGTACAAGGTGGGGCGGTTCAAAGATGCCATCCAGCCCAAGACCGATAAGTTCTATGAGCTACCAGAGAAGGTAAAGAGCCTCAAGATTCCCGAGGGTGCCAAAGCCGTAACTTATTGCACGGGCGGTATCCGCTGCGAGAAGGCTTCGATCTTGCTCAAAGAGCAGGGTGTAGAGGATGTGTACCAGCTCGAAGGTGGAATTGTGAAGTACCTAGAGCAGTTCCCAGACGGCTACTTTGAGGGTAAGAACTTTGTATTCGATGACCGACTAACTCAAAAGATTGATACCCCGGCAGGGCAGAAGGTGCTGGCTACCTGCGAGCACTGCGGCAAGCCAAATGATCATTACATTGATTGCACCAAGCCAGACTGCCATCAGCTCTTTATTTGCTGCGAGGATTGTGAAGCGAAGCATGAAGGTATGTGCCCAGAAGCAGTTAAGAAGTTGCAAAAGGCCTAGTACGACGAATCGCCCCTCTCGGGTACGATTCGTACTCAAGAAAGGCGGTCATGGCATGAAAGCCCCTGAAAGGCTCACGAGGACAGTTGTCGCTAGAGATGCGACGGTGACGACTAGCGAGGTAAGAAACACGATGAACACCGGATCACGGTCTTTGACCTTGCCAGTCGAGCTGGATCTTACAATAACGAGCACTCCTGAGATGATTGTTGCCAGGATGCCCCAGCCAATTCCTCCGAGTAGGTTGCTTTGCATGTGTCAGCTTTCGGGTAGATTGGGTTCAGAGACGATTGAATTGTAGGGCAAAGAGATCCTGATATCAAGTTTGAGAAGTAGGACTAGGGCTTCTTAAGCTCTTCGCGCACTACTTTGCGGTCGTCCCACGGAATATTTTTGCCCCCTAAAACCATCGATTGCTCGGAACCTTTACCTGTAATAAGTACAACGTCGCCCTTTTTGGCTAGGCTAAGTGCTTTGGCAATTGCCTCGCGGCGGTCTTCGATACAATACATATCTTTGCCCAACTTAGCGCCAGCTTCTTGGGCGCCTTTGGCAATGTCCTCAATAATCTGCATGGGTCGATCGTTATATGGGTCGACGTTGCAAATGATGACGTAGTCCGAGCCTTTGGCTGCAATCGCTCCCATAGCCGGGCGTTTTTCTACATCACGACCGCCACCCTCGGCGCCGAGTAGGGTGATAATCTTTGATCCCTTTGGCTTCATGGCTGTCGCGCCGTCCATTAGTGCCTGCATACTAACTTGTTCGTGAGCGTAGTCGACAATCACGGTAAAATCTTGGCCCTCGTTGATGACTTCCATGCGGCCTGGAATCACACTGAGCTCGCTGAGCCCCTTGGCGATGGTGTCACCGTCCTTGCCGAGCGCAAAAGCGGTCGCAATGGCGCCAGCAGCATTAATAACGTTGATGGTGCCAAGAATACTGAGGTGGTAGGGGTGGGCGTTGACCTTGAAATCGATGCCTTTATTAGTCGGTTTAATGTCGATGGCCTTGTAGTCACTATTGGACTGCACGCTATAGCTAATCTTTTGGTCGGCCTTAAAACCAGAGTAGGCTGGGGTGTCCTGGGCGTCGGCGTTGGCAATAATCATCTTCGGAATACGCTTGCCGGCAATGATTTTGTGCTTTGACTTGGCCATTTGAGTAAACACACGCTTGTTGTGCTGGTGGAGGACTTCCATGCTGCCGCGGTGGGCGGCCATAATCTCGCGCGTAACATTAGTAAAGACGAGCACGTCGAAGTTGATGCCAACGTGTCGATATTGGGTTTGGCCTTCACTTGGTACCTCGAGCACCACATGGGTACAGCCGCCGTCAGCCATGCGGCGTAAGTAGCCTTGTAGTATGAATGCCCCCGGCATGGTCATGTGGTGCCGATTGAGCTCTTCTTTACTACCAATCCGAATGTTGGCGGTGCCGATTTGACCAACCTTGCTGCCATCGGCGCTCAGAGCCGCCCAGATCATGTTGGCGGTCGTGGTTTTACCCTTAGATCCAACAACCCCAATAACAACCATATTGGCAGATGGATTGCGGAACTTAAGCTGAGCCGCGCGGGCTTCCGGGTAGTGGTATTTGTTGAGTGCCTCGCGGGGGATGAGCGGACGGAGCGCAGTTTTGATTTGCTTGATCATAGAGTCATTATACATGATTCGTGCTACTCGAACTGCCGCAGCGTAGAAGCATAAAAGCTTTTGTGCTTGAGAGGGAATATTGCTATAGTAGCTGTATGCCGCCGATCAACCCACAAGCGCCTCAAAACAACCCTGGGGTACCACCGCAAACGCCGCCACCAGCTGGCCCGCAACCGGTACCACCTGTGCCACCCGTTGTGCCCGCGCCAGCTCCAGTGGAGCAGTCGGTTCCGCCTGCGCCTATGCCAGTTCAGCCAGCTTCATTTGAGCCAATGCCTGCGCCACCACCACCCGTAGCTCCATCGCCGCCAGTTATGGATCCTCCACCAATGGCACAGTCAGCTCCGATGCCTGAGCCAGCCCCCGTGCCGCCGCAGGCGCCAGTAGCAGAACCAATTATGCCGCCGCCGCCGCCTGCGCAACCAGCCGTCCCACCAGTAATACCAGAACCAGTTGTGACCATGCAGCCCACAATGCCGGAACCAGCCGTTGTAGACTCGGGCCCAGTGCCGGTAGACCCAAGTGTTGGATCGCCAGTAGGCGCTGTTCCAGCAATGCCAGGGAGTACGATGAGTCCAGTTGATCCTTCCTTAGGCTTGCCCCTTGATCACGATGCTGCCACGCCAGTTCCTGAGACTCCCAAGCCAGATGCCAAGCCGCATTCTAAGAAGAAGGTATTCATCATTGTCGGCGTGGTGCTCGCAAGCCTTGCCATTGCTGGCGGCGCCTGGGCAATGCTCGGTATGCCAGGTGTCAAAAAGGCTGACACACCAGAGCTTAAGCAGGGTGCAGACACGGGTGCTGGCAACGCCACCAACTTTGACCCTGACGCCGTTACTGGCGAGGGCGGTACCGAAGGTGCTGGTGGGGCAGCATCCACGACCACTGGTGGCTCCTCGGCTGCACTAACGTATGGCACCATTACCCGCCCCTGCTATAGCTTCTCGCTACCGACCCCGAATACTGGCTCAAAAGACACATCGTGCAAAATTGATGCCGTGTTTGGCAATCCTTCCACTAGCAAACTCCTTATTTTGCCCAGCACAGCTACCTTTAGCTCGCTCGAGTCTGCTCTGGCAATTGCCAAGCAGACCTACAAGCTTAACGCTCCGGTTGATAAGAAGATCAAGTTGGGTGGTGCTGACGCCTACGAAACGACCTACACAACCACGAGTGGCAAAAAGGCGGTGAAGATTATTGTGGGAGCAGTGGGCCGGAATTATAAACTTGGTACCGCTAGCATCTCTGGGTTCGAGATCAACATGCCAGCCACTTCGGCAAAAGATCTGGCAGCTGTAGCTGAGCTCGAGAAGACCTGGACCTGGAAGTAGGACCCCAGCGAGCACAAGTACTTTGTGCTGGAGGGGTAACATTGCTATACTTGTAGGTAAATACTTGGTTACTCATGCCCCCACAAGACCCACAAATACCACCTAACTCTGCTGTCACACCGCCCCCTCCAGGGGGAGTTGATTTGAGTGCCCAAATTCCGCCATCATACGCACCATCTATGGCTCCTGCCATACCGCCTGCTGCTCCTGCCGCTTCCTCGGCTCTACAGGATGCTCTGTATGAGCAGCTCAAGGTCCCACAACAGCCAGCCCCAGCAGCCCCCGCGCCTGCTGCTCCCGTGCCACCAGTTATGCCGCCGCCAGCTCAGCCAGTTGTGACTTCAGTCAATCCAGGCTCTACGCCCCTCCCGGCTAGCGAAGAACCACTCATTCCGCCCCTCGCGGTCGCTTCGTCTGGAGAGGTGCCAGACCCCCTAGACGCTCATTTGCAATCCGATGAGCCAGATCCAATGATCGGTTTTATCGACCCAGCGTTAAGGCAGGCTACCCCTGCAGAATCTGACATCCCGCTGGTCGGCAGCCAGCCTGTTGGCATGCCTACCGTGGGCAGTCCGATAACACCCGTAGCTCCCGCCGCTGAGCTACCATCACTGGCTGCGGCAACAGCCCCATTGCCTTCGGTCCCTCCTCCGCCACAAGCAGACCCTACTAGTCTGGCCCAGCCCGCTCCCGCGGTTAGCCCAGCCCCCGCTGCTGCTCAAGCCTACGATCCGTCGCTAGAGGTCGCTACAGGCTCCATACCTAGCTCATCTCCAGTTGCACCAGCGCCACTACCGATGCCAACCAACCCATTGGAGCTGGATGGATCGCCTGTGCTTCAGCCAGCTGTGCCAGAACCAGATCCTATTGCTCCCACCATCCCAGAGCCAGCCCCAGCTGAGGTCGGCCCAGACCCTATTGCTGCTCCAAGCAGCCTAGACTACACCTCAGCTGCTGCCGTTGATCCCGGGGCACCGCCTCGGATTGATCTCGTGACCGGGCTTCCCATTGACCAGCTGCCGCAAATGCAGCCAACTGACAATCCTCCCTTGCAGTCGATGCTTGACGATTCTAGTCAGGCTGCACTTGATCCGCTTGATCCGTATGCCGACCCAATGCTGATGTCAGAGGGCAGTATGAGCTCGAGTGAATCTAGCGGTAAAGGCATCTTGTTTTCTGTGGGTATTGGTGCCGCAGTCCTTGTGTTCGGAATTATTGTCCTAGCCCTGGTTCTAGGCAAAAAACCGGTGACTGAGCTGTCCGTCGACACGCTGAGTAACAACCAGAATAAGACCATCGAGGCTACCATAACGGTCCCAGACGGCTACGTTGCTATTGCTAAGCAGTGTTATGAGTTTGGCCTGCCAGTTGATAATACCGTGTCTACGACCGATACGAGCTGTAGGATAGATGCTTCATTTGGGGAGCAGGGGGTGGGTAACGTTGCTATTGTGCCATTCATAGAGAAGTACGAGAACCTTGATGAGGCAGTAAAAGCTGCTAAAAAGACTACAGGAGTAACTGCGAGTAATCAGACGGCTGAGCGCGATATTGTTCTGGGTGGGAACGATGCCAAGGAGATTGTCTATAACGCTGGTACACAGGCAGCACCACTCAGTAAGACGCTGATTGTAGTGTTGCCAGAAGACGGTGCGTACAAGCAGGGCGAAGACGTAATCACGAGCTTTGGCATCAGTATGTCGAGCAACGATAGCTACTCTCAGGCTGCCGTCGCCACCTTAGAAGCTACCTGGACCTGGCGCAAATAAGTTTTATCGAGTAAAATAGTTATTCAATGAAAGAGATGCAAAACATTACTCGTGTTGTTATTGTGCACGGCTGGGCAGACGACCCTACAAAGGGTTGGATGGGGTGGCTGACAGGTCAGTTGCGGGCTTTGGGCATGGAGGTAATCGCACCGGCCATGCCAGACCCCAAGCAGCCGAACGTTGATGCCTGGCTGGATGCGCTTTCTGTGGCCGTGGACACGGTTGATCAGCACACAGCCCTGGTGGGCCATAGCCTGGGTACCTATGTACTACTGAGATACCTCAGCGCGTATTCTAAGGATGGTCGGCTTGGCAAGTTGGTATTGGTAGCGGGCTTCGCTGGCAATGAGCGTACAGAGCAAGGAAAGCGCGCACTACCAGACGTCGATCTGGGCAAGGTTAAGGCGAGTGTGGATCAGATATACAGTGTGTATTCTGACAATGACGAAATTATACCGGCCGCTTGGTCGAAGGAGCTAGGCGAGAGCTTAGACGCTGAGAACGTACTAGATTCCGGTAAGGGCCACTTTGCTGGCTTGCATGGCTGCGACACGCTACCAAGCGTACTGAAGCTTATCACAGCTTGATTTTATAGACTCACAGGTGTAGAATTTCGGTACCTCACCCCGAATGGCGGAGTGACTTGACAGTTAGGGACAGCCTTGAGTAGAGAAGCCAAGGTAACACCTAAGAATGCCTGTATGCCCATCTTGAAGAAGTTGGTCAAAGAAAGGACTGGATGCAGGAACCAGGACGTTGTGAGGGGGGCTGCATACTGCCTGTTGCCACTCGCAATCCGCGTGGCGGCCGATGACAGCTCTGGTAAGCCTCTGAGCTCACTTTTGGACAAATCGATTCCCGACAATGCCTTCTACAGCGCCGTCGATGTAGCTGGCCGACAGAAGAGGCGCAAGAAGATGAACACACAGCGCAGACGATCACATCGCAGAGAGAACCGTCAGCAGGTACGTCCGTACCGCGGTCAGGTGCTCATGCACGCCTGACGAATCAGGCACGTGCACACGAGGTCGGGCCCGGACGAAGCAGCGTTGCTTTGTCCGGGCCCTCAGTCTTTTATTCATACGTTGTTCTTATAATCAGGTATCCTACAGCGTATAATGTGAATATGGATGAGGTAGCAGAAATTAAGCAAAAGCTGGATATTGTCGACGTCATCGGCGGGTACATCCAGCTTAAGCCAGCTGGACGCAACTTAAAGGCGCTGTCGCCGTTTCATGATGAGAAGACACCGAGCTTCATGGTGAGCCCCGACAAGGGTATATGGCATGACTTCTCGACAGACGAAGGCGGGGACATCTTTACCTTTGTGATGCGCATGGAGGGGGTGAGCTTTCCAGAGGCTCTTGAGATTTTGGCTAAGCGAGCGGGGGTTACGCTCAAACCGCGCGGCGGTGGTCAGCGTGGTCCGGCCAAGGCGCCACTGTATGAGATTATGGAGCTGGCAGTCAAATACTACCACTTGTCACTCTCGCGCAACAAAGACGCGCTAAGCTATTTGCGCAATGACCGAGGACTCAGTGCTCAGGCAATTAAGGATTTTCAACTTGGTTATGCGCCACAGAGCTGGGATGCGCTGACGGGCTTTTTGCGTAAAAAAGGCTACTCGTACGAACAGATGGTGCAAGCCGGTGTGGCGGCTCAGAAGCAAGGTAAGAGTAGTGCTTATGATCTGTTTCGGGC
Organism: Candidatus Saccharimonadia bacterium; assembly: GCA_041907025.1. GTDB lineage: Bacteria > Patescibacteriota > Saccharimonadia > CAILAD01 > JADZBC01 > CAYPSN01. The sequence continues at coordinate 8,666 of JAYRIB010000012.1, read as the reverse complement.
ACGGGTTCTCTTCCCGATCTTTGACTCGCAAGGCCGCCCCGTAGGCTTTAGTGGTCGGGTACTGCCAGGTGATGACGGCGGCGCTAAATACATTAACACGCCCCAAACTCCGATATATAACAAAAGCACAGCTATTTACGGCCTTATGCAGGCCAAAGAGGCGATTCGCTCATCGGACGAAGTGGTGATTGTAGAAGGTAATATGGACGTGGTGGCGCTGCATGACGCAGGTTTTGAACAAGTAGTGGCCTGTAGCGGCACGGCGCTCACCAGCGAGCAGCTCAAGGTGCTGTCTCGCCTAACCAAGAACATCAAGATTTGCTTTGACCAAGACGTGGCGGGGGTTAAGGCCGCCCAGCGAGCGATTGAGCTTGCGCAGGGCATTGAGATTAAGCTTGAGGTAGTTACCTTTAATGACGCCAAGGATCCAGATGAGTTAATTCATAAGGACAAGACGCTCTGGACTAATGCAGTGCAGGAGGCACGCTATGCTGTCGATTACTTGTTCGATTACGCCAAGCAAACCTTTGGCACCTCATCAGCTAGCGCAAAGAAGCAAATGAGTAGCTTTTTGAGCGCTACAATCCGCAAACTCGAAGATACTGTGGAGCAAGACCACTACATTAAACGATTGAGTGAGGAGCTCGGCGTGAGCGAGGACTCGGTGCGGCGCAAGCTTGATAGTGCCGAGGAGGTAGTTCCCGTGCCACGCAAAGCTGCGGAGCAAGCCCCGCGACCAGAGGTTCGTGCCATATCAAAGCAAGAGAAGACCGAACAGAACCTACTGAAGTTGATGTTCGCTTATCCAGCAGCGCGAATTGCTGTAGGGGATGTTGTGCTCGATCAGGTTAGCGAGGAGAGCCGCCCGTTCTTCGAAGTCTTGCAAAAGCACCCTAAATCCAAGCTTGAAAGCCTTGCTAAACACTTGCGCGAAAGGGAGAATGATGTTAAAATTCTTGCGTTAAAGGGTGAAGAAGAATACTCCGGTTTAACGGAGCACGACATTGGGCTCGAAGCCTACACCCAAGTGCATAGATTGCAAAAACTAAATCGAGAATTGAATAAGCGACGGTTAGCAAAGCATATTGCCGAGGCTGAAGCCGCTGGAGACCGAGAGGACGTTAAAAGCCTCTTGGCAGATTATCAAGCACTACTAAACGAGGAGTAATACATTTATGGCAAAGAAAGATTTGCCTGTGGCTGCGGCTGGTCCGAAGGACGATAAGCAAGAGCAGACACCAGAGATCGAGCGACTATTAACCAAAGGTCGTGAACAGGGTTTTGTAACCCAACAGGAAGTTTTGGCAGCGGTTCCGGATGCAGAAGAAAACGTTGATGCATTAGACGACCTGTATTCTACGCTCATTGAACAAGGTATCGACATTACCGACCAGAAAGACAAGCTGATTTGGGAAACTGAGCCGGAAGAAGACATCGAGAACGCCGTTAATGACGCGACGCTCAAAGACATCGCCGACGATTCAGTACGCTTGTACCTGCGTGAGATCGGTAAGATTCCATTGATTACGGGCGCGGACGAGGTTATGTTGGCAAAACGGATCGAAAAGGGCGACAAGTCGGCTAAGGATGCCTTGGCTGAAGCTAACATGCGCTTGGTAGTGAGTATTGCCAAAAAATACATTGGCCGTGGACTCGACTTACTTGACTTGATCCAAGAAGGTAACACTGGTTTGCTGCGCGCCGTAGAGAAGTTTGATTACACCAAGGGCTTTAAGTTTAGCACCTACGCCACCTGGTGGATCCGTCAAGCTATTACCCGTGCGATTGCTGATCAAGCTCGCGTGATTCGCATTCCCGTACACATGGTGGAGACGATCAATAAGTTAGTGCGCACGCAGCGCCGCTTGACCATGGAACTTGGCCGCGAACCGACGCCAGAAGAGCTTGGTAAAGAGCTCGAGATTGATGTCGATAAGGTAAACCACATCATCAAGATCTCTCAAGACACCACCAGCCTTGATGCTACCGTTGGTGAGGATGAGGATTCCAGCTTAGGCGACTTCATTGAGGACGAGAACAACGTTAGCCCTGAGGATGCAGCTACCTATGAGTTGCTCAAGGAGCACATAGACGAAACCCTTTCGCTCTTGACGCCGCGGGAGCAGAAGATCCTGCGCATGCGCTTTGGCTTGGAAACTGGCCGCGGGCACACGCTCGAGGAAGTTGGCCAGGAGTTTGGCGTAACACGCGAACGTATCCGTCAGATTGAGGCGAAGGCCTTGGCTAAGTTGCGCCGGCATAAAGATGCTAAGAAGCTCCGCGACTACCTAGGCTAATAGAAGACTCAACTAGCTAACACCAAATAGCGCCCCAATCGGGCGCTATTTGGTGTTAATATTTCCTAGCTCTCCCTCGGCCTAGGGGGCATGGGCGGAGGCGCAGGTCTCTCTGGTGCAGGCTGTTCTTTTGCGATACTCCTCGCTACTTTTAGAGCGAAAGCTTTTTGAAGTACAGTCATCGAATCGATGTCCATATAGCCTGCATCTTGCATTACTCGCCGATTGTCCTCGCTCAGGTTTTTACGTATGAGATGTAAGGCAGGAGGCCTTCTTGTACGATTTCATGGACTTGATACTCGGCATTGGCGACACTTATGCCCTCAATGTTCTCGCCGATCTCATCGAGGAACTTCAGCGCCTTAGAGCCGATAAGTTTACCCTCATACACACCAAGTTGGGCAATATCTCTATCGATAGTTTTTGGGTTAGGGATCTCCCCTTGATCGCTCGAGTCATCGGCGTTGTAGTCCGGCGCAGAATCGGCTTCTGGTGTTGGGGAGTGTAGCGGTTCGGCCATACTCATACCCACATTAAAGCACATCGCGCATGGATAAGCTATAATACTCCTATGAGCCAACGCAAAAAACTCGTATTGTTCGACGGTCACGCACTGTTGCACCGCGGTTATCATGCTATTCCTTACCTGTCGACTAAGGATGGTACGCCGACTAATGCGGTGTATGGGTTTGTAACCATTATGCTTAAGGCGCTGACCGACCTAAAGCCCGACTACGTGGCGGTAGCCTGGGACTTGCCTGGTAAGACCTTTCGCCATGACCTTTATGACGACTACAAAGGTACCCGCAAGAAGACCGACGATGAGCTGATTGCCCAAATGCCGCTTACCCGTGAGGTGGTGGAGGCCTTTAATATGCCGCTGATGGAACGCGAGGGTTATGAGGCTGATGATGTGATTGGTACGCTGGCACACCGCTACAGCAAGGAGCTTGAGGTGGTGATTGTAACTGGAGACATGGATGAGCTCCAGCTGGTGGATGATCACGTAAAGGTCTACACCATGCGTCGTGGCTTTAGCGACACGGTGCTGTATGACCGCGCGGCGGTGGAGGAAAAGTACGGCGTTACTCCCGAGGAGTTTGTGGTCTACAAGGCGCTCAAGGGTGATACCAGTGACAATATTCCCGGCGTACCCGGGGTGGGTGACAAGACGGCGACTGAGCTGGTGGCCAAGTATAAAACGCTTGATGGTATTTACGATCATTTGGATGAACTCAAGCCGGCTGTGCGCAAGAAGATGGAAGAGAACCGCGACTTGGCCGAGCTAAGCTTGACGCTGTCGCGCATTAGCCGAGACGTGGAGCTCGACTTCGATTTACGTACAGCCCACATTCATGATTATGACAAGCAGCATGTACATGAACTCTTTCATCGACTCGAATTCAGAAGCTTACTTGCCAAGCTGCCGGGTCACAATACCGTGAACACAATAAGTGATCAGGAATCATTGTTTACAGATGAGAACGAAGCTCAGGCTAAGCCGGAACCGAACCGTGATCATCTAAAAAGTTCCAAGTATATTTGCGTGGATACTGTAGCTAAGCTAGAGCAATTGGCAGGCGATATTGCCAAGCAAAAAATGATAGCTTTTGATACCGAAACGGATAGCTTAGATGTACTTAACGCTAACTTAGTCGGTATGAGCTTTAGCTGGCAGGCGGGGCAGGCATATTATGTGCCAGTGGGGCACACTGAAGGTGCACAACTATCTATTGAGACTGCTCTCGAGGTTATTAAGCCCCTGCTTGAGGATACCAAGATTGGCAAAGTTGGGCACAACATCAAGTTTGATTATCAGGTGATGAAGCGTCACGGCGTCAACGTAAGCCCCATAAGTTTCGACACCATGGTGGCGGCCTTCTTGCTGAACCCAATTGGCCGCGCCCAAACCCTGAGTGCCCTCGCTTACGCTGAACTGGGCATTGAGATGGTTGAGATTACTGAGCTGATAGGGGCTAAGGGTAAAGGGCAAAAGACCTTTGCCGAAGTACCGGTGAGCGAAGCTACGGTCTATGCGGCCGAAGACGCTGATATGAGTTGGCGGCTCTACGAACTGCTGGCCAAGCAGCTCAAGGGCTACGGCCAGGTTAGCGAGGTAGCTGATCAAATGGAATGGCCGCTCATCCCGGTCCTGGGCGACATGGAATGCGCTGGCGTAGAGCTCGACGTGGACTTCCTAACAGAGTTTGCTAAAGAGATTAACGCTCGCTTAACCAAGATAGAGGAGCAGATCTGGGAGCTCGCGGGGGAGAAGTTCAATATTGCCTCCACCCAACAGCTCAAAGTGATCCTGTTCGATAAACTCAAGATTGAATCATCAGCTCTTAAGAAGATCAAAACTGGTGTGTCGACGGCTGCGAGTGAGCTCGAAAAGCTGCGCGGCGCGCACCCTATTATCGATTTACTGTTTGAATACCGCGAGTCAGCTAAGCTCAAAAGCACGTATGTGGACGCTCTGCCATTGCTGGTGAACCCGACTACGGGGCGAATTCACACCAGCTACAGTCAGACTATAGCTCAAACCGGGCGACTGAGCTCGACTAATCCGAACTTGCAGAACATACCTGTGCGCACCGAGCTTGGCCGTGAAATTCGCCATGCTTTTGTGGCAGGCAAGGGCAAGGTGCTGGTAGCGGCCGACTATAGCCAGATCGAGCTTAGGTTAGCGGCAGAGTTGGCTGACGACAAACCTATGATCGAAGCGTTCAAAAGTGGCATAGATATTCATACTCTTACGGCTGCTGAAATGTTTGGCATCGACCCGAGTGACGTTACTAAGGATCAACGCTCGGGAGCTAAAACGATTAACTTTGGTGTGCTCTATGGTATGAGCCCGCATGGACTCAGCCAAGCCACCGGTATGGATTACGCCGAGTCGCGGGCTTTTATAGACCGTTATTTTGAACTGCGCAAAGGTGTAGCTGACTACATTGAGCGGATCAAGATACAAGCTCACGCCAAGGGCTATACCGAGACGCTGTTTGGGCGGCGCCGTCCATGTCCGGACGTGAAGTCTAATAACTATGTGATTCGCTCGGCGGCTGAGCGGGCAGCGGTTAATATGCCGCTCCAGGGCACGGCCGCAGACATGATGAAGTTGGCCATGATCAAGATTGCTCAAACCCTACCCAAGGGCGCTCAGATGCTATTACAGATTCATGACGAATTGATTATAGAGTGCGGCCAGGATCAGGTGGCAGCTGTCGCGGCCGTGTTACGAAAGGACATGCTCGGTGTCCACAAGTTCAGCGTGCCAATAGAGGTCAACATTTCTGCAGGGCTCAGCTGGGGCACGCTGGAGGGGCTATGATTCGAGCGATTGCTTTTGACTGCTTTGGGGTAATACTCAATGATTACGGGCATAATTGGGTGGATAGCTCTGGATTGCCAGAAGTCGCTCAGGCCGAGGTCCACCGCTTGTTCCGCGAGCGGGATTTAGGCAAACTTGATGGCGATGATTACTACTCCCAAGTTGCCAGAGTAGCTGGTGTGGACGCAGCGGTTCTTAAGGCCAAGGAGCATGGCGTGGCGCCCTTAGAGCCGATGCTGCTGAGCTACATCAAGAACGACCTCGTTAATCGCTATGAGCTCTACGTGGCCAGCAATGCCAGCGCAGGCTTGCTTACCGAGCTACTCCACCAAGACGGCTTTGATGGCATATTCAAGCACGTCTTTGTGTCGTCCGAGATGGGCGTCATTAAGCCGCAGCCGGAGTTTTATGCCAAGTTGCTAAGTTCGGTCGATGTGCCAGCGGGCGAGATTCTGTTTGTCGATGACCGCAAGCCAAACGTGGATGCTGCCGTTACAGCAGGTATGCAGGGCTATCATTACAGTCAAGGCTTTGCAGTGTTCAAGCAATACTTGGAAGCTACAATCTAGTTTTATTGGTCCCGTTTCGTTCTTTTGAACTCGTCAGATCAAACACGCATTTGATTACGGGGTTGAGAAGGGAAGGGGCAGATTGGTCTTGGCCCGGAGGCCAGACTTAAGGCTGCACGATCACTCGCACAACCCTTGAAAGCGCATAGGCGCCTCCTTCTACTAGCTCGCACTAGCGGTTGGGGTAGCGGGTTGCTACGGGTGGGTGCGGCGGTACTCGCGGTGTTCGTTGCGCTCGCGATTGAATCGCACGAACAGGTAGATCGCCAGGGCGATCGCCGCGATGAGGCCCAAGATGATCACGATCGTGGAGAGGTACATCCTGATCAGGACCAGGAGGATCGTACCACCGATCAGCTTCCACAGGACGCTGTCGATCGTGGAATTGATCTTCTTGGCCTTGCCCTTGTCGTCTGCCAACTTCTCTTCCTCTTCTCTCAACTTGCTACCTTCGGGACATCCGAAGATCAGCTATATTCTAGAATATTGATCTTAATTTGTCAATAGCTTCTAAAAAGAGGGAAGCCCGCGAAAGAATCGTGGGATTCCCTCGCGGGCCTACGAGGCCGCTGGCTGTAGTTCTCGGAGTTCCAGCGTGATGCCACCCGAGATTGGTTCGATGTTCCAACTGCCACGAATGGTCTCGCCGTACCTGCCGATGGGTCCGAGCGGCTTCTTGAATGCCACCAGATCGCCAGAATCTGGCTTGATGCCGACCAGCTGAGCAGATTCGAGTCCCAGCTTGCTTCTTGGCGTGTTGGACGAGACGGTAACCGTCAGCGTGACTCGATCGGAGCCCGCCCGTGGATACACGCTCACGAGGGCTCCCCAGGCTGAGCCGGGTGGTTCGATGTGAACCACACTGGGAGATCCTTCACCGAAGACCGTGTGTCCGGCCAGGGCGGCGTTGATTTCATCAAGTACTGACATGAACGCGCTACCTCCATTTCTGTCGGGTGTGTGTAGCGAGTTGTTACCAGCATAAAGTCCGATTTACTATCTGTAAAGTGTAGAATAGGTATAATGAGAGGCAAGGAGGCGCTATGCCAGAATTACCAGAGGTAGAAACAGTACGAATGGGCTTGAGTAAGTACCTGCCAGGCATGACCATCAAGGCAGTCGAGTTTGATTGGCCCAGAGGCTTCCCAAATGACCACACGCAAGTTAAGAAGTATGTAATTGGCTCAACCGTGACGGCAGTAAAACGCCGAGCAAAAGTTTTACTCATAGAGCTCAGTACCAACTACACACTGGTGATCCACTTAAAGATGACCGGTCAGTTGGTGTATCGAGCAGGGGATGGTGAGCGCTGGGGTGCAGGACACCCGAACGATAGCTTAATAGGTGAGCTACCAGATAAGTCGACCAGGGTGACGTTTGAATTGGCAGAGGGGAAACGAACGGCCGAGCTGTTCTTTAACGACCAGCGCAAGTTTGGCTGGGTAAAGCTGGTCCCGACGCCTGAGGTAATGGAGATCGACTTCTTTAAGCGGGTGGGTCCGGAGCCACTCGGGCCAGAGTTTACCCTGGCAGAGTTTCACAAGCGTTTGACGCGCCGTGCCAGGACTACTATTAAGGCGGCAATTCTTGATCAGTCTACCGTAGCTGGAGTGGGGAACATTTATGCTGATGAGTCGCTGCACATGGCCAAGATCCACCCATCTACCAAGGTAGCGGACGTGCCAGCGACAAAGATTAGGAAGCTGCATGAGGCAATTAAGTACTTCTTGCAGCTCTCGATTGATCACGGCGGATCGAGTGATAAGAACTACGTGGACGCGGATGGCAATAAGGGCAGCTACCTGAAGTTTGCCCAGGTATTTAGGCGGGAGGGCCAGGACTGCCCCGTATGCGGCAGCGTGATAGAGAAGATCCGCGTGGCCGGCCGCGGCACGCACATCTGCCCGAAGTGCCAAAGGCTATAGAGTCTTGACACAGGGTGTTATATTTGTTACTATATAGCCACAAAGTACCGCTTCTGTGGTATTATTTCTTCCGGCTTCGGCTGGGTGATGACGCTAGGAAAGACTAGTGACTGCTCGGAAAGGCGAGAATTAATCGAGACATAGGTGGTGCCCAAGGGCAGAGCCATGAGCGACAGCATCAGCAATGGCATCGCTACCCGATTGATAGGCTGGGTGAAACTACTGACCCGACGTGTCAAAAGGGCTTGGCACCCCTCAGTTGGTTTTGGCCAATTGCACCCAGTTACGCCCCCTGCCCAGGGTCATGGAGCCATCGCCATCGACCGTCCGCCGTTAGCCCACAGCTCTCAGCGTTCATCGACAGCGCCATCCCGCGGGGAAGCTTGCTAGCAAGCCAACCGCATTCACGGCTCGGCCGGTCAGTCCAAGGTCCCTTCGGGGATACAGACTGACCGGCAGGGTCCCTTTTCTTTTTACGGGGAGTTATTCCTCCTAACAAGGACACTACCAGATGGGGTACAATAGAAGCTATGATTTTATTCTT
>JAYRIB010000011.1:0-3568 GCA_041907025.1 Candidatus Saccharimonadia bacterium | reverse complement strand
CAGGTCATCTGCGAAGAACAGCTAAAGTACTGGCCGTTATTACCTTAGGCTTTGGTGTATATGAAGTTGTAGCCCTTGTCGGTATTGCGGTCCCAGGTGTAGTACGGGCTAAAGAGGTAGAAGATATTACGGTAGGCATCTACGCCAGCCTTTTGGTTCTCAAACGTCTTGTCGGCGCTGTGCTCGGGGTTGTTGGTCGTTTTGGTGAGCTGGTATCCTTCGGGGATGCCACTAGTTGGGCGTAAGCAAAAGGCGGTGCCCGACGGCAAGTTAAGAGTGAACTTACCTTCAGCATTGGTCTTGACCGTGAATTCTTCGTAACAAGTCTGCAGCGTCACGCCTTCTCTGGGCTGGTTGTCCAGGCTGACTTGGCCCGTAATACTGACGTTGTATGAGGCGCTTGGGATGGTGGGGAGTAGATCTGGCAGAGCGAGTGGCACAGGGGCGGGGCGGGCAGCCGTTGACCAGCAGTAATATGAGGCGTTCCATGGTTGGGTGCCGCGCTTAGCAAAGGTGGCGCGGAAGGCCTCATCCTGCACCGCTGGCGGCGCGTCTGATGCTTTGGGGTACATGGCGGCGGTTTCGGCGCTGACGTTGCTGCGCCAGGTGCCAATGTCGAACTGATAGGCGCCGTAGTGGGCAATGCCGTTAAAGGCGGTGTAGCGCGGATTGCTGTTGGGGCCACTACCGCTTTCGCAGCCGGCTATGCGTGTGCGCCAATAGTCGACGTTGTCGGTGTAGACCACGTAACTGCCAGCTAAACTACGGTAGATAATGTAGAGCCCACAGAGCGAAAATAAGGCGACGAACGCATACATGATCGATCGATCATGTTTGATCTTGTGATGACGCACCAAGTGTTTTTTGTGATGACGGTGTTGATGGGCGTGACGAGTTTTGTGTTTTTGTGGCATAAGTCTAATGTTAATTACTTCAAATATATAATGCTTATGTATTGCTGTCAACAATTACGTGCCCAAGCATAAGCAAAATGGTATACTGGAGGTTATGAAAGACGTTATTCAAGAACTCGGTAGTTTGATCCTTGGTGAGATTACTGCCGATGCGGCTGCCAGAGACTACTTTGCTACCGACGGCAGCGTGTTTACAGTCACACCGCAAGTCGTTATCTACCCCAAGACAGAAAACGACGTGGTGTTAGCCGTGAAATACCTAGAGTCCAAAGCCAAGGCAGGCGAGAAGATTAACCTAACCGCGCGTGGCAAGGGCACCGATCAAGGTGGCGGGGCCTTGGGTGATGGAGCAGTGCTGGTGCTGCCGGCTCATCTCAAACGATTTGTCAGGATGTCAAAGGAAACCATCACTATCGAGCCTGGCATGATTTATGCGCAACTCCAGGGCACGCTTAAGAGTCATGGTAGATGGCTGCCACCGTATCCGGCCAGCATGGACTTCGCAACTATCGGTGGGGCAGTAGCTAACAACTCGGCGGGCGAGAAGACCATTAAGTATGGCTCCACACGCGACTATGTGACGGCTCTGCGTGTGGTGCTGAGCAACGGCGACATAATATCGACCCGACGACTCAATAAGCGTGAGTTGGCGGCTAAGAAGCGTCAGACTGACTTTGAGGGTCATTTGTACCGTGAACTCGATGATCTGCTAAAAGCTAATAAACAGATTATTAACGAGGCGGCGCCTCGCACCAGCAAGAACTCGGCGGGCTATGACTTGTGGGATATTAAGGGCAAGGGTGGCAGCTTTGATCTATCACAGCTCATTGTCGGTTCGCAGGGTACCCTTGGTGTGGTTACTCAAGCTACTCTAAGAACGGAAAAGCTTAACGCGCATACGATTTTGTTAACAGGTTTTTTTGAATCGGTTGAAGTCATGGCCGAGGCGGTGGACAAGATTATGCCACTTGGCCCGAGTGCGCTCGAAGTGGTGGATTACCATTTACTCAAGTTCCTGCGCGACCATCACAACCATGTGATTGATGGTTTGATTCCCGATAAGCTCCCTGCCGTAGCGCTCTTGGTGGAGTTTGATGATTACAAACAGGCACGCCGATTGCGCAAGGCCCATAAGGTAGCTAAGGTGTTCCATGAGCTAACGTATCAATCAGGCTATGCTACGGATCCCGACGAGCAGGCCGCGCTGTGGAAGATCCGTCGCAGTGCCGCTGCCGTTATTTGGATGTATGAAGGCCCCAAAAAGGCGCTGCCGATTATCGAAGACGGCGCAGTACCGCTTGAGCATATGCCAGAGTTTCTGCGTGAGGCTTACAAGCTGTTTGATAAGTATAAGATCCAAACTGCGGTCTGGGGGCATGCTGGCAATGCCAACTTCCACCTGCAACCCTTCTTGGATCTGTCGAACTTTCGGGATCGCAAGAAGGTGTTTGAGCTGATGGATGACTTCTATAAGCTTGTCATTAGACTTGGTGGCACCACCTGCGGGGAGCATAACGATGGTATTCTGCGCGGTCCCTACCTCAAAAAGCTCTACGGCGCGGAGATTTTTGGACTCTTTAAGCAGGTCAAAGAGCTGTTCGATCCACTGAACTTTCTAAACCCTGGCGTGAAGGTCGGCGCGGAAGCCGAAGAGGCTCAGGTGCACTTGCGCCGCGAATACAGCATGAAGCATTTGCATGACTTCTTCCCCAGCCTGAGCCACACCAAGCCTAAACAGGTTAAAAAAGAAGAGTTTTTGTAGTACAATAGCTTAGTTCATTTTTCGTAAGAGCTCGGGTCTTGCCTTGTGTGATAAAGTACCTCAGAGAGCTAAGTAAGTTTTGATGCGCGGACGTGGTGGAATGGTTTGGCACGCTAGCCCCGAGAGCTTTAGCTCTTAAGGAATACAAGAGGGCTAGGCTAGCCCCGTATCACGAATGGTACCTTTTGAACTTGTTAGTTTTGATGCGCGGACGTGGTGGAATGGTAGACACGCTAGCTTGAGGGGCTAGTGCCTAATATATCAGGCGTGGAAGTTCGAGTCTTCTCGTCCGCACCAAATGTAAGCAGTCCATTGGACTCCTTACATTTGCTACCGAGCAAACCCGACTGTAAGTTCGGTGGAGCAAGGCGCGCAGTGTGACGATCGAACGTGTTCGAGCGCCACCAAGCACCTTGCGTAGGTGGTGAAGCCACCGACTTGAGTCCGCACCAAGTAATTATAAATGGAGGGTAGTAATGATCTCGGAATATCATGCAAAATACCAATCGAAGTCAGACGACGAGATTGTTAAGCGTGCCCGAGAGAAGTTTAATGAGTTGACCAGAGTATTCTCTGCCGCTCCGCTCGACACTCAATCCGACCCAGTGGAGATTGCCGTGATGGGTTGTGGTGATAAGCGTTTTGTCGCTCATCACAAAGACATGTTTGCACGTATTTTGGCTCGAGATGTTCGGGTCACGACTTTTGATATTGAGGTAAATCATTTGGCGGGTGAAGAGAACGTAGTGAAACACGATTGTTCGACCCCATTACCAGGTGGCCCATACGATATTACTTTTGGGCATGTGGTGCTGCCGTTCCTTGAGCCAAACAAGCAGCTTGATATGATTCAATCGGGCTACAATGCCCTTAAGCCAGGTGGCATACAAAT
>JAYRIB010000010.1:0-3156 GCA_041907025.1 Candidatus Saccharimonadia bacterium | reverse complement strand
TCTATGTTTTTGAGGTTGTGCTCGCGAGCACCTTTAATGACAATTTTGTCAGCCATATTCGCCCTATCCTCACTCTTAAATTCAAGGATTAACTATACAGGCTTTCGTGCTGAGTTTCAAGTGTTACTGTTGCAGCTATGGTCTTTTCAGGCTGTCTGAATCGAATATTACTTTCTTGACCCCACCTTTTATCTGATCGCTAGCAGTCCTAGTAATCTCTGTACTAGACAGCTGGCCCAGTAGTTGATCTGGACCTACATCCCTTTCAATACCCCTGCCTTGAGGGGAGCGTAGGGTAATAAGTTCTTCCAAACCCCTTCTAGCACGCGTTCTCTGGTTCTGCAAGATAACAGCCAGTTCTGCTTGAGCAGATTCAATCCGCCTACTAAGTTCAGTAATTCTAATGGCAGTATCTTCGACTACTCTACGAACTGCCTCGACTCCGCTTCTTAAACTAGCATCGAGAGCCTGCTTGGTTTCTTCCTCTCTCAATACCTCTCTTCGCAATGACCTTATTCGCCTTGTATGGCCGTCAAGGGCACTCACAGCATCCTCTAAGGATCGTCGCACAAGCCGCACCGCATCTTTTTCTTGTAAACCCTTATTGTCGCGAGGCTCGCTCAACCTGCGTTCTACACCTTGGACCATAGTCGCTGCCTCATCAACGCGTCGCTTTGCGCGCATATATGTATCCAGTAGCTGATCAACACCGCCGTCGATCTTACTTACTTCCGCAGAGATGTTTTGGACCACATCAATCACTTCCTGCGGGATTGGCTCTGTGGCTTCGGGCTTATCAGCTCCCTTAGTCTCATTGCGCCCTTCAACATCTGGGACAGGCTCACTGGCTAATTGGCCCGTGTCCACTGGATCGGCCGGCGACACCCCGTCAGTCATAGTATCCCGATTAGTATCGGCAGCAATTGCTTTTAATTCTGCAATATTCCTCTCGCGATTGGCATCTAACAACGTGCCTTTTAGCTTACCTTGATTTTGGTCTGGAACGTCTGGGGTTGTCATAGCTGAATTATAGCACAAGCGAGATTAGCCGTTACTAGGTGTTGAGTCTGGAGCGCCAAAGTATTCTTCCATTACTGGCTCTAAGCTCATAACGTGAGAGCCGCCGTAAACCACGAACGGCCGTTTACCTTCAGATATTGCCTGGGTAATAGTATCGAAAATATGGCGATCACGTGCCTCGGTGACAACCCTGTGGATGTCCGAGAGCCTACCACCACTTCTTGGATCCCAAGATTTTGCTAACGCAGCACGATCTTCAAGAGAAGCGAACGTTATAGTGCCATCTTCGCCAAGAACGAGCTGTGGTAGACCATTGGCCTCAAGTTGAGTATTCAAGCGCGTTGCGAGTGATCGCGCTTGAGCCTTTATAGCCTCGATAATCTCGGGGTTCTGTTCAATCATTCGACCCTTATCCGCATCTGGAATGTGCTGAAACCCAGACAAGCCATTAACAGCCGCTTCACCATACAGCTGAAGCGTAATATCATCTGGCAACGGTTTACCAAGATCATGAGTTAGATTGCGAATCATTAAAACTAGTGTGAGCTCTTCGGGCGAAACGCCGTGCGTCTCAGTGTAATGTGCAATATCTTGGTCGCTTGGCTCTCCAGTAGCAGCTGGCACACCGTCGCGACGTGCGAAGTACTGCATCATGCCCGTCTCGCTAGCACTATCAATCGCGCTATCCCTGTCAGGAGTATCCGCTTCGCTGCGCTCGTTGCCTTCAAACACGACCAGTCGTTCCTCCGCTGGTGTAATTGCAAGATACTCATTGTAGGCAGCCTCAATGTCGGCGTGGTTACGAGACTCGGGATTGTAATCATGCAGATCTACAGCCCCTCCCTCAATGAGCCCTCTAGCACGTTGGTTTTCTGCGCGTCGCCCTGTTGCCGGATCAATCTTTTCGGTATTAATACTTGCAACCATGGTCAATACACCATCGCCAAAGTGATCAATCTTTGCTCTACCAACCGCCGCCCGTTCATCGTTGCGACGTTGGTACTCTGGTCCGTAACCCGCATACTGGCCCCAGGCTTTCTCCCGGCGCTGGACCTCCTCAGCAATGCCTTTTAGCTCTTGGGTCTTCTCTGTAGCCGTAGCCGGCTTTGTTTGCTCGCTCTCTGTAGCCGGCTGGTCTGGACTTTGTATGCTCATTTGCTCATCCTCTTTCCCTGGATTACATCATCGATCTCACCTAGCTGATCCCGCAGCTCGGCAGCCTTTTCGAACTGCAAGTTGGCGGCGGCGAGCTGCATTTGCTCTTTCAGCTGACGCTGCAGGTATTTAAGCTCATCTTTAGGCACCTTGGCAAAGTCGATGGCCTTTACATCGGCGGTCTCGGCTTCTTCCTCGTCGTGCATGCGTTCTTCAATCGCTTTTTGAATGCTGGTGGGCGTAATGCCATGCTCGGTATTATAGCGCTCCTGCACCTCGCGCCGATCGCGCGTCACCTTGATGGCCCGCTCCATGGACCCCGTTATATTGTCGGCATACATAATCACCATACCCTCTTGATGGCGGGCTGCTCGACCAATCGTTTGAATCAGCGAACTCTCACTGCGCAAAAAGCCTTCCTTATCGGCGTCAATAATCGCCACCAAGCTAACCTCTGGCAAGTCCAGGCCTTCGCGCAGCAAGTTAATACCAATCACCACGTCATAAATGCCCAGCCGCAAATCACGGAGAATATCGGTCCGATCAAAGGTGCTCACATCGCTATGAAGGTATTGCACCTTAATGCCAATGTCAGCCAAGTACTCGGTGAGGTCTTCGGCCATGCGCTTGGTTAATGTGGTCACCAGCGCACGCTGGCCCTTTGCAATCCGCTTACGCAGCTCGGCGATCAAGTCATCCACTTGGTGTTCAACTGGGCGGACCTCGATGATGGGGTCGAGTAAGCCTGTGGGACGAATAACCTGCTCTACTACCTGCGTGGAGCGACTCAATTCGTAATCAGTATTGGGCGTAGCTGAGACGTAAACAACTTGGTTAATATGGCGATCAAACTCAGTAAAGGTCAGCGGGCGGTTGTCGAGCGCCGAGGGCAAACGAAAGCCGTGTTCCACCAAGATCTCTTTACGGGCTCGATCACCGTTGTACATACCGCGTACCTGCGGCAGCGTGATGTGTGATTCG
>JAYRIB010000009.1:0-5505 GCA_041907025.1 Candidatus Saccharimonadia bacterium | reverse complement strand
GTGCTATACCATTTGGCCATTCTTGGGTATGGTATAGTAAATCTCGTTCATATTGGAGGGGTTATACGCTAATGTTTCGCATCAAAGCCATACTCAAAGCAACTGCCCTGACACTAACTGCTATAGCGCTATTTGCTGGTCTCAGTCAAACAGCGTTAGCCTATAGCAACCTTATTAGTAATCCTTCGGTCGAAACACTCAGCGCAGCTGCACAGCCAACAGACTGGCAGACCAGTAGTTGGGGGAGTATGACCACAAAATACAGCTACAAAGCGGCTGGTCAAGCCAGTAGCCACAGTGTTCGCGTAGATGTCAGTAACTATCAATCTGGCGACGCAAAATGGTACTTCAAGCCAGTCCAGACGACGCAACTCAAACGCTATGTATTCAGTGATTATTACAAATCATCTACTACCACATCGCTCGTGGCAGCCTTCACCCGCGCAGACGGGTCGGTCATTTACCAATGGCTCGCCGACCTACCTGGCAGCGGCACCTGGAAGAAAACAACTCAATACATTGTGACGCCAGCTGAAACTACTCAGACCACTGTCTATCACCTAATCATGGCCAACGGCTATGTTCAAACCGATTCGTTCACACTCAAGCAGGCCGAGGATGTAGCCGTGAGCGCTGGTGTGCCAAACAGCTCGCTCGAAGTTGGTGACGAGCTGACTCCAAACGTTCTGCCAGCCGGCTGGCAGAAGGCCAGTTGGGGGAGTAATACCAGCGCGCTAAGCTACGTCAAAACGACAGGCTACCAGTCTAGCCGCAGTGCCAAGGTGACCGTATCGAACTACGTCAGTGGCGACGCCAAGTGGTTCTTTGACCCAGTTCAAGTTGCAGCTGGCACCACCTATACTTTTAGTGACTACTACCGATCCAATGTAGCCACGCAAGCGGTAGCGATGTTTACTGACAATAATGGCGCAGTCAGCTACTCATACCTCGGCAGCATACCAGCCAGCACAAGTTGGAAGCGCGCAGGCTTTAATGTAGCCGTGCCAGCTGGAATCAAGCAAGCTACAATTCTGCACACGATAGCGGCTAATGGCTATTTGCAGACTGACAACTATAGCTTCTTACCAGCTGCGCAAGCTAGCATCACTGATGGCGTACCAAATAACTCGCTTGAGCAAGCATCGGATCTCGACGCCACACTGCCACTTGGATGGCGAACAGCAGGCTGGGGCATAAATACTCCTAAGTACACCTATCAAACGACTGGCCATACTGGCAGTCGCAGCGTCAAGGTAGAGCTGAGTAGCTATACGGACGGCGACGCAAAATGGCTCTACGACGACCAGCTCGTCAGTGCTGGCGCCAACTATCGGTTCTCGGCGTATTACCAAGCCACTACTACTGGGCACGCCGTGGTTATGTTCACTCACACCAACGGTAGTGTGAGCTACTTCGGCATGCACAATGCCGAGGCAACGCCCGGCTGGACGCTCTACACCGATACCTTCATAGCGCCCGCCACAGCCCAGACAGCAACCGTGTTCTTCTACATCAGCGCGCTGGGATCGTTTACCAGCGATGACTACAGCCTAGCACCGTACAGGTATACTGGCTTTGATAAGCCACGACTGAGCCTAACCTTTGACGATGGCTGGGAAGAGAACGTCAGCACGGTGCTACCTAAGCTTAATGCCTATGGCTTCAAATCAACCCAGTATTACGCTACTCAGCACATTACCGAAACCAACGATACCAGCGGCCTTATGGCATTTGCAGCAGCCGAGCACGAGATTGGCTCACACACCATTACGCACCCAAATTTGAGCACTATTAGCCTAGCTTCAGTTATCTATGAGCTAACAGAGTCACAACGCGTCTTAGAAACTGCGCTTGGCAGCAGTGTAGCCAACTTTGCTTCGCCTTACGGTGGCTATAATGCCCAGGTCGTAAGCGAAATCGCAAAACTCTACCGCTCGCACCGCACAGTCGACGAGGGCTACAATTCCAAAGACAACTTCGACATCTACCGTCTTAAGGTCCAAAACGTCCTCATTGGTACGCCACCAGCCCAGGTTGCCGAGTGGGTAGCCCGAGCACAGCAAGACAAAACATGGCTTATTCTGGTCTATCACAAGGTTGGCGCAACCAATCTCGGTGCCTATGACAGCTACAGCAGCGACTTTGACCAGCACCTCGCCAGCATCCAAGCCGCCAACATTCCCGTTCAGACAGTTAACCAGGCGCTGAACGAAATCCTGCCACAACTTTAACTAGCGTAAGCTCGTAATGGCCTGGCGCAGCGCACTAAGCTGCGCTGGGTTACTGGCAATGTCGAAGTAGGAATAAAACAGAATGTTGCGCGCGCCACTGTTAAGGGCCAGAGCGGCCATGCCGACCATCTCCGCCGCGCTCGGTGCGCGAGCACTGCCTAAGTTAAAACCAAGCCCGCTGGCGGTATCGGGGTAGCTTGCCCAGCTAAACGCCTGGGCTATATACCAACCGTTAGAATCTCCAGCGGTCAGCAAGTCTTGGCCAATGCTCGAAATGAAGCTGGTTGGTTGGTAGGGAATCGGGTAATAATCGAGTGCGAAGGTATCCGTGGAGCTACGCAACGAGCGCAAGAACTGCGCCCGGGCGGCCGCCGACGGCGAGGTAGCGCCCACCAACACCTGCATAACCGGCTTGGTCGTATGTTGCTTAATGAGCGAGTAGCGCTGCTGCATGATCGGCTGCCATAGGCCGAGGTCGGCTGGCGATTCTGGCCGTTCATCGTTGATCGCAAAGCCCCAAACGGCTGGGTGCGCACCAAACTGCTGCACGGCATTGACTGCCGCTGATTGATTTGAATCACCCAGTGGGTAGGTATAGAGTGTGCGGTAGTTATTGGGGCCTAGCTGATCATAAAGATCTTTCAAGCTAAAAATTACTTGAATGCCGCGCGATTGAGCTTTGTTCAGATAGCCCGTGATGTCAGCTGGGCTGCCGTCCAAAATGGAGTAGTTAAAAACGGTATCAACACCAAGTGAAGCATAGCTCTCGATCCGCTGCAAGCTCGTTTGGTCAATCGGCGAGTCGTTTACAAAGACCCCAATCCTACGCGGGCGAGCAGACGCTGTTGCCCGAGGCAGGCTCGCGTACTCGGCGGCGAATGAACTAGCGGCAGCCTTAGAGCTGGCCTGAGCATCTTCGGGTGGAGTAGCGGCAGCCGCTGGCTCAGTCGTTGGAAGAGCCGCTGGTGATGCGGTCAATGCACCTGTTGATCCTGATGCCGCAGCTAGTTCGGCGGAATTAATAAGCGCCACCATGCGGCCAACGGCCGAGCGTGAGGCTATAACTGCCTTGATTGATATTGGCCCTAAGACATGTCCAGACACAAGCACCACCATTACAACAAGTATGCTTAGCTTAAATAGCTTACCTAGATTCACTCACCCCCCTAACTTACATACACCATACCTGTTGCGCTTAAGCCTGTCAACCTGTTAAACATAACTTGAGCGTAAACACGCTTACGACTTGCGCCTAACACCCCAGAAGACGATAATGACACCTGGCCTTTTAGCACCTTACCGATTGGAAATAACTAGTGGCGAAGCAAGAAGCGTTTGAACCATGTAATGACAGTTGTCAGCTTGCAGGCAAAGTACATGCGAGCCTGGCACTTGCTTGGGCACAAAGCCCTCCGCTGCCAGAGTCTCTAGCAGACCCTGGCTTTGCCGGGTTAACAATCAGCCAAAGAGACGAGGCTGTGCGCTGTGCCTTCCGGCGCAGGCTTGGGCTGTGTAGTGCTGGCAACTAGTTAAGTCTTGCACGTCAGTCCAGACCGAGCGATAATGAGACCTGGCCTAACCGTACCTACGACCCCTGAAAGAAGACAGAAATGCGCATACCTGGAATGGAAATGAAGAAGTTTCGCCGAATCCTGTTCGTCATCGATGACGGATCTTCAGCGCACAGCATGAGGCATTGGATTCAAGTAATGGGTGAATATGCCGAGGATGTGACCTTGGTGTCGCTTGGAAACAGTGTTGCAACAGATTTGCTTGAGCTCCCGGCAGACTGTATGGTCATTGACGGCCGAGCAAGAGATCTGTTTGGGATTGGACTTCTCGCTGCGACTGCGCAACGACGAGGTCTCCGTACGCTGGTGTTCAGTGCAGGCCATTGGCAAGCCGACGACATCGCAGCGATTAGCTCGATGTATCAGACTGATCTCAAGAGCTACAACGCGGGCACCTACTTGGGGCTGCTCAAAGCATTCCTCGAGGATGTGACATCAACCGACTACGAAGAGATCATGCGCAAGCGCCCCTGGGAGATGCGTCCACTGACGGTATCGGTGGAGCAGATCAGGATAGCCATGCAGCGCGGTGAGGGCGTCTACCCGCCAGCTCTCTTCAGCCGCCAGAACAACTAGGCCAACCGGCTTCGATGGTGTGCATTCACGCACTATCGAGTGCCACCACGTAATTATTTGGAAGCATTCAGTGATGCCACCCGCAAGCCTGTCATCCCCGCGTAGGCAGGGATCCATAGATCTATTACAACTTTTGAATATATCAAAAGTAGTCAAAAGTATCTCCGACCACGGGTTCGCAAGCAAGGATAGACTGCCGTCACTACGCACAGGAATGTCGTGCCCACTGCGAGTTTGAGGACTCTCGTGGTTCACTCCGTCTTGTGCTCCACTTACAGTCTTCCTGTTGCTCCAAGGTCGGATGAGCGGCAGGAAATGTAGAGGATATTCTACACTTCGCCGATTTGGATGGTTTTGCCGCCGAGCTTGTCCGTAAAGTAGCTATCGTGAGACACATAGAGAATCGCACCGTGATAGTTGACGAGGTACTTCTCGAGTTCTTCGATGGAGGGTAGATCTAAATGATTAGTTGGCTCATCAAGGATGAGTAAGTTGGGCTCGTGCGCGAACATACGAATCAGCTGAAAGCGCGCCTTTTGCCCGCCCGAAAGCTGGCTAATCTTGAGCCGACCGTCTCCCGTCGGGTTAAACAAATACTGCGATAGAATCCGCGCCACCTTCTCGTGGTTAATTTCGATACCAAGCTTGTGATAGACCTGTAGGACGGCGTCGCCCAGTGGCACGTCCATAAACTCCGCCTCGATCTCTTGCTCGTACACACCAAGCCGCAAGCGATGGTCAAATTCAATAAAGCCATTGTAACTCGTGGCGGGGAGCTTCTCGCCCCGCGTGGTAGCAATAATGGTTTTAAGTAACGTCGATTTACCAGCACCATTGCGGCCGCGGATCTGCACCCGCTCGCCCGAACCAATTAAAAAGGTAACGCCGTCAAACAATGGTGCGGAGTAGCCGAGCGAGACGTTCTGCACATCAAGCAAGTGGGTGAGGGGTTGTTGCTTGGTATCTGCCTTACCTGAATCAAGCGAGATGTTCTTGGTCTTGTAACGATCATACTTTTCGGCGAGCTTGCCACTCATGTCGCTGACCGAGTCTTGGTCAATCCAGAATGATGGCTTCTCGACCGTGGCCTTAAGCTCGGCGTATTGCTTCATCAACCGGCGCTCCAT
>JAYRIB010000008.1:0-3298 GCA_041907025.1 Candidatus Saccharimonadia bacterium | reverse complement strand
GGGCGCGTTGACGTTGCGGTTGAGTCTTATTGCCGTGAATAGCTTCGGAGTTGTGGCCACTACGGGTTAGGTCATCAGCCAGGCGTTGCACGCCGTGCTTGGTCTCACCAAACACAAGAACCTTTTCGAACTCTGGTTGATCGAGCATTTCCTTGAGCACCGCGAACTTCTCGTCCTTGGTGTTAGCGCGGATAACGTCTTGTTCTACGTGATCACTAGTCTCACGTGTACGAACGGAGATGGTTACAGGGTCTCGCAAGAAGTCATGAATGAGCGTTTCGATCGCCGGGGTGATAGTGGCACTAAAGCAAAGCGACTGACGGGCAGCAGGCATTTCACCTACAATGAAGCGAATGTCGGCAATGAAGCCCATGTCGAGCATCTGGTCGGCTTCGTCGAGCACTAAAATGCTGGCAGCATTGAGCTTGAGGTTGCCTTGCTGGATGTGGTCCTTAAGACGACCAGGGGTACCAATGATAACCTGTGGGTTGCGACGTAAGTCCTGTACCTGTCGATACATGTTCATGCCACCAACACACAAGGCGCTGTATAGGCGCATGCCCTGTGCAAAGGCTCGGAACTCGTCATTGATCTGGTTGGCTAGTTCGCGCGTTGGCGCCATGATGAGCACAGCCGGCTTAGTGTGAATGTTTTGTAGTCTCTCGATGATTGGCAGTACAAAAGCAGCTGTTTTACCAGTACCGGTGTTAGCCAAGCCAATAAGGTCTTTGCCTTCGAGGATAGGAGGAATAGCGCCGTCTTGAATGGCTGATGGTTGTTCGTACTTGCGCAATGCAATGTTGCGCTTGAGTGCGTCTGAAAAAGCAAAGTCGTTAAAGGTATTAACGGGGACAAAGACGTCTTCTTGGGGAATGACGGCAACTTTGTTTACAAACTTAGCAGGGTCAATATAAGCCCCTTGTTTGCCACGACCGCCTCCGCCGCCATAACGCTTGCCGCCACCAGTGTTGCCACCGAAGCTGCGATTATTACTATTAGTATTACGACCACGCGAATTCGCGGGACGTGCATATGATTGGTTCATACGTGCCTTTCAGATTATTATTCTTGCTTGATGAACAGCGAGAATAATATTTCCGTTTCAGGTAGTACGGATTCTAGGCTCGGCATTCACCCATGTCATATGTGACAATCTAAGTACTATAGCACATACAGTTTGTTTTGTCTAGTTACGTAGGGGCTACTTTTTTTTGTGCTTCAATTGGTGCTTAGCTGCAGCGTGGAGCTTAGTGCGCTGTTCGGCGTCGCGGAGCACATGGAAGACTGATGGTAGGAGTGAAACAAATACCACAACCGCAATCGCTGGCAGAATATAGCGGTCAACATTGGGGATGGTGTTGCCAAGGAAGTAGCCCAGGGCGGTGATGCCGACTGCCCATAGGAAGGCGCCGATTAAATTAAAGAAAAGGAAGGTGCGATAGTGCATCTTGCCTACACCAGCCAAGATCGGTGCTAGGGTGCGCACAATTGGGGTGAAACGGGCTAGGATTAATGCCTTGCCACCATGCTTCTCATAGAAGGCTTCAGACTTTTTAATGTGGTCAGCACTAAAAATGAGCGAGTTATCCTTTACGAACACCTTGTGGCCATAACGCTTGCCAGTAAAGTAGCCTACACTATCACCAGCCACAGCTGCTAAGAAGGTGATAACGAGCAGAATTGGAAAGTTAAGTATGCCTTGGGAAGCTAGAAACCCGGCCGTGAAGAGTAGGCTATCACCTGGCAAGAACATGCCTACGAGTAAGCCTGATTCGGCAAACACGACGGCGAAGACACCAATATAGCCAAGGCTTTTAATGAGAGCGGTGAGGTCGAAATCCATACTTAGTATTATAGCACCGCATTGGTTTTCTTCCTGCATATGCTTGCGCTAAATAGTAGCATGTTTAATAATATCTACACCCCGCCCAACATGAGGAGAGTAATGTTGGTATCACAAGAGTGGTCCCCTGAGGATGACCGAGAGGTTTTGCTTGGAGAGGGCTCTAGTGCTGAGATTGCGGCACGTTTAGGCAGGACTAAACAGGCCGTGTATTCCCGTCGGCATTTCCTGAGGAACCCCAAGCATCGGCGCAGCCAGCAGCGCCGTTCGCGCCGTTCTTCTCCTAGCGATCCCTTGCGTCGCAAGAAGTATTACGACGCTGGGCGTAGCAACATTGCAAACCATCGTTTGCCATGGTCCGAAGAGGACGAGCTCGCAATCAACGCGGAGGGACGTCCGTCTGAGCACGAGCTAGCACGGCAGCTAGGCAGAACTTTGCGAGCAATCCACGCTCGAAGGAATCTCATCAAGACTCGCAAGGAGGGGTGAGGCTTTGGCCTCGCCCCTCCGGGCACAACCCAGAAATTGGGTTGTTTTTATTTACAACGAGAATCGCCACCTCAGGGCGATTGTAGTCTCGCGCCAGAGATGGCGAACGATGCCTGAGAACGTCAGGCGGCGTAGGGCTCGGTGATGAGCTGCGGATGTCCGAGCTTGCTCCGCCAGCGGGCGCCACGGTCCTGTCGGATGAGCAGCAGGCTGAGCCCGTTGCGTGTCCAGGTGCCGTAGATTGAGCTGATGCTGTCGGTTACCTGCTCGGGGGTGTTGACCCTCTCGGGATGGAGGGTGATGCCGACGACCTTCTCGACGGCTTCGATCCAACTCCAGAGGGGCTGGGTAATCAGGTAGGCCCACCCATCGGGGACGAACCCTTCTTCCGCGTACATCCTCCCCTCGATTGGGATCTTGGTCGCGTCAGACGCGATCTCGACCGCCTTGATGATCCACGCGACCGTGGCCGTTTGGGGCAGGCGGCGCTGGATGGACGGAGCCAGCTTGTGGCCGAGTCCAGGAAGCCACTTTGGCATCATGCCGATGCCGATGAAGTCTTGCCCGACCGTCCAGAACATGGCCTGACCGATCAGGGAGAACCCCGTGTCAGTTGCCGTAGCGGCTGGCTGCTCGCGCCATCGTCTCACCGCGAGTCGAAGGTTGCGAGTGGCCGGCTTGTGAACGAGTGGCCAGGTGGCCAGCACGGCAGCCGAGGCTGCTAACTTGCGGTTTCTACTCGGGGCCATAGCCCCTCCTTGGTTGGAAAACGGAACCCAAACATAATGTCATAAATAGGCCGAAAAGTCAATATATCTTTTCTCATAACTAAAAGTGCCTCGGATGTCCGAGGCGCTGTGAATACAGATCCAGAGTTCTTAACTTGTTACTGTGCGGGCGGAGCGTCATCCCTGTCGCCCTGCATCATGCGACCCATGCCCATGTGGCCGTCAGGACCTCGGCCTT
>JAYRIB010000007.1:0-3753 GCA_041907025.1 Candidatus Saccharimonadia bacterium | reverse complement strand
AGAGTGCACCTCACACCTACTCACCTCATTGAAGTGAGTAATCTGCTCTCGAGACTAAGTCTAAAACTCACCCTCCTTTAGGCTCTCGGAGCAGATTACTCCCTTTAATCGCCACGGTCTACTTATTACTATAGCGACTGCAAAATCCCAAATACTGGGGGCATTAGAGGGTGTTAAAAAACGACTCAACTCTTTTTTAGACGCGAGTCTTTTTTAATTCTAAACTGTTCGGCTTTTGATTGCTAGCACGAGCGATTTACGTGATATTATATATGATTGTATCCGCCCCATTACAGGTAGCTGAGTTTATTGAATAATGCAATGCTTGGAGGTACATGCTCGTAGTCTTTCAGGTTTCTTATAGGCACCCATTTGAGTTCTTCATTCGGGTTGACTGGCTCGGGCGAGCCACTTGCTAGTTCACATAGCGCATCGAGGTAAATGAAGCGCTTCTCTTCGCCATCTAGATCAGGTTTTTGATCTTCATCCCAGGACAAACGTTCGGTTATGGCTACGGTCATATTCCAGCGCTCACTTAGCTCCTTGTTAAGCAACTCACTAACTCCACCCTCGCCTTCAAGTCTCCCGCCGAACAAGCCCCACGGCTCCTTATAGGGGTTGCGTGTTGGGTCAAACTTCCTAAGGAGAATCTCGTCGCCTCTTTTTATAACTGCGATTGCCATAATGACTGTTTTCATATTCGTATCATATCAAATATACGACCTTTTGAATCATTCTTCTCATAGTTCTTGCTCCGCTCGCTAGGTTGCGGGCGGACTATCGTCTACGACTGTCTTAGAAAGGTGTTCTACGCCCTCAGTAAGGATCTGTTCGATAATTTCGCAGGCTTGGTTCGTAATGCTGGCTACGTGCTTTTGCTCGTAGGTGCTGAAACGCTGCAAAACATAGTCGCGCGCGTCTATTTGCCCACGTACGCTGCCAGCCACACCAATCCGCACGCGTACAAAGCCGTCGCCCAAGGCTTCAATGATGGACTTAAGCCCGTTTTGGCCACCACTGCTACCACCAATCCGTACACGGATTTTGCCAAAAACCAGGTCAAGATCGTCAGATATCACCACGATGTCGCTCAGCTCGCATTTATGGTAATGCGCTAGGACAGCTACGGCCTTGCCACTGCGGTTCATCAGTGTATCTGGCTTGGCCAGGAGTGCTTTATGACCATCCAGGTCAACTTTGGCGGTATAGGCAAAGAACTTAGCCTGGTGTTGCCAACTAACTTCGTGCTTCTGGGCAAGCGCGTCTACGGCCATAAAGCCCGCATTGTGGCGCGTTTTCTCGAACTCCTTACCGACGTTGCCAAGGCCGACGATTAGTTTCATCGCTCTTCCTTGCGTTTGTGCTTAAAGACAATCCGGATTGGCGTGCCATCAAACTGTCCAGCCTCGCGGATGGTGTTTTCTAAGTAGCGCGGGTAGGAAAACTGAATCATGTCTGGGTGTGTTGCAAAGATGGTGAACTCTGGTGGCTGGGTGCCCGTTTGAGTAATGTAGTTCAGCTTCGGGTGGGTGTTTTTTAGTCCCACTGGTGGTTGTTTGCTGGTAGCTTGTTGCAAAAGCTTGTTAAGCACTGGTGTGGTTAATTTGGTCGTCGTACTGGCGTGCACTTTTACGATGAGTGCATAGAGCTTGTCCAAGTTAAGACCGGTAGTGGCTGAAGTAAAGATCAGCGGTGCCCACCAAGCAAATTGGAATTGCGCACTAATGTAGTTCGACATTTGTTGCATGGTGTTGTCTTCTTTGTCCTCGACCGCGTCCCACTTACTGACAACCAGAATGAGCCCCTTGCCAGCTTCCTTGACCATACCAGCGATGTTCTGATCCTGACTGACGCTGTTGTCGTTGGCATCAATTAGTACAATGCAGACATCGGCCCAGGCAATGGCCTTTTTGGTGCGCAAACTCGAAAAGAATTCAATGCCGCGATCAATCTTGCCCGGACGGCGCAGTCCCGCAGTGTCAGCGAAGCGCAGGGTTTTGCCCTCAAACTCAATCTCGCCGTAGTTAATGTCCCGAGTGGTGCCAGCCACGTCCGACACCAGTACCTTGGATTGGCCAATGATGCGGTTGAGCAAACTGGACTTGCCAACGTTCGGCCGGCCCAGGATGGCGACCTTGATGAGGTTCGGGTCAGCTGCTTCGGGCTTGCTCAAGCCCCTTGGCAGCAGGCCAACGATTACATCGAGCAAATCCCCACTACCCTGCCCACTTATGGCAGCGATCTTCATGATACGATCGATTCCTAGTCGCTCGTAGTGGTCGGCTAGGCCGGAGCGGTAGGTCTGATCGACCTTATTAACGACTAATATGGCTGGCTTTTTACTTTTGAGAATATCGCGTGCCACCGTGCGGTCGTGGGCGTCGATCGGCACCGTGCCGTCAACCAGCATCACGATTACGTCGGCCACATCAATGGCTTCGGCAATCTTATCGTGGGCTTCTATTACTAGTGCGTCGTGACTCTTGGCTAGTCCAGCACTGTCAAGCAGGCGGAAGTGTTGGCCCTGCCACTCGACCATACCCTCGACGATGTCACGGGTGGTGCCGGCTAGATCGGCCACGATTGCTTGGTTCGTATTGGTCAGGCGATTAAACAGCGTTGATTTACCAACGTTAGGTTGGCCGATTACGAGCACGGTCGGCTGATGTTGTTTTGTGGCTTCAGGCATAGAGTCTATCTTACTTCCATTGGTAGTTAGTGTAGGCGGCGTTTAGGAGCGTTTTGGTCTGACCAAACCGGTCGCTGCTACCTAGTATCACGCCTATTATCTCATGTCCTTGGCGACTTGTCAGGCTTAACAGGCATTCCCCTGCCTCGAGCGTGTAGCCAGTCTTGGTGCCAATCACACCACTGCTACCGAGTAGCTTGTTGGTGGTGGCGACAACGTAGCGCTTATCACCCAGTGTCGTGACACTGTAGCGCGGTTGGCTAGTGGCCATACGAAAGAAGTCGCTACGCAGTGCGATGCTGGCGAGCACTGACAGGTCTCTAGCCGACGATTTTGAGCCATTTGGGCTTAGGCCAGTTGCGTCCCTAAACTCAGTATTGGTAAGGCCCCACAGCTTCGCTTGGGCGTTCATTTTGTCGACAAACTTGCTTTCACTGCCGCTATCCCAGACTGCCAATGCTTGGGCCATGTCGTTGGCTGAATACACGAGGGTGCCCATGAGCGCCTCCGATAGCTTAAACTGCTCGCCTGGTGCTATATTCAAAGCCTGACTGGCAAACGGTTGCGGTGCCAGCTGCGGAATCGTTACCGTTTCGTCGAGGCTGTGGTTTTGCAAAATCACCAGTGCGGTCATAACCTTGGTGATCGAGGCGATTGGGAGTTTTGTGTCGGCGTTTTTCTCATACAGCACGCTAGCGCTCGCAACATCATAGACCAGGGCAGCCTTATTGTCCTGGTCTAGGTCTAGGCTCGCACTCGCAGATGGCAGCGGTGCGTAGGCTGGGGTCTCGAGCACGGCGCGTGGACTGGTGGCGACCCGCTGGGACGTTGCTTGCTCGGTCACGGTTTGATAACCCTGCGCGACTAGGGCTGCCGGTAGCAAGCTTTGAAGAAGAATAAGGCCACTGGCGATTAGCTCCAGCATTACAGCGCTTCCTCGGGCTTAATAAAGCGGTGTTCGCCAGCTTTGAGTACACCAAGCTCAAGTCCACCCATGCGGGTGCGTTCTAAGGTGCGGACTTTGTAGCCCAGCTTTTCTAAGGTGCGACGAATCTGGCGGTTCT
>JAYRIB010000006.1:0-4753 GCA_041907025.1 Candidatus Saccharimonadia bacterium | reverse complement strand
TAAATCTATTATAGCGTTATAGACCCATGGTGCGAAGTAGAGAATGACGGTTTGCAGCAATCTAGCCTGCAGCATATACTAAGAAGCATAAAAGGTACATAGTTTGAACCTGCCAGCACTTAGTATGAATACGCTCATCTTTGCCCTCTTGGGTGCAGGTTTTGTGTTGGCGTTCTTTGCTGGTGAAGGTAGAGTAAAGAAGTTGGCGGCCGGTAGTATGGTAGGATTCTTAGTAGCAACGCAGCTTGGTGAATTTGCGCTAGCTCAATTGTCGAAACTTAGTTTTGTTCCTGAGTATAGTATTGGCACAGTTCAAATAACGCTACTGGTTACGGTCACGCTTTTGTTCAACCTCGGCAAAGTGCATCATGTGGAGGGTCGGCCACGGGTGAGCATTGAATCCATCATGGTGGCGCTTATTACCGTGGCGTTTTTGTTCACTGCGGTGCTCACCTTTGTTGGTGAATCGACACGTTCTGGGTGGCTTAATGATTACAACCTCGTTGCCCTGCTCTATAATTGGCGACTACTCTTACTCGGCCTAACCGCTGGCGGCTTGTTGTTGATCGAGATTATGGGTGCTAACACTAAGAAGCCGAGATAGGCATTGACGAAGTGTAGTAAAAATAGTATGATGTAGTCAATACGAGCAGGCATTTTGTGCCTGCTCTGTGTTCTCATTCTAACAACAGAAAGAAGCTACTATGAAGATTGCAATACTGGCAAAACCAAAGAGAAAAAACGGCGCTGAACGGTTACAAGCAGCAGCTATCGCAGCCGGACACACTGCAGATATTGTTGATTACACTAAGTGTTATTGCAATATCGAGAAAAGTAATCCACGCATATTCATGGATGACAAGGAGCTGCCTAAGTATGACGCAATAATTCCTCGTATCTCCATTGCCAACCAATCATACGGTAGTGTAATTATAAGGCAATTTGAAATGATGGGTGTATTTACGACCACTGGTTCGCTTGCCTTCTTGCGTGCTCGAGACAAGTTGCGTAGTGCTCAGCTCCTCGCTCGCTTTAACTTAGACATCCCCAAGACTGCCTTTGCCCGTGCGACAAAGAATGTTGATGACCTTATTGATATGGTCGGTGGCGTCCCTGTGATTATCAAAGTGGTAAAAGGTAGTCAGGGAATTGGTGTGCTCCTTGCTGAAACTCGCAAAACTGCCAAATCAACCATTCAGGCATTCATTTCTCAAAAGGTGAATATTCTTGTACAGGAATATATTGCAGAATCTAAGGGTACAGATATCCGTGTCGTTGTTGTTGGAGGAAAAGTTGTCGGTGCTATGAAACGCCAATCCCTCGATGAGGATGAGTTCCGTTCGAATATTAACCTTGGTGCTAAAGGTGTTTCAGTTGCTCTCACTAAGCGAGAAGAGGTTATAGCGTTGCGCGCAGCTAAGGCTATGCATCTGTCCTCTGTAGCAGGAGTTGACTTATTGCGCTCTAAACGCGGCCCACTTGTTATGGAGGTAAATGCCTTCCCAATGCTTGAAGGCATAGAGGCAAGCACGGGTAAGGATATTGCTGGGGATATTATTCGGTATGTGGAGCGGAGTGTTTCCAAAAAGCCTAAACGAGATAAGGTTGGCGCGTAACCGAGGATATCTATGCGAGTCTTGCTGGTCGATAACAATACTGAGTTTCAGACAAATATTAGGGGCCTATTGAGCGACTACGATGTAGATACTGTCCATTTCCGCTCATTAAGTACGCTAAGCAAGAAGGCGCTGAGAGAATATGATCTCATAGTACTTTCTGGCGGCACTGGTCCTACTGTGAAGCGCAACCATCATCAGTATGGATCAGAGGTTGATATTATATTACATTCTAAAACACCAATAATCGGCATATGTTTAGGGGCACAACTTATTGCGCACACCTATGGAGCTCGACTGACCAAGTTGCCCAAACGAGTCAAAGGGATCGTAAAGATATTTGGAGTTAGGCAAAATCCTTTTAATTACTTCTATCATGGTGAGAGAGTCTTTGCCTCGCATGAATGGCGCATCACAGATCTACCCCATGAGCTAGAATGTTTGGCTGCCTCGGGAGATGGCGTGGAAATGTTTCGACATGTTAAGAAGCCAATTTATGGTCTGCAGTTTCACCCAGAGCGACGTTTAGAGCGCAACAGTGGTCCAAGAATCTTTCGTCAGATCGTTTCGGAATTAATCGGTTAGCTTATCAATCTTATAAAAGTTATCTAAGATAACATCGAGAGTCTTCTTGGAATAGTGCCTGCCATCGTCTTTGCCACTTGAGAACCAAGTCCTTGGCATATTCCTTGCAGCCCAAAACCCGACTATCCTCCGGACTTGGTAGGGCGTGTGTTCGGGGTGGAATTGAACGCTAAAAATGGGCAGTGACTCATGCTCCATCGCCTGGATCTTGCATCTTCGGGATGATGCTGTCAGTCTAAAACCACTTGGGAGTTTAGATACACTCGATTTATGATTCTCTGACACCCAGAATCTTCTCGGCAGGCCATGTAATAGTTTACTGGGCCCTACTCGACGAACGCTGGTCCAGCCAACTTCTGGCTGAACGAAGTGCTCTATTGTAGAGGTATGTCCCGTCATGGCGGCAGCAATCAGCTGATGGCCATAACAAATCCCTAATATTGGAATTTGTTTCTCAACTGCCTTTAGTATCAGAGGGGTGATTCTCTCAACAATTTTACTTGTATCATCCACTGCGTCGGCACTGCCGGTTAGGATAATGTGGCTATATTTGTCGATGTTTCTCGGTATTGCATCCTGCTTTGTACGCAGCATCCTCACTATGCCGTGCTTTTTGTTCCTATAGAACCTTGAACAATAACTGCAGGCTTCGTTGAGATGATTGTCTAGAATGAGAATGTGTGACATACAAATATCTTACCATGATCTCTGTTGGATAATTGACTCTTAGCCTC
Source organism: Candidatus Saccharimonadia bacterium (assembly GCA_041907025.1). GTDB lineage: Bacteria > Patescibacteriota > Saccharimonadia > CAILAD01 > JADZBC01 > CAYPSN01. Next base: position 1,818 of record JAYRIB010000006.1, on the reverse strand, counting down.
GATTCAGCATAAAATGAACAGGTTCAAAGTCCCGTCGCAAAGTGCGGGCCTGTAGCTCAGTTGGTTAGAGCACCTGCCTTTTAAGCAGGGTGTCATGGGTTCGAGTCCCATCAGGCCCTCCAATCCCGGTTATGTTTAAACAGAGGTAATATGCCTCTGTTTTTTGCTATACTTGTGACATGAAAGATATAAAACAAGTTGTTCTAAGTAACAAAACAATTTCCGAGCCAACCCTAACTGATTTTATAAGTAATTGCTTTCGTGAAACTGGAGGCATCAAAGGTGTGACTGAAGATTTGGAGGGAATTGGATATGGAGAGCTTGGTAAAACGGCTTACGCTCATCTTGATGAAGCCAAGCAGACTGGCAGTCTAAGCCTAGAGTCTGTTAAGTCTCAAGAGCTCAAAGTGTTTTGTCTATCAATCGTAGCCACACTTCAGGACTATCATGATCTAGACACTCTCATGATGCTTACATTCGACGAAGCCATGGAGCTAATAAGAAAAATCTAGACTTGTCGCATCACGAATCGTAGTTGTAATAGCTTCTACTATGGACCTCCAAAGAAAGTACCTCTCACATGTAGGGTCTTTTCTTTTTACTCATGCTTGCAGGGCAAAACCTCGCGGCGATATTCTATGAGGTATGCGCAGGTCTACTCAGATTCTCATGACTGCTATAGGTTTTATGTGCGGCATTGTGTTTGCCAAGTATTACGGGGCAGACTTCGGCTGGCTAGTGTGGGCCTGGATGTTACTCGCGCTTGGGGCTGGCTACGTACTCCGCAAGACTCAACTCATTCTCGTCATTATCTTCCTTGTTGCTAGTGTGTTGGGCATGGTGCGGCAAGGTGCACACGTGGCTGCGCAGCCAGCTCAGAGCATCGACGACGCACAGTACACAAAGGCAGTAGTGACGGGCACGGTAGTGGGTGAGCCGTTCTGGGACGACAAGCGTAACTATGTGTTCTACCTTGACCACCTTGAGCTAGCGGGCAAGCCAATAGCGGGTGAGCTGCGGGTAAAGTCGCTACTGGGTAACGCGCGCGAGGGATACAGCGTGCGCGTACAGGGCAAAGTAATGCCGAGCTTGGGTAAGGCGAGTAGTGCCATGAGCTACGCCAAAGTTACGGTGCTGTCAATGCGGCAAAGTTTACTCGTGCAGGCTAAGTGCGAGTTTAGTAAGGGGGTGCGACGAGCCCTGCCAGAACCAGCTGCGAGCTTTGTGCTTGGCATCCTCATTGGTGCTCGCTCCACTCTGCCGAAGGAGCTTCAGAGTATGATGGCGCTGATTGGGCTGTCGCACCTCGTGGCAGTGTCGGGCTATAACCTCACGATTATTACCCTGGCGGTACAGCGCTTACTGGGTAAGCGCTGGCAGTGGGCGGGATTGATGGCTACACTTTGGTTGATTGTTGGCTTTGTGGTGCTGACTGGTGCCTCGGCCTCGATTGTACGGGCTGGCATTATGTCCACGCTCTTTTTGCTCGCCACTTACTACGGGCGCAAACTCGATGTGCTGACCTGCCTGGCGCTTGGCGTTATTGTGACGCTGGGCTGGAGCCCGAGCTACATTACCGACTTGGGATGGCAGCTTTCATTCCTGGCTCTCGGCGGGATTGTGCTGCTCACGCCTGTAGTGCAAACGTTTGTTCCAAAACGCGTTGGTGTAATCGGGGAGATCGCGGCAGTATCAATTGCGGCACAGCTGGCAACTATGCCGCTTATTGCATTCACGTTTGGCAGCTTATCGGTTGTAGCGCCATTGGCCAACGTGTTGGTGCTGCCGTTGGTGCCGTTACTTATGTTCGTGGGCTTT
>JAYRIB010000005.1:0-3377 GCA_041907025.1 Candidatus Saccharimonadia bacterium | reverse complement strand
CAATATACGTACCAATCAGCGCAAATACGAATGCAAAAATTAGCATATGCTTACGACTGAACATTGACGATAGTGCACTAGCCGAACTAGACACAACCCCCTTTGCTCTACCACTTTGTGAGCTGCGACGCCGAATAGATGATTGTTTTGGTCGTAAAGCAGAGCTACTATTGGATGACTTATTTTGACGCTTCGTGCTTGTAGCCATGAGCTGGTATCCTCTCTCTATGCTCTACGCATGATAAAAGTATTCATAATCAAATTACCACCTCATTACCCCAAGCACAAGAGCTTTTACCACATCTAAACGTCCAGTAAGCCACAGTATGTGCATAGCGCCTAACATGCGCCCACATTCCACATGCCAAGCGAAATACTAAGCGCGGTTTGTTCACTGAAGTGCTTATGTATGCGACAATACAGACATGCTTTTCAGCCAAATCCGCAAAATTACAGGAACCATTACTCATAAGTGGCTGCGATTTCCTTACACCCTGCATGTTCGGGCCGTACATAGGCCCAAACGCAAAGGGGTAACGGTAGTGTTCATCCATGGTCTGGGTGCCACTGGCAAAATGTGGCAGCCCGTCATACGTCGCCTGCCACCTCACATTAATATTGCCTCTGTCGACTTGCTTGGCTTTGGTCGGTCTGCCAAACCATACTGGGAGTCATACTCCGCTAAATTACAGGCTCGCTCGCTACGCACTACGCTAGCAAAGCATGGGCTGACTGGCCCAGTCATTATCGTCGGTCATTCTCTTGGCTCACTCGTCGCCATCGAGTTCGCCACGCTCTACCCGAAGCTCACTAAATCACTCATTCTCTGCAGCCCCCCGATCTACCGCCACGACGACGCGGCGCCAAAGCTCAGCCCCGAGAAGGTTTTGCGTGCCTTTTACGAAAAGCTTCTGGCCTCACCCAAGACGCTCATACGCCTCTATAACTTTGGGCGCTCCACCAAGATCGACCCCAGCCTGGAGCTAACCGAAGAGAATATGGAGATGTTCGCAGCCTCCATGCGAGCCAGCATTATTAACCAAACTGCCATCGATGACATTACGAAGCTCACTGTGCCCATCGACATTATTCATGGCGTGCTTGACCCGCTGGTAATTCGATCAAACCTTGTTGGCGTCACTAAAAAGTCACCAAACATAACGCTCGTATCCGTGCGGGCCTCGCACCCTCTTAATAATGCCTATGTCAAAAAAATTACGGAGAAAGTTGAATCCAAAATGGCTCAGTAAAAGTACACTCGACCCTGCTATCTGCGGCTGGCACCATGGTGAGCCTTGATATTGTTTATTAATGGTGGTATTATGTATCCGCATTCTGACAACAAGGCATAGGTCGATAAAACGATATTTGAGCGTGGCATTTTGTGACTAGTTGGTGTTAGTTACAGTATGCCGCTCTCAATGAACGTTGAGATCATCGGTACCATGGCGGTAACCGTGAATCCCCCGGCAAAGCAGGCGATGAATATGTCAACAACAAACGACGGCCTTGCGGTCATCGAAGCCCCTCCTACGGATGAGGGGGATCAAGTCATCAGACATGATTTCCTGAGTCTGGTGGAGCGTGGCTATACCCGACCTGGCGAGGTCAACCCAGCAGAGCTGTTCGATGGGGTCTCATGCCCTGACATCCTGTCCCGCTGTAGAACGCTCAACGAGATGTGCGGCTGGGGCTTTGACAAGGACGACTTCGCAAATGCGGAGATGATGATGCCAGATAAGGACTGGCCGCGCACTGGCCTTGAGGTTCCGGTGTTGACCCCGTTCCTAGATAGTCCTGCTCAAACGTTCATCGAGCTCTGGCGCGTGGCAGCTGCCGCACAGGGCAATGCAGACCGTGAAGCAGGGCCTGTCATGAGCTGGCGCTGGCCGGGCATCAAGTCGGTTCGTTTGGCCCATGCGGCCTCTCACGTCCGAAGCCTGGAATGGCGAATGGTTGATCTCGGCGCCAACTGTGGCTCTCTGCCAGGAAGCCCTCGCATCGCGGGGCCTGCTCACGCAGAGGTTCTGGCCGCGGCGTTTCAGTACCCGGCATGGGCCAGGGCGATGGGGACAGAAAACATCCCTGGCGTGTGGCTGCCTGGCTACAGAGTGTCTGTTATGGGCTACAACGAGAATCTGGTCCTCACGCGTTCACCCCAAATGACCTGGAACCCCTGGATGGATCGTCTAGAACTGGATGCTCAGTGGTCTGACCACAAAGGGCTCAAGGGCTTGGCCGTACCAACATCCAAGCCCTTCACTCGCCTGGCACTTGGTACTGGCGAGGGTTGAGGTACTAGAGAGACCTGGACTCTCCTGCCCTTGGGGCACTTCTTTACTTTCGCGCAAGCGAAGGCTGAAGAAGTGCCCCTTCTTCATGCATTTTTCCATGTGACAAACCTAGCCAGCCGGTTGCAGCTGAGGTACGCCGTGCGGCTGCGGGGCTTGTGGTGCAAATCTGCCAACTTGCTGGGGTGATGTAGCGCGTAGATCCCTGACCCACTGCCGGTCCCAAGCAAAGCCTGGCCGCCATAACGCTACGGTACTCATGTGCAACCAATTAAGGGCGTTCGGCACGGTAGTGTATTCATAATTAAATGTTGTCGCTAACTCCTTAATCTGCCCCCTTATATGCCCATAATACACATCGTTAGCCATTAGCTCACAAATGTGTTCAGCCCAAGCGTCCGTGTCCTCGGGATCGATTATAAAACCGGAGCGCCCAGCTACAATCTGCAAAGGTATACCGCCGCGGCGTGAACCAATAACCGGCTTGCCCTGCAAGATTGCGTCGGTAACCCGTGATTCAAACCCCTCCTTAGTGGAAGGCTGGATAACTAATTTACTATTGCGCACAACAGCGTTAATCGCTATGTCGTTGTGGGGCACCCGAGCCACCTTAATGTCATCCATGATATGGCGATAGGTGCTGCTACGCAAACGCATAATCTCGCTCAGCACCGGCACGCCATCCGGATCATCAGCCGAACCGTTGCCCACAATCAGTAGCTGCGGAATGCGAGCCACCGCCAAGCCCCGCCGTAGCATCTTTTCCCGCGCGAGCGCGTACGCAGCCATAGCGTTTGGCATACCTTTGGAAGGGTCAAAGCGAGCCACCAAAGCAACGTATGGCCTCGTGGTGCTGAGGGGTAGCTGGTTCTCGGTCGCTGCCAATTGGTGATTAATAAACGTAAGCCCAGCTAAGTTCTCAGTTTCGCCCAATGGACGATTCAAGTCGTCAAGCGGATCACTCGCAGCGGGCACAAAAGCTACCTTTTGGGCTGGTACGTCAGGTGGCACAAATTCGTTTTTGGGATGCACAACGAAGATGTCTGATGTGCAAACCTGGTTATGATTCCATATGTAGTCCCACGT
>JAYRIB010000004.1:0-67780 GCA_041907025.1 Candidatus Saccharimonadia bacterium | reverse complement strand
GGGGCAGGTTCCAACGTGTTACTCACCCGTCCGCCACTAAATACTACTCGTGAGAACCTCTCACTAGTGTGAGATTCTCTTAATTAGTATTCCGTTCGACTTGCATGTGTTAGGCATACCGCCAGCGTTAATCCTGAGCCAGGATCAAACTCTCCAAAAAAGTTTATTACCTTTTGAAAAGTAATATTCACAGAAATTGACCGATGTTTCATCCCGAAGGAATCTCATCGGACCCATTTAATAACAAGGTGTTACTAGCACTATTCACTTGTCAAAGTAATCTTAAACTTTGGCCGTTAACGCATGTGGTCAAAATAAAATCAGCAACCTTTTGTCGATTCTTCTCAGCTAGTAAGTTGAGGTATCGAGTCGCTGTTTTTATTTTGAGCGATAACGAAGTATCAAGACCTTACTATTGTAGAGACCTGTGCAATATAAGTCAACACCTTTAGCAGCCATGGTTAAGGTGGGTGACTATTTCTTTTTCTTTTTCGTTCGCTTGGCTTTAGTTAGCCACTTGTCCTTACGTTCGAGGTTTGGATCCTTGACCTCGGCCTGGCGTAAAACTTTGCTGTTTTTGAAAATATAAATGCCACTCCAGGCCAACCAGGCTGCCAGTACCAACCAAGCCAAGCCACGGCCACTCGCAATTGCAATCTGCTCGTATTGACAGAGGGCGAGTAGTGCCAGGGCGGCGCCCGAAACAAGGTTAAGATAGCCAAGTCGACGTATCACCTTAGCCCGTGCTGAGCGCTTTTTGCGCTGGCCTACCCAGGCAGCCACACCGCTCAGAAGCAACACGCCACTTACAATCGCATAAAAGTATAACTCATAGCGATACGGCTGGGCGGCTAGGAAGCTTAAATACGGGCTAACCTTGTTGTATTCCATCGCGCTAGCAGCCACCACACCTAGCACGGCACCTGCCGCAACTTCAGTTGGCTTGTGGCCAAGTACCTCGCGCAACTTGCCGTAGCGCGCCCGGTCGGCAATGCTACCGCGCTCAGTCAGTTCTTCAAGCAGGGTATTGAGGGCATGGGCCTGCTCTCCAGCCGAGCGACGGACCCCAAACGAATCATACATGACAATCCCAGCATACACAGCTGCCAAGCCAAAGACCGCACTATTAGCGCCACTCTCTATAAACACCACCGTAGCAAGTGAACAAACAACTGCCGAATGCACACTCGGCATGCCACCTGAGGCAAATAAATAGCGCAAATCAAACTCACCGCGCACCAGAGCTAGGCTGAATTTGATACCCTGAGCGATCACCCAGACTAAGAATGGAATTACGAGGAGTGGAGTAACTTGTATCATGCTTCTAGATTACCACTTTTCAGGTCTGCTTGACCAGTAGCATGAAAGACCACGCCATAATGATAGCCGGGGGTCTTGAGCACCCGCGTAAATTCAAGTCCGCATTGGCTGAGCAACTTAATGGCTGCCTCACGTGTAACGCGCTGCGACTTGCTCGGCCCCACAGATTCGTCCTGCGAATCCCAATCCATCAAAACTACTTCGCTACCAGGCTTCAAGTACTGCACAATCGAGATACAAAAGTCACCAGGATGCATCGCATTCGAGAGCAGATTAGTAAGAATAACTACATCAATAGCGTGCAAGGGGACTGTTTTGCCTTGTACAATGTCTCTGAGTAGTACTGGCCTGAAATTCTCGCGATGCTTAAAGTGATCGAGCGACTCGAGCGACTCAGGCGTGGGGCCAGCAGCGTAAACACTGCCTTGTGGTCCAACCGCCTCAAGAGCAGCGTGAGCAAAAAAACCAATCGGCGACCCCAGCTCCAGGATGCTTTGGCCAGGTTGTACCCCAATCTCTGCTAGCAGAGCCTGAGGACTGACAAACTTATTACTAATTCTATGAAGTATTTTCTGAGGTAAGGCGCTCAGCATGTTCCACCACCATGTTACATAACCATTATGCAGGAACTTCTAGGGCTTTTCTAGCCTTATTCAGTTGAACCCTCTGCTGGCACTATCTGTTCAGCGGCAATTTCACCCTCCAAAACTTCAGGCAATATGCCAGTTGGCAGCAGAGTAACCGAAGCCACGGTGTCTTTTTCGGCGAGGCGCATAATGCGCACTCCCTGGGTTGCACGACTAATTACGGGGATCTTGTCAGCGTTGAGACGAATCACCTGACCCTGCTTAGAAATGATGAGGACGTCTTGGTCAACGCTCTCGAGTACCTGTACGTCAACAACTTTACCTGTCTTAGTACTCACCACACCCGCCTTAATACCCACGCCGCCACGGTTATGAGGCATAAATTGCGCGGTCTTGGTCACCTTACCATAGCCATTCTCCATCACTACCAGCATCATACTGTCACCACCCAGTACATCCATACCGACCACCGTGTCGCCCGTGCGCAGGCGAATACCACGCACGCCGCGCGTAGCCCGCCCCATGGGCCTGGCATCTGATTCTTTGAACCGAATGGCCTGCGCCATAGCGGTTGAGATGATAATATCATCGCTACCGTGCGTCTTCTTGACCCACTTGAGCTCATCACCCTTGTCGAGCTTAATGGCAATCAGTCCACTGGCTCGGACATTCTGATACTCAGTAATCGCTGTCTTCTTGATTACCCCGTTCTTGGTGGTCATAAACAGGAACTTGGAGGCATTGTCCTTCTCAATCGTCAGCAAGGAAGTGACACGCTCGTCTGGACTCAGATTCAGTAAATTAACGATCGCCTGGCCTTTAGCAGTACGGGATGAAGCTGGCACCTCGTGCGCTTTCAGCTTAAAGGCCCGCCCGAGCGAGGTAAAGAACAGGATGGTATCGTGGTTATTCGTCTGCACCATGTGCTCTACCACGTCCTCTTCCTTGGTGGCCATACCGATTTTACCTTTACCGCCACGCGCTTGCGCCGTATAGGTATTTGATGGCATGCGCTTAATGTAGTTACCAGTCGTCAAGGTAATAATCACTTCTTCGTTCGGGATCAAATCTTCATCCGAGAACTTACCAATAGCTGATTTCACAACCTTAGTTCGGCGTTTGTCGCCATGCTTTTCTTTAAGCTCAACCAGCTCTTCACGAATAACTTTAAGGATGTTGGCCTCGTCGCTCAGGATGGTCTCGAGCTCTTTGATTAACAACATGAGTGCGTTGTACTCATCTTCAATCCTTTTGCGTTCCAAGCCAGCCAGGGTCCGCAGTTGCATGTCGAGAATAGCTTTAGCTTGAATCTCGGTCAACTTAAAGTTCTTAATTAAGTTGGCAAGGGCTTCTTCTTTGGTCGAGCTCGCCCGGATGGTCGAAATAACCTTATCGATCTGATCAAGGGCAATACGTAAGCCCTCTAGAATGTGCGCTCTGGCCTGCGCTTTGCGCAGCTCAAACTCAGTGCGACGACGCACCACGATCTTGCGGTGGTCAAGGTAATGACGCAAGACCATCTCAAGGTTGAGCACGCGCGGCTGAATACCATTCACCAAGGCGAGCATATTAACGTGGAAGGTAGTTTGCAGGGGCGTTAAGCGAAAGAGTTGGTTTAGGAGCTTCTGAGCGTAAGCGTCTTTCTTGAGCTCAATGATAATGCGCACGCCGACACGGTCTGATGATTCATCGCGTACGTCAGAGATACCAATCAGCTTCTTCTCGTGATACAGGTCGGCAATCTTGGTCACTAGGGTAGACTTGTTCACCTGGAATGGGATTGAGGTAACTACAATACGCTGGCGGCCTTTTTTATCTTCTTCAATCTCAGCATCAGCCCGCATCACAATACTACCCTTGCCCGTGCCGTAGGCCTGAGCTATGCCGCCGTCGTCAAAGATAATCCCCCCACCCGGGAAGTCTGGACCCGTCACGATACCAATGAGATCGGCGACGGTAGCTTCGGGGTTGTCGATAATATGGATTACGGCATCGACGATTTCGGTTAGATTGTGAGGCGGGATATTAGTTGCCATACCAACGGCAATACCCTGTACACCGTTTAAGAGTAAGTTTGGTAATTTAGCTGGCAGGACTGATGGCTCACGCTTATTACCATCGTAGTTGGGTCTAAAGTCCACGGTGTCTTTGTCGATGTCGACCAACAACTCCTCGGTGAGCTTCTGCATGCGAGCTTCGGTATAACGCATGGCGGCTGGCGAGTCACCGTCAATCGAACCAAAGTTACCTTGACCATCAACCAGCATGTAGCGCATCGAAAAGTCTTGCGCCATACGAGCCATGGCGTCGTAGATTGCGCTATCGCCGTGAGGGTGATAGCTACCCATCACATCACCAACCACGGTGGCGCTCTTGCGGAACTTAGAACCGTGGCGCAGACCAAGGTTGTTCATTACGAAAAGTATACGTCGGTGCACTGGCTTGAGCCCGTCACGCACATCAGGCAACGCGCGTGAAACGATGACACTCATGGAATAGTCGAGGTAGCTCTTCTCCATTTCCGTTTCAATGGTGCGGAATTCTACCTGGCCAATACCACTCTCAATCATCGCCTGGTTTGTTTGCTCTTCGGGCGTCATCTGGGGTTCTTTAGCTTGCTTGTCGGTTGTATCTGCCATGATGCTCCTATATATCCAAATTCTCAACTGATGTAGCGTGGGTCTGTATGAAACTCTTACGCAGGGCTACTTCCTCACCCATCAGCTTGTTAAATATTGCGTCCGCTTTCTCGGCGTCATCGACCTTCACTTGGAGTAGAATGCGGTTAGCTGGATCCATCGTCGTCTCCCACAGCTGAGTAGCATTCATTTCACCAAGACCCTTGTAGCGAGCAATTGACAGCCCAGGAATACCCATATCGGTCGACTCATCGTTAGCCACTTCGCCAGCACTCATTTGATCTTGAACGTTTTCGGCCATCGCCAGTTCCGCTAAATCGGCAGCTGTTTCGACTGACGCATCGTCACTGGCTAGTTCAGCCTCTTCGGCCGCTGCCTTGGTCGCCTTAGCAGTCTTCTTATCCTTTGCCTTGAGACGTAGCTCGTCTAAGACCCGCTCCTTTTGCTCATCACTAAAGGCATAGTGCTTCTCACTACGGCCAACTTGGATCTTATAGAGCGGTGGTTGAGCGATATATAGGTGGCCTTGGTTAATTACGTCGGGGAAGTTTCGAAAGAAGAAGGTCAGCAGCAGGGTCCGAATATGCGCACCGTCAACATCGGCGTCGGTCATAATAATGATGCGATGATAGCGTAGCTTGGCGATGTCGAAATTCTCACCAATCCCAGCACCTAAGGCTATAATCATGTCCTTAATTTCATTATTACCAAGCATCTTATCAAGCCGCGCCCGTTCGACATTGAGCACCTTACCACGCAGTGGCAAAATGGCCTGGAATTTACTGTCACGACCACCCTTGGCTGATCCACCAGCCGAATCTCCCTCTACAATGTAGAGCTCACTATCCTCTGGCTTACGCGACGAACAGTCAACCAGCTTGCCAGGCAAGGCCGAGCCCTCGAGAGCGCCTTTGCGGATTACGGTATCGCGCGCTGCACGCGCTGCCAAGCGAGCTCGAGCCGACAACGATGCCTTGCCAATAATCTTCTTGGCTTCATTGGGGTTTTCTTCGAGATAGTAAGCCAGGTATTCGCTAAGCACTTGCTCCACGTAACCCCGTACTTCTGGATTACCAAGCTTTGCCTTAGTTTGACCTTCAAACTGTGGGTCAGGCAACTTCACCGAGATAACCGCCGTCAACCCCTCGCGAACGTCATCACCCGTTAGATTCTCATCTTTTTCTTTAATCAGTCCGCTCTTACGCGCGTATTCGTTAATCACCCGTGTCAGCGCTGTACGAAAACCAGTTAAGTGCGTGCCACCCTCGGGGTTGTGAATGTTATTAGCAAAGGTCTTAACTTGTTCGTTAAATGAGTCGCAGTATTGAATTGCCAGCTCTACGGTGACGTCCTCGACCTTCTTTTCAACATAGAAAGTCGGTTGGTTGAGTGTTTCTTTATCGCGGTTGAGGTGCTCAACATAAGAGCGAATACCGCCCTCAAAGTAAAAACCATAGCTACGCCCAGCCCCTTCGTCGGCAATATGTAACCGCACACCCTTAGTAAGGTAAGACTGATGGCGCAAGTAATCGACAATCGTCTGATAACTAAATTTGGTCGTTTCAAAGATCGACGCGTCCGGCATAAAGCTAATTGAAGTACCGCGCTTGTCAGTTTTGCCAACGACTTTAATTTCAGCTTGTGGTACACCTTGCTTATAGACTTGCTCGTACTCCTTGCCGTCTTTATAGACTTTGGCCACCAAGTCGGTTGCTAGGGCATTCACCACACTGACGCCCACACCGTGTAAACCACCCGACACCTTGTAGCCGCCGCCGCCGAACTTACCACCAGCGTGCAGAACGGTTAGTACCGTCTCCAGTGCAGACTTGCCCGTTGTTTTGTGTTTATCAACAGGAATACCACGACCATCGTCGGTAACGGTTACCCAGCCGTTTTCGTGCATAACCACGTCGACCGTGGTGGCTTCGCCAGCCATGGCTTCGTCGATAGAGTTATTGACCAGCTCCCAAATTAGGTGATGCAAGCCCTCGACGCCGGTGCCACCAATGTACATGCCCGGACGTTTCCGTACCGGATCGAGCCCTTCGAGGACCTGGATTTGTTCTGCACCATATTGCACTTTATCAGCCATGTATGTTTGTTAACCCTCACTTTTATTACGTGCCAGCCAAGCTGACAACAGATACTCCCTAGTATACCCCACCTGTTCAAGGACGGGCAAGTCCTCTAGACCATAAGCGCTAGCGGTTTACTACGGAGGTGCCTGGCTTTGCCTGCGGTGTCGAGGGCACAACTGCCAAACTATGAGCTATCTCGGCGGCCACATCGGCCTTCGGGCGGGCGAATTGCTGACGCGAGAGCTGTACCATTTGATCATAGAGCTGCGGGTTGGCCACCCCAATCGGTGGGAATATTTCTTTGAGCGAAAAAGGCGGCGTAACGGCACCACGGCTAATCAGACGAGCCGCCGCGTACAAGTTGGGCGTATTAATAATGTCATCTTTATCAAAAGCAGGCGCGAACTGCTTGGCCATAAACTCAGCGTCCTCTGGGCCAACCCGAAAGCCAATCATGTTACCAACGTTACCAAAGACCGCATCACGAATCGGCTCCTCAAGCTGGGAGATAAACTGGTTTGCCATAATCATGTTCAAGCGATATTTGCGAGCTTCAGACAGAATCGTGGCAATTGAATCAGTGGCATAGTTTTGAAACTCATCAATGTAGAGACTAAAGTCTTGACGCTGATCTTCGGGCGTATCGGCTCGGCTCATAGCGGCCATCTGGAATTTAATAATGAAAATAATGCCGAGCAACTTAGAGTTCATGTCGCCAAGCAAACCTTTGGACAGGTTCACAAATAGGATCTTCTTACCGTCCATGATGTCACGCAAGCTAAAGGACGACTTCTTCTGACCAATAATGTTACGCATTATCTCATTATTGGCAAAGTCGCCAAACTTAGACGTAAAGTAACCAAGCATTTCACTCTTAGTGTGCTCGCTGGTCTGCGCCATCTGTCCGGTCCAGAACTCTTGCACCACCGGATCGGCCACGTGCCTAAACTTCTGCTTTAAAAAGTCATCATTCGTAAACAACTTAGGCACCTCAATCATCGTACCGCCAGCTGGGTCGGACATAACGGTAAGAGCAGCATTGCGGAACCAATCAACAAACATTGGCCCGACAATGCCCTGACCTTTTGGGTCATAGAGCTTATAGAACATACTAATCGCCTCCTGAATAAGGAAGTCCTTCTGCTCCGGATGCGCGGGGTCAAACTCGAGGATATTAAAACCAAGCGGGTAATCAATGTCACCCGGGTTAAAGTAGATAACGTCCTTGAGCCGATGGGGCGGCACTTTGGCCATGAGCTTCTCGGCTGTGTCGCCATGGGGATCCAAGAAGCATAGTCCCTTGCCCATATGCATGTCCTGCACGATACAGTTTTCTAAGAAAACTGACTTACCGGTACCAGTTTGACCGATAATATAAACGTGACGCCGTCGATCATCGTCCAGCAAACGCACTACTGTTTCTTGACCACGGTAGACATTGCTACCCAGTATAAGTCCGTCGGCTGGCATGTCGGCTGGGGCTGGTACCTCGCGCATTCCTTTGCGAATAACAGGTGTGGACACCTGCATATCCTCACCAGGGAAGTGGAAGATTCCTGCAAGTTCAGTGGAATTTAGCACCGTCGACGACTTACTTGCCGGAAAAAAGCGGAAGATGAAGTCGGTCGCTAGCTTCTCGGCCGATGGTGCAGGCTTAAACTTAAACTGGTTGGAGTTTGGCAGCGCAAGTTGCGCAAAACCAGTGAGCATATCCTGAACGATCGCCTTGGAACGATGCTGATCGCCCGAGCTTACCAGGATACGGATCATCGTTTCAAAAGCCGGCGCGGCGTACTTCTCCTCTACCAACTGACTCATCTTCTGGTTGATGGCGTCTGGCTGGTTGTCCTGTTTATAGGTCCCTTCTTCCATCTTCTTGGAGTACTTAGGCTGCTTGATTGGCGCCATGGCAATATCCCGCACCAACTTCTTGGTCGTATACTTCTCTTTGGCAATCTTCTCAGGGTCTAGCAAGTCCTTGGCTTTCTTCTTGGCATTCTTTGCCCAAACAGGCTTAGCTGGGCGAATCATAATTTGAATTCCAGCCCCCTCGCCCGGCTGCAAGCGTGAAAGACTACTCAGTATGCCAGCCAACGGATCAGAATCACGACTCTTATAGGTAGCTATAGGGAAGTAGGAATCGTTGGCCAGTACCAACTCGCCACCAGATACCCCAGCCAGCTTACTAGTCTGTGAAAAGATATTGGGATCATCGATCTGCTCAATCTGGATGGTCGGGTAGCCCGACACCAGGGCCTTTTGGACTGTCGACAAAAGCGTGACTGGCACTGCGGTGTAGAAGTAGATCATGGCGCCGTCAGCAATAATCTCGAAGCTGACATAACGGTTACCGTAAAGATGAGATTTATCTGCCGTGATGCCCGAAAGCAAGTTAAAGACCCCCTCGGCTTTTGAGATGTTTTCTTTAAACAGCTCCCGGGTATCTCGGTTACTCGATTCACTCGCCTCGGCCGGTGGGAGCTTGATCTGCAACGGCACCATTTTTAGGCTCCGCTCGATGTCCTTATTGCGTCGAACCATTTTCCGGTAAATCACGAAAGCTACCAACCCAAGCGTAGCAAGAAATGCTAAAGTTAGTAGTGTGGCAAGAATAATGAATGTCTGGTTCTGTGTTTCCACTATGTATCCGCCCGTTTTACCCGCTAGCGCTGCGGGTTGTTCCTTTTAATATCAAGGTTGAAACGCTGTTTAAGATAAAGTGCGCTGAGCTCCTCATGTGCTTCTTCCTCCGCGTACGGGTCTTGGGCAGTCTTCTCAATAATCTCATCGGCGCGGTCAACCCAAGGCTTCTCAAGTTTTCCACCGTCGGTGGCCGACAGGCTGGAAGGAGCGACTGTCGCTGATGCCGCACTAACTACTGGCTGAGCCACGCTAGCCACTTGAGGAGCAGTGACAGCCTGAGTTGGCAACCCCGAAGGCTGATGACTACCCTTTTCGGCTGGGCTCGTTGCCTGCCGCTCAGGCTGCTGGGAAGGAGGACGATCCAGCTGCCGCTCAGGTGTGTTCCTTTGCTCGCCCGTAGCCATACGGGGCTGGGTATCAGGATTAAGATTAGGGTTGGCCTGGGCTTGCATAACGTTCGTTTACCTTTTCATTGAATTATATCAAGAATACGGTGCGCAAACCAGAACCATAAGCAGGATCCTAGGTGTGGACCCAGACAGGCGTACCAATATCGGCCCAATTATAGATAAATGCAGCAGTCGCAAGAGGTAGGTTGACACAGCCATGACTACCATTGTAGTAATAGTCCGCACCGCCAAATGATGTTCGCCAGCGCCAGGCGTCATGTAGGCCAAACCCGCCGTGGAAGGGCATCCAATAATCCACCAGGACTCGGTAGTTATAATTCTCACCATAAGCACGGCCATCCAACCAGATGTTTGTAGATTTCGAATAAATGCTAAAAAGTCCTGTTACCGTAGGGAAGCCCATGCCTGTAGCGCCACTCGTGATCGGTGAGGAATAAATGACCTGGCTATCCTGGTACACCCACAGCTGCTGCGTGCTCAAGTTGATCTCAATATAACGACCAACGTCGAGCGTCGTTACCCGATTATACTCTGTCTTATAGGCCACGGGCGAGGCTGCGATAGTAAGGTTGGCGCCTGCCTGCTTACGCAAGGCCGCCACCAGCCCTGCGGTAGCCTGCTCCTGATTGATTGCCAAACCATCTCTGCCTTCTTGGTCAACAGTGCTGACCCCGTTTTTGATTGTCACCTTCTTATTAGTTGGGGTAATGTTAATTTCGTTAGCGACTGACTGGACATAGCCACGAACCTTGGCCTCATCAATATCAACAGCCAGAGAAGTGGCACCTGAAGGACCCGTTTTGGTAGGGAACACCAGCCAAGTAACCACTGCGCTTGGTGATGGCCGATACACCTTGCCTTCGTAGTTCAGTATCAGCTCAGACTGAGCAAGCTGATTCGCTTGATTAATGACGGGCTCAGTGTCCGAGAGCCGAATATCGGCCTTTACTGTGGCTGGCTGGAGTTCGACCGATCTATCTCTACCCTCAGCCAAGGCCTCTTGCAGCGTCTGAGCGAGCTGCTTTTGATCAAGCGACACACCATCTTGATCTGCTACTGCAATCATCTTGCCTTCTACCACTTCCACCTTGGCATTAACGGGTGCTCGACCAATGTCACCAAGCACTTTCGATACAAAGTTATTAAGCTGGGCCGAGTTAAGGTTATAGGCATATCCAGTCTGTCCACTGCGTATTGAGCTGAGCAAACCGATCATTGGCCAAGGAGTAGCACGCCCGACGCCGTAAGCCGCATCGACCGTAGCGGAAATGTCTCGTGTCGCGCCAAGCTCACTGCTCTTCATCACATACGTCTTGTCGGCTAAGTAAATCGTCAAGGTATGTTGGTCTTTACGCTTTTTGAGTTCAGACACCACCTGCGCGCGTGTCTTGAAAGCCACATTCTGACCAGCCACCTTCACTCCTGGGTAGACCACGCCAGTAAGTGACGCTGACAATAGGGTATTAATAGCCGCAAAGGCCACAACTCCGCCAATCGCCATAAGCCCAAGCGTACGAAGGTAGCCAACTACCCAGGCTTGTGCCTGGCTACTTAGCTTAGTTGTCTTTACTGGCTGATGAATGGTTTGCCTCATAATGCTTGTGTCTTGTTACTCATTATAGAGGCCTATCCAATGAATCGCTAGTTAATTGTGACTTTGCCCAGTGTTTCGCTCGATGTCAGCGTTCGTTCAACTGCATCCTGGCGCTTCTTGATCTCCTCAGCAGTTGGGTTGGCGCCAAGATCGAACCACAAACGCAAACTTAAACGCTTAATACGATCCTTCTGCATTGCTGCATCCTGATACTGATCGAGATACTCAACCTTCATAACACCCTGAGACTGAGCTACAAGGCGGCACACATCTGTCCAAGCCACTCCTGATTGGCAGCTAAACGTAATATCACGCCTTACAAGCTGATAGTCAGGCAGATCAGCAACATGTAGTTGCGTTTCACTACCGAGCAACTCACCCAGCTCCAGCTCGCCATAGCTAACTTCTGCGCTAATCTCGCTCGCTGCAAGCACTTGCTTACTCAACTGGCCAAAGCTACCAAGGTGAGTTTCTTCCTGCTTAACTATTGCCCTTCGGCCAGGTACAAACGGCATCTCATCAACTGGCTGGTACTCGAGGTTGGCGCCACAATACTGAGCTACATTATCGAACACTTTTTTAAGTCTCAGGGTACTCTGCGGACCCACCACCGTAATACCCAGCTGCCAAATCTCGCTTGGCAAAGCGCCGTCTTGTGTGGGCCGATAGGTGCGAGCAACCTCAAAGCACAAAAACTCCTTCGCATACGTCTGGTTATTTCTGACCATATCGAGGTGACTCGGTAGCATTGATCGACGCAAGAATTGCTGTTCGCGGCTGAGCGGGTTTGCGATCTCAAGAAAGTCATGGGGATTCTGATGCAGGCGCTTAATCGAGCGTTCGCTAATAAATGAATATGACACAATCTCTTGCAGACCACTAGCGCTCAATGCCTTTTTAAACTCCAGTATCCGTGGAAGTAGTTGATGCGGTCGCGTGTTGGTTGGAGGCAGGGGAGGTAGTTCAGCTGGAATCGCATCATAGCCGATAATCTTCACGATTTCCTCAATCATGTCTTCTTCTAAGCGCACATCCGTCCTCCACCAAGGTGCTGTGATAGCCAGAATATGATTAAAGTTCTCAACATAGCGTCGAGCACCCAGATAAGTTGGGTCGTTGGTGAAGTCACTTAATGGCACCTCGATCACGCCTTGCTCGGCCCGAGGAACCCAGTCTTCTCCTTTGCGTTCATACTGAATAGCAGTTATTACTCGGTTGTCGCCAATGTATATGCCGTTATGCCCCACCTTCATAGGCTTGTCAAGTTCGATCTTAGTGTGACCGCCGCGGCCGTCGGCCACATAGTAGTGATCGGTTGGTGAATTCTTAATTAAGCCTTCGTAAAATACCACGTCGCCTGGGCGTAAGTCACCAACCTCGACTGGCCGCCCAAAGTGGAATTGACCAAGCGCCACGTGGCCAACATGCACACCAATGCGTGAATAGATGCGATCAATGAGGTATGAACAATCAAAGCCAGATTCGCCGTGCTCTCGGAAATTTGCACCCCAGATATACGGCTTACCTAGGTGCTTGCGCGATTCCTTGGTAATACTAAAATGCTCAACTTCAAATCCGAGCTGCTTGAGCCCACTCATCACCTGCTTTTCATCAAGCGGCGTGCCTAAGAGCTTTTCCGCCTTGCGTAAACGTAAGCCAATTTGCTGAACCCAAGGCCAACCATAGAGCTGGTCACAAGGGGAGTCAATCACCTTTGCCTCAGCAACTTCTTTAAGTAAGGATATAAGTCGACTAGCTGCCAAAGTAGGCAAGGGGAGAGGGAGTGAGCGCTCGAACCGGGCCGACGCTTCACTGCGCAAACCGTGTCTTAATGCCGCCTTACGCACCCTTGTGCGGTCAAAGTTGGCAACCTCCAAGAGGATCTCGGTCGTCTGGGCGTCAACTTCAGTACTCACGCCGCCCATCACGCCCGCCAAGGCTATTACACCACTATCGTCTGCTATCACCAGATCCTCAACACCCAAGTTGCGCACCACGCCATCTAATGTTGTAAGTTTATCGGTGGGGGAGCCAAAGCGTACCTGCAACGCACCGTGTAGCTTTTTGGCGTCGTAAGCGTGCGAAGGCTGGCCAGTCTCAAGCATGACAAAGTTGGTAATGTCTACAACAGGACTAATGCTGCGCAGGCCATTCTCTTCTAAGTTATCCACAAGCCACTGCGGGGACTTCACAGCGTTATTCACAGACATCTTAACGCTCACGAATCGCCTACATTCCCCCTTTTCCTTGACTTTTACAAGTTCAGTGTCGCAATATGTAATTTCCTCGACTGGTGGCTCTACCAGCTCGTTCCCCTCATCCTGAGCAGCCACTTCCCTGGCCAGCCCAACAAAACTAAGATAATCCCACCTGTTTGCAGGTGTCTTTATATCAAGGGTGTCGCCCTTTTGCCATATGTCGCACAATGTTGCGCCAAGTGGTGTTTCATCTGGTAGCACCATAATCCCAGCATGATCGTCTGAAATACCAAGCTCTTTGGCCGAGCACAGCATACCATTCGAAGTTACTCCACGAAGCTTAGCCGATTCGATCCGCAAACCATCAGGCAATGTGGCGCCAACTTGCGCCAAGACAACAACTTGGTGCTGAGCCAAGTTCGGTGCACCGCAGACAATCTCTACAGTTTCCAACCCAGTATCAACGGTGGCTATGCGTAAACGATCAGCGTCTGGATGCTGCCGTACCTCTTGGACCTTGGCAGCAATGATCTTCTCGTCCCAGGTGTTAGCTGAAACAACCTCTTCAATCTCAACTTCAGTGCGGCCCAGAAGCTCAACTACTCGCTCTGTAGTAAGTGGTTTCTTAAGGTAAGTATTGAGTGTTTTAACGGAAAGCTTCATTAAAACTGCTCCAGATAGTCAAGCTTTGGTCGCCAAAAGTTGCGTAAATCCGAGATGCGATACTTCACCATAGCAACCCGCTCCGGCCCGATACCAAAGGCAAAACCGCTATAGCGCTCAGGGTCAATACCAGCGTTCTGTAGTACACTTGGGTGTACCATGCCGCCACCCAGAAGCTCCAACCACTCTCCCTTGTAAGTCACGTCGATCTCAATCGATGGTTCAGTGTAAGGAAAATAACTCGGTCGCAATCGAATCTCTGTGTCTTCACCTAACAAGTCTTTCATAGCTGCAAGTAACACGCCTTTAAGATGTACTAACGACACCCCTTCACCCACAACCAAACCTTCCACCTGGGTAAATGACCACAAGTGTGTTCTGTCTTCATCTTCATTCCGGAAAACCTTGCCCGGCACGATGATCTTAAACGGTGGCTTGTTATCCTTCATAAACCGTACCTGCATGCCAGAGGTGTGAGTACGAGGCAGAATACGATGAGAGTCTTCGCTGTCCTTAATATAAAACGTGTCCTGCATATCGCGGGCCGGGTGGTGCGGCGGCATATTCAGTGCCTCAAAGTTGTGCCAGTCATCCTCTATTTCGTTGCTATCAACTATCGCAAAGCCCAAGCGAGTAAACGAGCTATATAGCTCACTCATAACGAGCGTTACTGGATGGGCATGGCCAAACCCCTGGCCAATACCAGGTGCCGTAAGATCAAGTGGCGGTAGGGCATCAAGCTCGTTGAGGAGCGAAGCATGGCGCAAAGAAAATACTTCTTCGAGCTCCAGCTTTAGACGGTTAAGCTCGGCTCCCTTTTGCTTGCGCTCTTCTTGGCCCAGGCTTGAAAGCGCGCGCAAACCGGCCTGGAGCTCGCTCTTCTTACCTAGAAACTGCGCTTTAACAAGCTGTAAATCATTCTCAGTTTGGGCGGCTGCGGCAGCGCTCCGCGCGGATTCAATGATTGAGCTCATAGCCCCCTCCTCTCGGTTGTGTACAAGTAAGTCTCAATAATAAATGTGGCACCCAGCACGAGCAGTGTATCGTGCAATGTCAGCGTACCGAGGCTACTCATGCCTAGCAGAACTACAATGGCGCCAGCTGGCACTACTGCCACCCTAAATGCACCGACTGACTGCCTACGACCGTTCACAAAGCTGTTCTTTTTTCGACTGTACGACCAGTACAGTAACATAAACAGCGTCGTAAGGGCTATTAGGGCCAGAATAAACCATAGGGTAACACCGGCAGGTCCAAGCTCGGATGGACTCGCCATAACCATTAAACTAAGGAGCACTGTAAAGGAAAGTAGGCACGAAGTAACAAGCCCTACCCCAAATATCCCCTTCTGTAGCTTGTCTGTTTTTGCCATATAGCACCTATTATCCCAGATATGGACCTTCAGCTCAAGCAGGCACGCCCGTAGCAACAACTTACCCAAAGAATCGAACACTACCACACGTTTATATGAACACTATATTTATTAGTGACATATTCCAAAGCGTAATGAGCTACTTTTTTGTTCTATTCGAATTGCGAAGATTGCTTTACTTCGCGTCACTCTTAGCACCACGTCTCAAGCCCTAACTAAGCCAAATAAAAAACTCCGCACGTTGTGCCGAGTCGACATTATTGTGCGAAGTAGTCTGAACGACTATGATTGCATGGTTACGGGCCTCTAATCGCATCTGCCCTAATGTTAAGAAACAAATTGGCACGCGGAGGCCCGGTAAGTAACCTTAGCCAATGAGGCCAAGCTTACAGGTGAGACTGTTGTGTGACACAAGCATCACTGCTTTTGTCAAAGTCTCGCTTCCCCACCATCCGTCCGGTTTAGCCAGTAAGCTATACCTATCGCTGGTTGCGATCCGATGCAGTTTACTGGCTATAGCCAACGGGTAGTGTATAACTTAAGCCTAGAACGTACGAACATTAGCGGCTTGTTACCCATAGAACAGTAGGGAGAGTCCGACTAGAAACAAGGGGGTTGTTTCTATGCCGGGCTTGCCCTACCGTTACTCGCCCGCTCGTAGAGTCCGGGCTACCTTTTCCTGGAGAAACTTTTTGAGTTTTATTTTTGTTTTAAAGGACTAACTTATGTTGATACAAGTATAGCAAATGCTTATGCTTCCGTCAATACTTTTTATGCTATTTCGTCTGCCCTAACCTGTAAAAGTGTGTTGTAAATACTACATTCTACTATAGTATGCCGAGCTTTTGCTTCACTTCATTAAGTTTTTGGGTGGCTATTTGGTTGGCCTGCATAGCACCGTCCTCGAGAACCTTAAGTAGGTAGTCTTCGTCAGCCATTAACGCGTGGAATGTACGCTGTAAAACACTGACTTCCTCCACTAGAATGTCTGCTAGATCGGACTTGAAGTCCCCATACCCCTTACCTACGTATAATTGCTCAATTTCATGCATGCTCTTACCGGAAAAACCGCTATAAATGTGCATGAGATTAGTAACGGCGCCACCGTGTTCAGACACTTTCACCTCGCCCTTAGCATCTGTTACGGCTCGTTTAACCTTATTTCTAATCGTCAGCTCGTCATCAAGGAGCATTATGTTGCCGCTTTGGTTCGGATCGCTCTTGCTCATCTTGCTCGATGGGTCTTGCAGACTCATGATGCGTGCCCCAACGGAGGGCAGAACTGCCTTTGGGGCCACGAATGTGTCGCCATAGAGCTTGTTAAAACGCCCTACGATATCCCGAGTCAGCTCCACGTGCTGCTTTTGATCCTCCCCGACAGGCACCAGCTCAGCATCGTAGAGAATAATGTCGGCAGCCATGAGTACCGGGTAGGTATAAAGCGCTACGAGCTGCCCCTCGGCGCCCCTTGAAGCACTCTTGTCCTTATACGACGTCATACGGCTCAGCTCACCCATAGTAACGAAGTTATTGAGTATCCAGCATAGCTCTGAGTGCGCCGACACATGCGATTGAGTGAACACAACTGACTTTTTAGGGTCTACGCCAGCTGCCAAAAACCACGCAACATTCGCCAGTGTGTCTTGCCGCAGCACTTCTGGGTCGGGGCGAACATTGAGTGAGTGTAGGTTTGGAATAAAGTAAAAGGCCTCACCCTTATCCTGCATGTCTACAAATGGCTTAACCATCCCCAAATAATTGCCGATGTGTAGTTTTCCAGTAGCCTGAATGCCCGAAAGTATGCGCATAGTAGTTGTGTTCCCTTTTGTTCTACTTTACTCGTCTAGGCTAGGCTTATCAACTAACAACGCTTCAACGGCCGGACTACTGCCCGAGATCTTCACCACGTCTTTATCAATCTTTTTCAGCTCTTTGTGGGCGTTATTATAGTGATTAACGGTTGTACCGAGCGAATTACCCAGCTTGCCCATAAACGTGTCGTACGCGCGCAGATGCTGCCCAAGCTGGCCCACGCGGATCTGGATCTCCTTGGCCTGCTCTTCGATCTGCAACGAGCGCAAGCCCTGCAAAACTGTCTGCAAGTAGGCCATAAATGAGGTTGGCGACACAATAATGACCTTCTTATCCCGAAAAGCATACTCTATGAGGTCGCGCGAGGATGTCTGCACCATACCGACTTTATTAACCAGCAAGTCATAGTAAATGGCCTCGGAGGGAATAAACATGAAGGCGAAGTCCATTGTGCCTTCATTAGGGCGAATATACTTAGCAGTCTCGTCAATGCGGTTCTTTAAGTCTTGCTTAAAGGTCTTGATAATTACCTCACGCTTGTCCTTGTCATTCTCTTCAATCAACCGATTGTAGTTTTCTAAGCTGAACTTAGAGTCGATCGGCAAAACCTTACCCTCTTCTAGGAAAATAGCCGCATCAACAATCTCGCCATCTTCAAATTTATACTGCAATTTATAGCGATCGGGCGGCAACACGTTCTTAAGCACTGTATCAAGGTAGTATTCCCCCAATACACCGCGTTGTTTGGGGTTCTGTAAGACATTTTGAAGCGTTTTTAGCTCATCCGCTACATCAACTACCCGACGGTTGGTTTCGTCGAGCGTCGTGAGCCGCTGTGTGACCTCAGTAATGAGCTTGGCTGACTCGCTCATCTGTCTGTGCACCGAGTCGCGCATAGCATCATTGTTTTTATCCAGCCGCTCACCCATTTGCGACTGGGTTTGCGAGAGTAACTGAGTGATTCCTTGCAGGTCCTGCTTGAGCATGCCCAGAGCGCCCTCATCGGCCTTTGGAGCAGGCGTTTGCCGACTCAGCACAAATATAATCGCGCCGAAGCCCAAGAGCATAATTACGATGAGGACAATGAGAAGTGCTGTCATAAGCATATTATACACGACCCATCAACGAACACAAAACGAACTATGTGGGCAAAAGAAAACCGGACATATTTGTCCGGCCGATTGGTGGCTAAGCCCTATGCCTAGCCACCCCTCTTTTTCCATCACTTCACTTCACGACAGAGTTTATCGAATGCCTCATCGAAGGCAGCTTCGTCCTGAACTTTCTCAGGGAAATCGAGGACTTCATCAATATCGATAGGCAAACCACTGCCACACCGCTGCGCGTCACTCAACTCCTCTGGAAGGCTCCACGTTTGGAGCCGACAGCCTGCAGCCACCAGCAACTCAACAACCCGCGGTTCCGCCCTCCGGGTAATTATCTCTGTGCACCATGGGCACGTCAGCCAGTAGCTCGCGACAGAGGTATCTCTGCACACCCTGACAACTACTTCCTTCTGAGTAACTTCTACGTCTCCACACTGCGGACAAATTACTGCAATTGTTGACATGCTCGCTCCCAAGATCGAAGTCCTGATAACAAAGTTCGGACTACTATAATAGTACCTACCAATAAGTATGTCAATACTAGCGCATGCCTCGCATCCACCACGGCAAGGGTACCTGCCTACTCGTTGTAGTTTTTACTATCTTGTAGCGGTTATTTGGGAAGTGCCGAGCCAAGATGAGTGGCCAGTACTCCTTCAACCAGGCCTTTTGGTCCAGATACAACTGCTCTAAACCTCTTTCGGCAAACTCCCGCCGAATCACGCCACCACTATGCGGGTGTTTGTGCTTTTGCTCGAGTGGCGAGTTAAAGCCATGTGCATAGTGCGTCATCTCGTGCACAATGGTGGCTTTAACAACATACTCTGGCACATCAAGATCTTGGAATAGCGGATTAACTGTTATAATGCTTGCCGTCGGGTCATGTTTGTCTCGCCTAATCGAGCCTAGCTGGTTCTTTGCCTTGCGACCATATACAATCCGCACAACATTGCCCTGAACCACATCCTCAAAATGCCGATACCAAATATCAGCTAGCGAATTCTCGAGCCAGTCTTGATCGCGATAGCTCAAATAGTGTTTGGCGCTCATGCCTAAAGTATAGCAACTAGGTCAAGAATTACCATGGTTGCGTTACCTTGTAGAGCGACTGGGCACCACCTTTGAAGTCGCGGCGAGCTATCCCGTCAGCCACTTTCTTAATCTTCTCGAGCGTCTTGACATGATCAACCTTCGTTGTCGCAGCGATAAGCCCAGGCTCAACAAAGTCCAACGACACACTTGCAACTGGCTGCTGCGTGGTGCGCTCCCAAGCGAGTGCATAAATGGCCAGCTGCACGTTGTCTTTGAGCTTCCGTTCTGCAGCCGCCTGGTCCTTTACTTGGGAAGTCTTGAAGTCGCGAATTTCGATCGCCCCATTCTTGCTACCAACCAGCTTGTGCGCAAAAACTGCGTCATATCGACCGCTAATACGGACTTTGAGCTCAGGGATAATGAGACTAAACGGTAACTCAACGCATTGTGGCAACTCAGCTTGCTTCTCGCGTTCATAGAACCGTTTAATGACCTCTCTCCCACGCGACAGCCGTTGCTGCTCGTGGCGCCTGGACACAAAGCCCTCACTCGACCAAGCGTCCTCAAAAGCCTGCTGCACATCTTTGAGTGGAACCGTGCGACCGTTGAGCCGCCCGCGGTAATAAAACTCTATCGCATGATGAATAGCCGATCCATACACAAGGGCATGAAACGGCCCCTGTGGCAGCTTCAGGACATGGAATAACCAAAACTTTTCTGGATCGCGCAAATAGTCGTCAATCTGGTGTGGGGTGAGATTCAGCCAGCCATCCTCGTACAAGTGCGCAGTCAGATCGTGTTCTGGTTTTTGCGGTACTGCAAATTGGTCAATCAGCTCAAGAGCACCCGTCTTAGCCTCCAGTTGTATGGGAGCTTGGGCACCAAGTGCTTCGGCTACAAACGGCGACATCTTACGCAAGCGAGCTCCGCCATGATCGTATGAGCATGACAAGTAGAGGTATTTCTTGGCACGCGTGAGCGCCACGTAACAAAGACGTCGCTCCTCAGCAACATGCCATTCCCGACTGGTATCGACATTTATCAGGCCATCTGGAATCTGAATCTTTTCGGCCTGACGACGCGAGGGAAAGACCTCTGCAACCATATTAGGCACAAACACCGCCTCGAACTCTAGCCCCTTTGCCTTGTGTATCGTCATAATCCGCACCGCATTTTGATCAAGTGGCGATTCGGTCGACAATATGTCGGCTTCTGAGCTGCGCATCTCGGAAACATAGGCCCAGAAATGATAAATCGTTGGATCAAGACTCATGTTTTCAAACTCCCTGATCAGCCCAAAAAACTGGGCAATGTTTTGAATCTTTAGGGCCGCTTCATTACTATTTTCGGCTGCTTCGAGCAGCTTTCCCAGATAACCCTGCTCATGTATGAATTTATACAACAGCTGTCCAGCACTCAGCTCACGGGCGTGCTTGCGGTACTCATCGATATGCTCAATCACCCTCTCCATACCTGCCTCCGCCCCTTCAATACCCCTCAAATACTGCTCAAGACTGCTGTGCTCACGCTTTGCCTGAGATGTCATACTGACCAGCGAACCAAGCTGCATCTGGTATATATCACCCGCGAGCAGTCCATACATAGCCGTTGAGTCCTGGGGGTCATTCATGACCGCCACAAAGTTAAGGAGAGCTTTTACCTCTGGACGCATAAACAGACTTTCCCTTTGGGAGGTTTCAGCCATCACCCCCTCAGCCTCTAAGGCCAACATTATGGCGCTCGACTGACTGTTTTTGCGCATTAAAATCGCAATGTCACGCGGCTCAACGCCATCGGCAATGAGTCTTGCTACTTGGCGCGCTACCAGCTGCATCTCCTCTGGTAAGGTGGGGGCCTGCATGAGTACAGGTGCTGGACCATGACTGAAACCGACTAAACGCTTATCGATCTTGTTTTGAACTTCAAGTCGGTCTGGATTGTTGTTAGCAACAAGCGTATGGCTAATATCTAGAATTTCCTGAGTCGACCGATAGTTTTCGGTCATCACGATTTGCTTGGTTTTGGGGTACTGTTTTTTAAACTGCAAGATATTCGCGATTGAAGCACCTCTGAAGCGGTAGATTGACTGGTCATCATCACCTACAACCATAATGTTTTGATGCTTTTTTGTCAACATCTTTACGAACTCGTTTTGAGCGTAATTTGTATCCTGATACTCGTCTACCATGATGTATTTGAACCGTTGCTGGTAGCCAAGCAGGACCTTTGGCCGTGCCTTGAATAGTTCAATGGTCAGCGAGATTTGATCCCCAAAGTCCAGCTTAGCCTGAGCTCGAGCCTGCTCGGTATACACACTGTAGGCAAACGCCAATTCACGAACGCGCTCAGCCTCAGACTTAGCCTCCTCTGTTGCTGCCTTAACTATCTGCTGGGCAGCAAACTCTCGATACAGCGCCGGCGTAATACATTCATCTTTGAGTCGTGAAAAATGCGTAGCAAGTGCCTCCAGAAACTGGTATGGATTACCGAGCGGTGCGTAATGATCCAACTCGAGCTCTGGCAGAATCTGTTGCATGAAGATTATCTGCTGAAAACCACTCATTACCTGGAAGTCGGTTGAAATGCCAATCTCCAACGCCTGATCACGCAGAATCTGATCACCCAAGGCGTGGAATGTCATGATATTGGTGCTCACCACCCCATATGGCAATAAGTGATCAACCCGCTCCTCCATTTCACGGGCGGCCTTGTCGGTAAAGGTAAGTGCGAGAATCTCATCTGGCCGCGCCTTACCCGTAGCTATCAACCAAGCTATCCGTCGGGTAATAACCGTGGTCTTACCTGTCCCTGCGCCCGCCACCACAAGAGCTGGGCCGCTACCATGCGTTACTGCCCTGGCCTGTGCCTTGTTGAGCCCTGCAATGTGATCGGTTTTTTCCATGACCTTAGTATAGCAGCTCACCTCCCTACATACTCCCTGGCCGCCAAGTGCCAAAAATGTTATGCTAAGGAAAACATTCTGCTTAAACACCTTGTAAGTCTGCAAAAACTGCAAATCCATAGCACTTCCATGAACACACCCCTCCTTCAGCGCGTAGCCAAACTTGTACCATACCCCACGAAGCACTCCAGTGTGCCGGCTTTGGCATTTGCCTACCATTTCGAGCCACCGATTGAGCAAAAACTCCAACTTGGTAGCCTATTTGTTGTCATCGAAGTCATGGCCAAGGAGTCCCTAGCAAGTCAAATAGTCGATTTGGTTATTAAGACTATGGGTGAAGAATACTTTAACAAGAAGTTTGATGACGAGCCGAGCACTCGGTTCGAAAAGTCCATCGCTGCCCTGAACAGCCAACTCGCCAGACTCAATGAATCACATCATGCCAAGCACATTAGTAGTCTCAGTGCAGTTGTAGCCATACTGAATCAAGATCAGCTCTATTTATCCCAGTGTGGCAAGGCGCATGCACGCCTGTACCGAGGCTCCAAGCTTACCGACTTAGCTGAGGGCCTGAATGCAGGCAGCAGCCCGCGCAAAACCTTCCACGGCATTGCCGAGGGCACACTCAAGCAAAAAGATAAACTGCTCTTTGCCACACCCGCAGTCCTCTTTGAATTCGAAGCCAGTTCCCTCAACCAGCTGGTAATCGACAACTCTCCTGCCAGCTGCGTACATAAAATGAGTAGCCAACTCGAGGGTGAGGCAAGCAGTGCACGCTGTGCCGCCCTTGTAGTTGAGCTCAGCGACCTGGAACAGGCCTCAAACGAACCCCTCGAAGGCCAACCCGACACCGTCATGGTAGGTAAATCGCAAACCAAGCTCGACGAGGTAAAGGCTGCTGGCGCACCGCTCGCGCTCAAGGCCTCTGGAGCTGTCAAAGCAGCTGCTAGCAAGTCTCACTCCTGGTGGAAAACCAAAGCCTGGCCGAATGCCAAACATCATAGCAAATCCATTTGGAACAACCTGTGGACTAAGTATATTAACCCAAACCCGCGCAAAGCGCTCGTGATCGCTCTGGGGCTGGTCCTGTGCATTGGAATCGGTTCGTACCTGTATTCCGCCAATACCACGAACTATCGAGACTTAGTGACAGACTACAAAGAAGTGGTTGCCTTGACCGAAAGCGCCGAGGCCAAACAGAGTTTAGGGCAAGTTGATGGTAGTGCCGCCTCCACAAAATCAGCCACCACCAAGCTAGAGGCAATTACCAATGCCTATAATGCTCAACAAATCAGCCGCGCCTTTGAAATGGACAGTGATTTGCGCAGCCAAAAGAGCATTAGCCCTCAGGAGTTAGCGGCGCGCCTCTCTACCGTCAACGACAAGCTAAGCAACATCACCCGACTTAAAGTTAATAATATTGTAGATTTTACATCAGTAAAGAAGTTTACTGCGAATTTCATTGTGCAACTCGACGACCGGCTGTATACGGTTGATACGAATGCAGGCGCCCTGTACCAGATAGACATTGCCCGCAAATCATCAAGCATCGTAGCTCAAAACAGTAGCCTAAAGCTTGCCGTCGCCGCAACACCGTCTTCGCTTGGAGATAGCATCTTCATCCTAACCTCTGCACCAGATGTGCTGCAGTTTATACCTGGAAAACCACTTACTACGGTCAAACTAAGTGGCGGCAATTGGATCGCTGGCAACGCCATTGCGAGTTATGTTGGCAACCTCTATATCCTCTCACCTCAGAATGATCAAATCTACCGACACAGTCGCACCTCGATTGGTTTTAGCGCGAGCTCAAGCTATATTAAACGGGCAAACGCTGCAAGTGTAGCCAAAGGCACTGCTCTCGCCATCAACGGTTCTATCTTAATGGTCGATGGCAGTACTAAAATTACAACGTTCACCAACGGTATTGGCGAACCCGCTTCAATTACCGACCTGGCAACTTCGGTCAAAGGCCTAACTAAGCTTATACTTCAAAACGAGCAGTCAATCATTGCTCTTGGAACAAACCAGCAACAAATTGTCGGCATAAACCTCGATGGTAATGGCTTTGCGTACAAGCAGCAATACCTCACTCCAGCTGGAGTAAAGCTAAAGGACTTTAGTGTAACCGCTGACGGCACCCTGTACGCGCTCAGCGGCAACAAGGTCATCTCTACAAAGCTGTAAGGACATCACGATCGCCTACATTTTTATTGGCGCAACGAGACCGAGACAACGAAACGCGTGTGCCAAAGTCCGCTCTGCGGTAGTACTAAGCTGTAGTCGCACAGCCCTGGTGTCGCCATCGGCCTGCAGTACAGGGAGGCTATTATAGAGCCTGTTGTACTTTTGAGCGAGTGAGTAAGCGTAGTTAGCAAGATGACTGGGTTTTTGCTCGTTCATAGCGCGTCTAAACGTATCGTTGTACTGCGTTAGCTGTAGTACTAGCTCGCGCTCAACAGCTTCAGACCAAGCGCGGTGTTCACTACCTGCCTTACCCTCCTGGTCATGGGCGGCTTTCGCCAGCAGTGAGCGCAAGCGGACAAGGGTATACGTTAGGTAAGGGGCGCTATTACCTTCAAAGTTCAGCATACTCGACCAGTCAAAGACAATGTCTGAAAGCCTATTTTGTGAAAGTATGTTGTATTTTATACTACATATTGCCAATATATGGGCTGCTTGGGCTCGCTCTTGGGGATCAAGCCCGTGAGATTTGTCATCAACTAGCTTGCGCGCCCGAGCCTCAGCCTCTGCAAGCAAGTCTTTTAGCAAGAGAATATTACCTTTGCGCGTACTCATACTACCATCAGTAAAACGCATGCGACCAAAGTTAACCTGTGTGAGCTGTGCGTCTGTAAGCTGTAGTTTCTGGGCAACACTATACAGCTGCCTTTGGGCAAAGCTCTGTGCCTCATCTACGACCACGAGCATAATATCCGGCTGCCAGGCTTCCTCCCAGTAGGCAATGCGAGCCAAGTCACGGGTAAGGTACAGCGTAGCGCCATCACTCTTGCGCAGGATGGCAGGTGGCTCATCCTCGTTCGTCGACAGGCAAACAAGAGCGCCTTGACTCTCGATAAACACGCCCTCATCTATGCCTCGCTGCAGAATAGACTCCATTTTATCCTCATAGAAGCTCTCGCCGTGCATATAATCAAACTCCACCCCCAAAGCATCATAAATCGGCTGTATCTCAGCCTTGCTCCAGTCTACAATCTTTCGCCAAAGCTCACGGTTCTCGGCATCACCCTGCTCTAGCTTTAAGTACTCTGCCCGAGCCGCAGCGTCCAGTTCGACATCGCCATCCGACTCAATGTGAAACTTCACGTACAACTTCTGCAGCTCAGTGATTGGATCTAGTTCGATCGTAGCACTGTCGCCCCACTGCTTGACGGCCCAGATTAGCTTACCAAACTGCGTGCCTAAGTCGCCGATGAAGTTGTCAGCAATCACCTTGTAACCCGCCTCGCGCATCGTCCGCTTAATTGCATCGCCAATGACGGTCGAAAGCAAGTGGTGTACACCCATGGGCTTGCCGATATTCGGGTGCGAATAGTC
Source organism: Candidatus Saccharimonadia bacterium (assembly GCA_041907025.1). Lineage (GTDB taxonomy): Bacteria > Patescibacteriota > Saccharimonadia > CAILAD01 > JADZBC01 > CAYPSN01. Next base: position 41,863 of record JAYRIB010000004.1, on the reverse strand, counting down.
GATTGCAACCGTTTTACCACCGCCTATGGCATCCACCATAGCCTCGGGATGCAAACTAGCCATCTCAGCAGACATTGTGCTCAACGCACTGTCCGACAAGCGAATGTTAATAAAGCCAGCACCGGCTATGGTCACCTGCTGCACAAGTGAACTCTCCGGTAAAGACCCGACGATCTTCTCAGCCACTATGCGTGGAGCTACGTCGAGCTGGGCTGCTATACGCATGGCTATGCTCGAGGCTAAGTCGCCAAACGCCTGATCTGGCAGACTTATGCTATCTGCCACGTCACCCTCTTTGCCATAGTCTGGATACGCCACGCGGCAGGACTGCTCAATAAGTCCAATAATTTCAGTAGTAACCTTACTCATAAACCCATTATAACCTAATTACGCCTACCCCTAAACCAAGTCGGCTCTGCCCTACCTGAGACTAGGGTGATATAATGCTTGCATAAGGACACCCCATGAAGATAGTTGCCAAAAACAAGCGTGCTCGGTTCGACTATGAGATCAAAGATACCCTCGTAGCCGGCATTGTATTGGCTGGCCATGAGGTAAAGAGCGTTAAATCGGGCCATATCAGCCTCAAAGGTAGTTTCATTAGTGTGCACGCAAGCGAAGCTTGGCTTACGAACGCACATATTACTCGCTACCAAAGTGCGGCCAATCTCGCCTCCTACGACCCTGTACGGAGCCGCAAGCTTCTGCTACACCGCAAACAGATCGATGAGCTGATCGGCGCTGTTAAAACTCAAGGGCTCAGCGTCGTCCCTCTATCTGTCGGCATTGAGCGTGGCCTCGTGAAGGTTGAGCTTGGTATTGGGCGGGGTAAAAAACATTTCGACAAGCGCGAAGCTACCAAGCGTCGCGACATGCTCAGGGACGCCGATCGAGAAATCAAACCCCGTAAAGCCCAGGCAAACTAGCTACTTAACTATAATGCTAAAGTACTATTTATAAGTAGATAGTTTGCCTACCCCGACTGGTGTGCTATGCTAGTTACATAAGAACTATAGGAGGCGTGGATGCGTCCAGACCAGATCAGTGCACAAGAACATCACACTCGGCTCTATGCCACCATCGATCACCTCTTGCACCCCGGTAAAGGCATTTTGGCAGCAGACGAGAGTACGAAGAGCGCGAACGCACGCCTGGAGGCGCTGCACTTGCCCGTCAACGAAGAAACACGTCGTAATTGGCGTCACCTACTCTTTACCACACCAAACCTCAATGACTTCATTAGTGGCGTTATATTGTACGACGAGACCATCCATCAGAGTACCGACGACGGGGTGGGCTTTCCGAAATACCTCATGTCCAAAGGAATCATACCCGGAATTAAGGTAGACATGGGCCTGGTCGATCTCACAAACTTCCCCGGCGAGAAGATAACCGAAGGGCTTGATGGCCTGGACAAGCGCTTGGCTGAGTATGCTCGCCTGGGCGCACGTTTTGCGAAGTGGCGCGCTGCATTCACTATTGGTCCTACCACCCCCACAGAGGCCGCTATTCATGCTAACGGCAATGTATTTGGTCGCTACGCTAGCATTTGCCAGTCGCACGGCATCGTACCAATCATTGAACCTGAGGTGATCTACGACGGCCCACATAGCTTGGAGCAGGCCGAGCATACCACTACGCGAGTACTGGCAACCACTATCGAGATTGTCCGTGCCTACCGCGTCGACTTGCGCGGCGTCATCATCAAGACCAGCTTTGTGCTGGCAGGAAAAGCCAACCCCCACCAGTCCACGGCCGATGAGGTTGGTGCCGCTACGTTGCGCAGCCTCAAAGCTGCCGTACCGCCAGAAGTTGGCGCCGTGGTCTTCCTCTCAGGTGGACAGAGCCCGACCCAAGCAAGCGCCAACCTCAATGCCCTTAGTCTGGCTGGCAAGCAAGCGTGGCCAATAACCTTCTCCTTCTCCCGTGCTGTGCAGGATCCTGCCATGAAGGCCTGGCTTGGCAAAGCCAAGAATGTGGCCGAAGCACAAAAAATCTTCTACCACCGGCTAGCATGCAACAGCGCAGCGCGGGCTGGCGAGTACCGAGCATCCATGGAGATATTTACTCCGAAATCATAAACTTTGGTTTATCCACAACTTTTTTGCTAAAAAGTTGTTGACAGTCACTATGCATAAGTTTTATTATAGATTCAGTGCTGCACACATAAATTACTCAAAAACAAAAACAAAGCAAAAAAGAAGCTCCGCAACAGGTTAAAACCCAAGCGGAGCTTTTGTTTTGCCCATCCGCGCGTATCACTGGTTATAACAAAAGGCAGCACATCGCTGCCTTTTGTTATTGCCTAATCGACCCCTGCTACCCGCTAGAAAAGATCGGCACTATAGCGTGTCTTGCGTTCAATCAGCCACTCTTTGGATGAAAGAATATCAAGCTCCATCTCAAAGCTATCAAACTTCTTGGCCTTTTTATGTGCATCGTCAAAACTCAACCATTGATTCGCCCCACCCTCAAACTCCTCAAGCAGATCACCCCGCGGGTTTGTGCCGTGGGCCACAAAGAAGATCTTGTCTTCAAGCATATCCCCACTTTCTTCAGACAACACCTGCTCATGGTACACGCCCGCAATTCTAAAGTCCGCCATTAACCCCGTCTCCTCTAGGAGCTCACGCTCGGCCGTCTGAAGGATTGTTTCACCCCAGCGCACTTTACCCGTCGGTAAGCCCCAAAAGCCGTAATACGGGTTCTTAAGTCGCTCCTGGAAGACATATTGCACGGTGCCACTGCTCGTTGTGCGCTCAATGGCCAGAATCACTGCCGTTTTGGGTTGACGCTCAACTGTATTATTGTCGGTGTCTAACCTATTGGCGTATTCCTTACCCAGCTGCGTAAGCCTGTATTGGCGCCGTGCGGCCCTCTCGACCAAGCCAAGCTCAACTAACCTACCAATGTGGAAGGTAAAGTGATCGCTCGTCAGGCCAGTAGGCCGTTGTAGCTGAGCAAACCCCGCACTCGGGTGGAACAGCAGCTCACGCAATATGCTCACTTGGGCCGCATGAATTTTAATTTCTAGACTCATAACTATACTCCCATCTTATTTACACTACATCGACGCGTCAATCAGTAGTGTATCGACAGAATTTCTCCTCGGCTAGTAAACTTGAGTTGACCTTGGAGCTAAAAGACATATCCGCAGTAAGTTAGTGCGCTGCAGGAGAAAGCGTATTGTGAGCTGGTTTGTGCCCAGGCTTAGCCCTAGACTGTTCAGGCGAGGTTGGCACCAGAGAATCAAACCTCCAGATAATTTCAGTCCCTGCCTTGGGATTACCAATTTCCACGTACGCCCCCAGGAGGCCTGTTGCGAGGCTCGTAAGGTAAAGCCCAAGCCCGGCGCCTTCGTAATTAAAGCGTAGCGCGTCTTCGCCTCGCGAGAATGGCTTAAACAGCTGGGATCTACGCTCAAGACTAATGCCTGGACCATTATCAGCAATTTTGAGCTCAAAACCACGATGTATTGGCTTTAATGCCACCAGAACTCGACCGCCAGCCTGAGCGTCCTTTGAAAACTTGATAGCGTTGTCCAGCACTGGGGAGATAGCCTGGGTGAGCAAAAGTGGGTCGAGTTCGTAGGTGAGCTGCTTAGGAGCATCAAGCTTCACCTGTACCCCCGCCGCCTGAGCCTGAGTATGACTATTAGCTATGATCTGCGAAAGTAACACAGGCATATCAACAGGCTCGGTATTGAGCACGTAGTCGGCGCCGCGGTTTGTTAGCGTTGAAATCAGAGCCATACGATCAAGGAGTGTAATAAGCCGTTGAGCCGCGTCATCGATTGCAGGGTCGCTCCCCCGTGGGATCGCCGAAGTTATCGCAAACAAATGCCCCTGCAACTCATCGGTGGCAGCCTTGAAGAACTCCGCCCGAGCGTGCTCAAGCTGCAGCTCCTCGTTAATCGCAGTGCCTGACTGCTTGGCGATCCGCCGACGGAGCTGTAGGTTGCGAATGTTGCTCACCAACACCTGCATAACCAGAAGCAAGCCCACCCCTAGAGTAACAATATAGATGATGTCTGAGCCCAATAAGCCTGCCAAGTTAAATAACCAGATTGAGACGGTAACTACTACCATCAAGATAAGTACAGGCGCCAAGAAAGCCGCGCTCAGCAGTGGGTTCTTAGGATCTGGTATAAAGTAATTCTTCTCACCCAGCCTATCAACAGCATTAATCTTGGCCGACAACCCACCTACTATCTTGGCCATAGCAGTTATGTGCTCTCTGAGCTCCTCGGCCTGCTTAGGCTGCTTTTGGGCATAACTATCCAGCGCTTCAGACGTTTGATCGACTGATTGCTGCAAGTTATCAATTGTGCCCCTAGTTACTGGCAACATACTGTACCGCCCATTGTTTCATTCCTCTTACGTATATGATACTACTTCAAGGAGGCCGAAGGCAATCCGAGTCTTTAGTAGGGGTGTACTCAACCTCTATACGATCAACTACGCCTCTACTCTAGATGCTTAACCCGTGCGAACGGCGTCGGGAAATAACACTAATAAAAGAGGCCTAGCATAGTGCTAGGCCATGTGGTGTGATGGGCCCAATCCACCCATCACACCACCTCTTTACTACTACCCCTCAGCCGATTCAGCGGGCTTGGTCCGCTTGGGCGGCACAACGCCCCTATGGCGGCCGTGCTGCAAAACCAACTCTCGACCCCTGGCACGCCCTTCGTTGACGGCGCCGGTCCAAGCAGCCATCATGGCTTGCTCGCATTCCTCGTCAGTACCCACGAATCCAACCGGGTAGATTGGCTTGCAAACAACCGCAAGGACCACCCGGCGCCAGGGCAACAATCCCGGGCGAACCACCGGATCACCTTCCGACACGCCGACGATGGCGATTGGAAGAATCGGAACACCTGTCCTTCGAGAGACCCTGATTGCACCAAAGAAGCCAGATGAGACCTCACTAGCCCCAAGCCTGGTCCCTTCGATGAAGAACTCAGCGGAGTTACCCTCCAAGAGACGTGCCGTGACGATGTCGAGAGCTTCCGAACCCCTATGCGAGCGCATCTGGTGATGATGGATCATTGCCAGTGTGTTCTTCTTGGGATGGTAAATACCGTCGATCTGAGGCCGAAAGATAGGCAAGGCACCGTTGTAGTGGTTGAGCAAAGCCAACCACATGGGGCCAGAGCAAAACCATGGCTTGCAGGTCCAGACCAAGGGCCGAGCCAACGACCCTGTGATCAGGATGTCCCGCTCATCGGCGTGAGTAGGCGCCGCAATGAAGGTGAACTCGCAGCGACCAGCCTTGGATGAAAGCCGGCCACGACGGTAGAACTTCGGATAGAAGCCCAAGCCGCCGGGGATCTTGTGCTGATCGACGAAGACGCGCTTGATCAACACGCGACCGATCAGGGTGATGAGTCCGCGGAAGATGGGGTATTCCCACCAGCTCGCCTGTCCGGTGGACCGACGTAGTCCGTGCACACGCTTCCTGTCTTCCTCTGCCGTGAGCAGCCAGGGCACGATGTCGCCCTTGCTGAAGTCAGAGTCCGTCACAACGGAGCCGACCACCCTATCTGGCCTCTCATCGCGACCCTTGATGGTGTACGGCTTTTGCAGCACGTACTTGCGTTGCTCTGCGCCAGACTTGTGCTGACGAGTTGAAACTGCCATATCTTGCCCCCTGGGCGATTGGGCCGGCGGGAGCCAGCAGGTTGGAATTGGTTGAGTAAAGGTTCAGAGCCTATAATAACAGATTGTAGGTATATCTCAAGATTCCACCCAAGCATGACTATTATTATGTCTGCATAAGTTATACTAATCATATGACGTATGACGCAGTGATCATTCTTGGCTTTGATGTCAGACCAGACGGTACTCTTCCAGAAGAAGGGGCTAGTCGAGTTCGCACAGGAATTCAGCTTTATAAGGAGGTGGGGGCTAAACAACTAGTAATGTCTGGTAATGTTGCACACATCCACTCATACACTCCTAAAAAGTCAGAGGCCCAAGCGATGGCAGATTACGCAGTATTACAGGGCTTTCCTCCCGCAAAGATCCTGATTGAGAATAAATCTAAAAGTACCTACGAGAACGCAATCTACACCAAAAAGATTGTTGAAGCCAACTGCTGGGAAAGCATTGTTGTAGTCACAAGCCAGTTTCACGCCCAAAGAGCTGAATACTTATTCCGTGAGGTATATGGAGATAATTACCACATTGGCTTTGCCGTAGCACATAACTGCCTGTCAGATGCCGAACGCTCGGAGATTAACAAGCTTGAAGCAATCAAGTGGGCGGCCACTCTTGAACATAACAAGGCCAAGACTTTGCACTTCGTAGACAAGACAATACAGGCCAGAATCACTACTCCCTCGGGCTAACAGCAAACAAAGATCTTTGTGAGTCACGAAAATCCCTTTTGGTGGAGCGGGTACGTTTTTTGTGGCACGAACTAATGGCTGAATCAGGTCGATGGAGGGAGATTCTAGCTACCCCCTACTCTAGGTACACAGCTGGGTTGAGTAACGTGAGGGATTAGCACTATACCACCTAAACTCATAATCACTGGATTATGCACTTGGGTAGTGGCTCGATCCTTCAATCGAGCCCTGGAATGACGCTCCAGTAGACGGTCCATGCGGACTGGCAGGTCAGTGCGATTGTGGTCGCACGAACCCAGACTGTGTATCGCGGTAACCCATACAACATATGCCGACGATGGTTAACGTTGTTGAGCTATTGAAGCCGGTATGTGGCTGCCTCAGCCTCGGGGTTGAGGGAGAGGATCGACTTGACCCACTGCGCCACGGGGTTCCGAGCGAAGGCCACAACGCCAAAGGCGTCTCGGCCAGCTCGGTGGCGCTCCATCGAAGTGCCGCTGACCCACACGTCATCGGCGATCAGGAGCGTCTTGCTCGAAGGATCGATGTACGGCTCAAGCGCCTCCGCGAACGCCACCCCGCCTCGGGGTACGCCCTCGACGGCACCGAACGGATCCAGGAGCTCAGCCGCAACCCGGGCGAGAGCCGCCCACGATTCCAGCTCCACGAGATCGCACTCGATCTTGAAGCCCGTCACACGCCCATCAGGAAGAGCGAACGGGCCGAGCTCGAAGAGGCTGCCCGCAGGAGCATGTGCGCCCCCCTCACAGTCATAAGGGTCGGCAATGGGGTAGGCAACTGTTGCCCACTTCCCACCTTCCTCCTGGAAGATGTCGACACCACAGCGTCGACATCCTACGACCGCCGCTCCTTCCGGCAAGATCATGGCCGGACCTCGTACAGCGCAGGGCAGGTCGACCAGAAGCGGATGTTCACCCGACTGCCGACCGGCCCATGGCGTCGATGCCAGAGACGGTTGTCCCAGATGAGTGCCTGACCCGGTCGCAGATCAACCTCGGCCACGATCGCGAACTGGGAGTCGTCGTACGGGTCAGCATCGGGCGCGGCTTCCGCGAGCACCGTGTAGCACGGTGTGCGGACGTCCGACCCGGGCTCTCGGTTGTCGCGGAGGCAGTACATCCCAACCACGTCCACGTTCGGCGCCGTGATGTACCTGCCGCCCTGCATGTCCTTGATGGCCTGGCTCTCGATGCCGTCGCGATGCCAGGGCAGGTCCTTGTCGCGGTGAGCGGTGCGGGCTGCCTGGTCATCAGGATCGGCAAACGAGCCGACCAGGTTGATGTCCTTGTACGGACCGATCGCTGCCATACGAAGCAGGAACTCTTCGGCCGTCATCTCGACGACCTGCCACGGCTTGCTGAGGTCGATTGCTACGACCTCGGTTTGCGAATCACCTTGCATGGAAATAGCTCCTTTGCCGTAGAAACTACCGATGAGGTAGCTCAACTTTTGTTGAGAGCGGCGTCTTATGGGCGAAATAAACACAAGACGCCGCTCTCAAAGGGTATAAGGATCTTCAGCAGTACAATACTTAACTGATGGCACGATTGTAGCATGACGTCATACCAAATGAATAGAGTTTTCCTCCTGTAACCATCATGCCCCCTTCTGGCAAGGTGCTTCCTGTCGTTGTCCTTATAGTATGGCGAGAATAGCAGCAAGTGCATCTACCCTCTCTCTGTTTATAATACAAAAAACCAGGCATTTAACCTGGTCTTCTAAGCATAAGAGCTTTGGTGGAGCTGCAGGGAATCGCACCCTGGTCCGCTAGTCTGTCTCTATAACGTACTACAAGCTTAGCTTGCTTGGTGGTTGTTTTGGGAGGTACAGGCACTTAAAGCGAGCCAAACATACTCATCACTCCTCTATTCTGCGTCTTAGGAGCTACCGGATAGAACGATAGCTAAGCAACCAGATACTGTGACGCCCTGCGCTTCATCTGATGTCAGGCGCAATAGGCGGCGAACGTTTTTAGGCGTAAGCTGGCGCAAAGCTTGGCATGCTAAAAGCAGCTTTTACTTTGCTAACAAAAGTGTTTGCACTTATTGTGATTGATCTGTAACGTCGATCAGGCGGCTTGCAGTTATATGTCAAGAATCCAACGTCGAAGCTGGTCAGCCCCAAGACCACCTACTATACACTATTCTTACGCTTTTTACCAGCCTAGTTGACTGTATTTCCGGCAAAAAGAGACTTCTAGGACTAGGCAAAGGGCAAAAAAACAATGATAATGAATTCTATGAACATCCTGCTCGTAACTGAATCGTATTGGCCCAACGCTGATGGCGGTGCATTGTTTGAGCGACGCCTGGCCCTGGGTATGGCCGCCAAGGGTCACAAGGTGTCGATCTGGGCGCCAGCTAAGGACTTTAGTAACTACCAAGAGGTCGATGGCGATACTACCATCTACCGCGAGCGAGCGATCACTTTGCTGTTTAACCGCAAATACAAGGTCAGCTTTTGGCCAAGCCTGCACACTAAAAAGATCTTCCAGGCCACCAAGCCAGATGTCATTCACATTCACAACCCCAGTCTGCTTGGCCTCACCGCCCAACGTTACGCTCGCAAACATGGTATCCCAATTGTGGCCACCAACCACCTCATGCCTGAAAACATCCTGCTAAACCTGAAGTGGACTAAATTCTTATACAACGTGCTCTATAAGCTGGTCTGGCGCTACTTGGTCTGGTTCCATAACCGCTGCGACTTCGTGACCTCACCCACCCCAACTGCTACTGACTTCCTCAAGAAGTTCGGCGTGACAAAGCCACTCAAGCCTATCAGTAACGGCATCGACATGGCTGTCTTCAAGGCCGGGCTCGACGCCAAGGAGCTCAAGCACAAGTACAAACTACCAGACCTACCCATCTTGCTCTATCTGGGCCGCGTCGACGGCGAAAAGCGCCTCGACATTATCTTGCGTGCCATGCCGGAGATCCTGCGCAACATTAAGTGCCACTTGCTCATTGTCGGTTTTGGCAAGGAAATGGACAACCTCAAACAATTAGCCAGCAGCCTCCACGTCAGCGCCAATGTAACGTTCACCGGCTATATCGATGAGGCCGACAAGCCGCTGTTCTATAACCTCTGCGACATGTTCGTCATCAGCTCACCGGCCGAGCTGCAAAGCATTGTTACCCTAGAAGCCATGGCTACGGCCAAGCCAGTGGTCTCGGTCGATGTTGCTGCTCTCAAAGAGTTGGTGCACGATGGCGAAAATGGCTATCTTTTCCGCGAGAACAGCTACCAAGAGCTCGCCAAGCGCGTGGTTGATCTGTTGCGTGATGATGTAAAAAGAACAGCATTCGGCAAGCAAAGCCTTGAAATTGTCAAAGCCCACCACTCTACCGACGTCATGTTTGATAACTATGAAGCCATCTACCAACAGGTACAGAGATGAGAATTGGCTTCTTTACTGACCGCTACTACCCGCTTGTGGACGGGGTGGGGGTTTCGGTCGACATCTTTGCCCGCGAACTTGAGAAGCTTGGCCACGAAGTATTCATCTTTTGCCCTGCTCCAGCTAAGAAGATTGCTCACGAACCAGCCAACATCATTCGCTTTCGCTCAGTCCGCAGCATCTTCCACCCCTCGCACCGCGACACCATGCCCTGGACGCCTGCCAATGCTCGACTCATACGCTCACTCAACCTCGATATTATTCACGTTCACACCCCCACCCCCATCGGCTTCATGGGCGCGCGCATAGGCATTGCCGACAACATCCCACTCGTAACTACCTACCACACCGACATCGAACAATACGCCAAAGTGTACAAGCGTATATTGGGCGGCTTCGTAATTGGTGCCGTATTCGGCCCTCTTATCCTTAATGCTCCCGTCGGCTTGCGGGACCGTATAGCTGGCATGCGCAATGATACCAGCGACGCCAGCTGGAGCAGCAAGCTGATCCGCGAGACGCTCAATGCCTTTCACCAAAACTTCGACCTCGTCATCACCCCATCGCGCAAAATCGAACGCCTCCTCAAGCGATACCACACACCAGCCCCACTCGCCATTTTGCCAACGGGCATTGATTGGAGCGAAACCGAGCTAACCACCACCTACAACATCCACGATCGGTTTGGACTTGACCCTGCCAGCCCGATCCTACTCTATCTGGGGCGAATCGGTGAAGAAAAGAACCTTGAGCTGCTTGTGCGCGCCCTGCCTCATATTCTTAGCAAAGAGCCTGCGACCAAGCTCGTCTTAGCAGGCCCGGGCGAGGAAGAAACTGAGCGCCTCACCGACATCGCCGAGTCGCTCAATGTTGACCAGGCAGTGTTATTTGCTGGCACTCTGAATCGCGCCGAGGTTATGGGTGCATTACAAAGCTGTACCAGCTTTGTATTCCCTTCTATTACCGACACACAGGGCCTGGTCATCAACGAGGCTTGCGCTCAAAGCAAACCAGTTATCTTTGTTGATGACAAAATCTCCGAGCTCACCAAGAACAACAAAAACGGCTTTCATGCCAAGAATAACCCTAAGGACTTTGCTGCCAAGTGTATTCGATTGATCGAGCGCCCAGACTTACAAAAGAAGTTCGGGGCCGAAAGCCACAAGCTCGCCCACAGTTACTCAGCCGAGAACCAAGCCAAGCACCTCATTGAACTCTACCATCAAGCTGCCAAGCACCGTCGCCATAGCTAGTCCTACTTTTGCCATAAGCGTAATACTGCTATTATAGGGATTAATAACTATGTCGGGCGGAACAGTGCAGAGCAAACAAGCGCATTCATTTCATAAAACCAATCTTGCTAACCCAGCAACCGTGGGTGAGATAGATGCAGCCACGCAGCCCCATGCCGAGCTCGCAGGCAATCACGTCAGCACCTCCCCAGGCCAACCAGTAGAGAAACCATCAGCCTCCACCCTGAACTTCGGTGATTCTTCGGCCGAAGCAGAAATCCGTCGAGACTACATCTACGATGAATACGCCATTATTGCACCAAAGCGACATAACCGGCCGTTTGACTTCCGCGGTAATGACCATCCGCTAATCGAAACTGCCTCCAGCCCACACCTGGACGACCAAGAGCTCATCGACAGCCTCCAATCTCCCCTTGGCGGCTGGCCTGTCCGCGTGGTAGCCAACAAGTTCCCGGCCATTTCGCTGACCACACCCAAATCATACGGTAGCCAAGAACTCGTAGTGGACACACCGCTCAGCAACACGCCTCCAGGCCGTCTGAGCCCCGAATCAATGCAAGACGTCCTCAGAGTCTATCAACAGCGTTTGCACGCTCTGAGCGGGCTAGAACACATCAAATACGTACAGGTCTTTAAGAACGATGGCCACCATGCGGGTGCTTCGCTCGCCCACGCGCATACACAAATATTTGCCTTGCCGATTATCCCGCCCCGCTTTGCAGCTAGAGCCAAGGTGGTTGATGACTATGTTACCCGCAAGAAATCCAACCCATACCAAGACATTATCGCCTACGAGACTAAACAGCAGCAGCGCATCATTGCCGACAACGCATCGGTCCTAGCATTTGCACCCTACGCATCGGGCTGGCCGCTCGAGGCTTGGTTAATACCAAAGCGCCATATGCAAAGTTTTTCCGAAGCTACGCCTAAGGAAATTGCCGAGATTGCTAAATCGTTGCTAATATTACTACGAAAGCTGAACTCCTCAGCTATAAACTACAACTTCTTCATCGAAGAAGGCGTCAGCAAGAACCAAAGCTGGGTCTTACGCGTCTACGGTCGCGACGTTGTCAGCCCCCTCGGCGGACTCGAAGTTGCAACAGGCATCATGATCAACACCATTCCGCCAGAGTCCGCCGCACGTTGGTACGCCACCCCATAACGCCCATGGTTGACAGTTCGGTTTGTATTCGTTATCCTCCAAGAAACAGGAGGACAGTTTATGTTAGCCAACACCCAAAGCGTCACCCACTTAGGCCTTACACCGCAACTCATTGATATCGAAACCGACATGAGTAACGGTCTCCCTGGCTTCGTCGTTGTTGGGCTCGCCAACAAAGCGATCGAAGAATCGAAAGAGCGTGTACGCAGTGCTATCAAGAACTCCGGACTCACCTTCCCGCCAAAGCGTATCACCGTAAACCTCGCGCCAGCCGATCTACCCAAGAATGGTAGCGCCTTCGACCTCGGCATCGCAATTGGCATCTTGGTTTCCTCGGGCCAGATTGAACCACTCACCTCCCAAAGCATGTTCTACGGCGAACTTGCCCTTAACGGCAGTACACGGCCAGTTCCGGGCTGTCTGGCAGTAGCCCAAGCCGCTGCCGAACAGGGCATAACGAACCTCTATGTGCCTGCTCACAACGCCGCTCAGGCCACGCTAGTCCCCAATGTAAGCATTTACCCAGTCGAGAGCCTTTTGCAGCTCTACAAGCACCTTATTGGCGAATTGACCATTGCTCCCCTCACCAAGCAGCCCGCCAAAGCAGCTCCGCCCGCACCAACAGTTGATTTTGCCGAGGTTTACGGTCAAGAGCAAGCCAAGCGGGCTGCCGAGATAGCTGCAGCAGGTGGACACAATATTCTCTTTAGTGGCCCGCCTGGATCAGGCAAGACACTGCTTGCCAAGGCGATCGCCGGCATTTTACCCGGCCTCAGCTATGAGGAAATGATCGAGGTAACGCGCATCCACGGCCTCTGCGCCGAAACAGGTGACACGCTGGTGACCAGTCGTCCGTTTCGTTCCCCTCACCATACCTCGAGCAACATTGCCCTAACTGGCGGCGGGCAATGGCCAAAGCCGGGCGAAATCAGCCTAGCTCATCGCGGCATCCTCTTTCTTGATGAGTTACCCGAGTTTCCCCGTAGTGCACTCGAAGTATTGCGCCAACCTCTCGAGGACAAGGCTGTCAGCATTGCACGGGCCACCGCCACCTATCGATTCCCTGCCAGTTTCATGCTTGTCGCCACCCAGAACCCTTGTCCATGTGGTTACGCTGGCGACCCACTCACCTCGTGCCAATGCACACCTGTTCAGATCAACCGCTACCAGCACAAAGTATCTGGCCCGCTTCTGGATCGAATAGATATCAAGGTCCATGTTGGCCGTATGCCATCGAGCGAATTATTACAGCAGAACCCTGGCGAGTCGACTAGGGCGATAGCTAAGCGAGTTGCCTGCGCCAGAGCCACCCAGCTTGATCGATCTAAGTCCAATGGTAAAGCCGTAGAGAACAGTCAGCTTAGTAATCAGGACATTAAAAGCGTCTGTGCGCTTGACGACAAAACCCAGAGCCTAGCCGATCAGGCCATTAACCAGCTACGACTCTCCGCCCGCTCTTACATGCGTGTGCTTAAGGTAAGCCGCACGATCGCCGACCTTGACGATAGTAAACACATTCAACTCCCTCACTTCAGTGAAGCACTACAATACCGTATGTAGCAATAAAAACCTAAATACGAATGAACTTGTAGACTTCTGACCCAACCGATGTAAAGGCAAATAAACACCACAAGGCAATAAGTCCAAGCATGATCGCGCCAGCCAAGACCAAAGCATGCTTCACCTCGCGTCGTGCACGCCGAGCGACAACCTGATCTCCGCTATCTGGTGTCGGTACTGAGCGCTTGTGATCTGGCTTATTCTTAGCTTCACTCCCTCCCTGCGCGGGTTGGGCTAGGCTAGACGAGCTTGCAGTCATATCTTGCCGCTGCACAGCCGCAGTAACACCTTCTGATCTTTTGCTGGCCTTATACTGCGACTTCTTCTTGTTGTGTTTCTTCTTTTTAGCCATGTGTATTACTCCCCTTTGTCATATTCTAACTGCTTTACCCAGCGTTGCCAAGAACGGCTACAAACAGCTATAATGACATAGCTAAATGTGAGAAGAGTGAGTGGAGTTATTTATGATTATCATATCAACTATCAGCCTGTCAGTAGCTGTCTACTCGGTGTGGCAAGTCATGTCCATCAAAGCCGCATACGGAGTGTTTTTTGACCGCCAAGATCCGAAGTCAATTGAGCGAATCCTCAAGCAGTATAACCTTGAAGTTAAAGATAACGCTCGCAAACTAGACGAGTTAGCTGTTTTCAGCGCCAACTTACATAAACTCAGTTCCAAAGGACTGACGCGAGTCGGCTTGGTGCGTTTTAATCCGTTTAATGACAAAGGGGGTGATCAGAGTTTCTGCCTCGCTGCACTCAACCGTCACCTGGATGGCTTCGTTATGTCCGCTATCCACTCCCGAACTGGCGCGCGATTATACGCCAAAGAAATCGAACAAGGTAAGAGCAAGCACCACCTTTCGGACGAAGAAATGCGTGCCATCCAAAAAGCCATGACGAATCGAGATGATGCATGAAGCTAAGGTCACTTCAGCCCAAAATCTGGCAGCGAAAGTCACCCAACGCCCTCTCGAGTGAGCTTTTCCTTCACGAACCGGCTAAAGCGCGCGGCAGCATCAAGGTATATGATGACTTCCTACTCGATGCTGCGCTAAAAGGCGACATTACTTCCACCAGCCATCTCACAATAGGGCCAAACGCGGTTGTGCAGGGAGCAGCTTCGGCGCGCAGCGTGTACCATCAGGGTAACCTACAAGGGTCGCTTTCAGCCGAGGCACGGCTGGTTATTCAGGGCGGCTCTAGGCTACAGCACGCCAAACTACAGTGTGACAGTCTCGACGTCCAACCTGGCAGTCAGCTTATCGATGTAACAATTACAACAAGCTAGCATGCATCACTACCTTATCGACGAACGAGTAGCCAAGACTACCCCCACGGGACAACTCAACCGCATCCAAAGCTGGATTAAGACAAGTCGAATCGCTGGTGAGCAACTGAGCCTTAAGAGCCCGCAGCACATCATGGAGCAAGTCAAAAAGATAGCCACCAGCTCCTCGACCGCCACCATCGTAATGCTCGGCGACGACCTTAGTCTCGACCTAGCAATATCCTCACTCTCGCAGGCAGACCAAACGGGTAAAATCCCTCTGGGCTACATTCCGCTTCGCCCCAACTCGCAAAGCGCGCAGCATTTAGGCGTAACAGACTGGAAGCAGGCCACCGTTGCCCTCTTAAAAGGCAAACGAGAGGACTTTCACCTGCTTGCCGTTGAAGATTACACAATACTCTCCTATTGCACCCTTAGCCCCAAACAAACGCAGCTAGGTACGAAACAAACTATAACCCTTAGCATCGACCATAAGCTCACTGTTGAATTGCCAATAAGTGAACTCACGCTGACCAACACATCTAAAGATCCCGCCACCGAGCACGTTCAGCCGATACTTATTGAGGCAACAGCCAGTCAGGGCAGCGACCAACTACTGCAGAACAAGCAGCCACTCATTGCTCTGCCAACAAAACAGAACCTGCCTTCATCTCCTGCCAAGATGTTACGACTTAAAGCTAGTGATATCACCATAGAAACCTCAAGCCCCCTCTTGCTCCATGGCCTTTTGCAGCTTCGCCTTGTCATCCAGGTGTCACAGCTAGCTCAGCAGCAATCAGTCATCGTCAGCAGGAAGCGAGACAGTCTCGCTTAGAACACCTTGATTTCCTTGGTTCTTAGTGCTATCATTCTCTTTGAGCTTTAAGGAGATCTCTTTTATAAAAGGTAGAATTAGGTTGAATCATGAGATAACTGCACCAATGGTACGGTTACTTGGATCTGACTCTGAGCAACACGGTGTTATCTCAATTCGAGAAGCCCTGAATATTGCAGAAGAGCAGGGCTTTGATCTAGCCGAAGTTTCACCGACTGCCGATCCTCCCGTCGTCAAACTTGTTGACTGGGGCAAGTATCGGTACGAACAAGAGAAGCAGCTGCAGAAAAGTCGCCGAAACCAGAAGAACGTCGAGGTTAAGCAAGTCCGACTCGGCCTCAAAACTGGTTCGCACGACATTGAGGTTAAGCTCAAAGCAGCTATCAAATTCCTTGAGCAAGGTAATAAAGTAAAAGTGAATCTACGCTTCAAGGGTCGCGAGATAACTCACCCTGAGCTTGGTCGTGCCATTCTGGACAACTTCTACGTGAAGCTTTCAGATATCGCCACTAAAGAGCAGGAGCCCAATCTATCGGGCCGAGAACTGTCCATGGTAGTAGCAAGGAGAAAAGATGCCAAAGCTAAAGACGAATAAGACGATGAGCAAGCGCGTAAAGATTACCGGCAGCGGTAAGATTATGCGCCGTAAAGCTACTCGCGCCCACAAACTGACGATTAAGTCAGCTACGCGCAAACGTGCCTTTACTCTGGAGCACGGCGTAGCACTGGGTGACAGCAAGAATATCAAGAAAATGTTAGGACTATAAGCCATGAGAGTAAAACGAGGCGTAACAGCCAGAAAACGACACAAGAAGGTACTCAAAGCCGCCAAAGGGATGAGTCATGCTCGAACATCTTCGTACCGTAAGGCTCACGAAGCCGTGCTTAAGGCCCTTTCATACCAGTACCGCGACCGTCGCAACCTAAAACGCGACATGCGCTCACTCTGGATCACCCGCATCGGTGCTGGTGCCGTTCAGAATGATACTACCTACTCTAAGCTCATTGCAGGTCTCAATAAGACTGGCATCAAGCTTAACCGCAAAATGCTCGCTGAGTTAGCGGTTAACCAGCCTAAGGCGTTTGAAGCCATCGTAAAAGAAGCTCAGTAGCCCGTCCCTACCAAGTTCTACTTATAAAAGACCCTCGCATATGAGGGTCTTTTGATTAGGGTAAGTCCAGTGGCAGGAGTGGGCACTAGCGGCGATACACGAGCCGCGAGTCAAGGTCCGTCTCTAATTGCATGTTCTTAGGTAAACTCCCTTCAGCCAGCCGGTAGCCAGTTGGCAACTCTACCGTTTGGGTTACCGTTTGAGCAAAGCCACCAATTGGCTTTTCCATAACACTGCGAATCACCACTTCTGAACCCATATCATAACGAAACGGTAGCTCATAGGTCAGCCTGTATGTGGCGGCTGATCCTGGCTCAAGGCCAGAAAAGAAAGTTACCACGTCTCGCCCCGACTCCGTGTATACTTCCCGCGACAGATCAAAGTCCTTAGTCAGAATCCTACTACCTACGGGCAGAGCAAGCTTCATATAACTCGCATTCGCACCAACCAGCCACTTCGTACGACCATCATGCGGATCAACATACTGGTGCAAATACCGCCCAGTATGCTTGCGCTCTAGTACCACCTCCACCGTTGCCCTGCCCGAGCTATCAATCATCAGTTTCCGACTGATATTTTGCTCCATATATGGGCTACTCTTGTTTGCCCCGATGTTAGCTTCGGCAACCATCAAGTAATCACCATCTGCTGGCATGAGCCCGCCATCAATTCCAGTTGATGTCAGTAGTTCTTGAACCTTGGCGTCACGACTGTAGAGCGCGAGCTGCTTCTGCTCGGCCATCTTGGATAGTAACTCGGAGTACTTGGCAACGTCCTGCAGGCTACCCTGCTCAAAAAGCTGCTTAAGTAGGGTGTTAGCAAGCACGCCAAGTATCGTCTTCGGGTCTTTGCCGGCCTGCTTGTCATCGCCAGCCTCAACCTCCAGCTGCACCTTTTCTAAAAAGTTTTTACTTGTGACTGCAAAACCATAGTCCTTCAGCTCTACTGGTCCAGTTACGCTCAGTAACCCCTTTATAACACTGGGGGTCATCATGGCTACCGTATCAACCTGCTTGCCAGATTCAAGCTCAAAGAGCCGCGCTGCGCGCTCGGCATTGCGTTGCCAGTCCAAATCAACCCCGCTATCACGCAAGGTAATGCGTGGTACCAAGGGTAACAACTCTGGCGTAGCAGATTCAAGCGAATCTTCTTTACCCTCAACCCTGTGATCGTAGTAATAAACACTATGAATTGGGTCAATATGGAGCTTTTTGCCTTGTTGAGCCTCTATGTAGCCAACCGAGCCAATAAAGCCTCCGCCATAGCGCATCTCGGCGTTATTACTAAAGAGGATTAGGGTGCGGTTGGTGCCACTCTTGCCGCTTAACCCGCCTATGAGAGTCTGGTACTTCTGAATCTCTGTAGCTTTTACTACAACAGTATTATAGATTCCTCCAAAAACACCTACAAAACCCACGGCAATAACAGCAATCAGCAGCTTCCCGCCTATTCGAGTTGCATAGCTACGCTTGGTGCGCCGAGACCGCTTCATGAATCTGTTTAATAAATCGCTCTTCACTAAACGTGGCTGCGTGGCGAGCAATACGCGCACTGTCCCACTCCATAGTCTCAGATCGTTCTATGGCGTCCGCCAGGCTATCTGCTGTTTGATGGCCAAATAGTAAGCCTGTCTTACCATCCACTACCGTCTCTGTCGCTCCGCCCTTGCCATAAGCCAACACTGGCTTACCACAGGCCATAGCTTCGAGCGGCGTAATGCCAAAGTCTTCCTCAGCGGGGAACAAAAACCCTTTGCAGCCTTCATAGAGGCGCGTGATCTCATCTTCAGACAACGACCCCTTAAACTCAATGGTCGGGCCAGCAAGCTTTTTAAGATGGGTGAGCTCCGAACCACTGCCAGCAATCATCAACCGCTTACCGAGCTTATTGCACGCCTCTACCGCGATATCGTAGCGCTTATAGGGCACCAGGCGTGAAACGATCAGGTAATAATCGCCGCTTGTAGCGTTGCCCAACTGAAAGCGAGCCAAATCTACTGGCGGATGAATTACTTTAGCCTCGCGCTTGTAGTACTTTTTAATACGCTTGGCCACTGTTTCTGAGTTAGCAATCAGAGCATCTGGTCGCTGTGCAGCCGCGAAGTCCCAACGGCGCATTCTGCGTACAAAGAATGGCGCAACCAAGCGCACCAGTGGATTAAGGAACCCAA
Organism: Candidatus Saccharimonadia bacterium; assembly: GCA_041907025.1. Taxonomy (GTDB): domain Bacteria; phylum Patescibacteriota; class Saccharimonadia; order CAILAD01; family JADZBC01; genus CAYPSN01. The sequence continues at coordinate 22,728 of JAYRIB010000004.1, read as the reverse complement.
AGCCTGGGTCGGCCAGGTATTGGTCATAGTTGCTCCAATAGTAACGCACCGGAGTATGGATGTAAGATATGTGCAGCGTCTCGGTCGGCGTAATGACCCCCTTGGCCTCAGCACTACTACTAGATAACACCAAGTCATAGGATGAGAGGTCAAAGCTCTCGAAAGCCAGCGTTCGCAACACGGGGTAGAGCTGGTGTTTACGTCGTGACAATGGCCAGTGCTGTAAAAACGAAGTGGTTACGCGGCCCTTAAACTGAGGCAGCTTAGCCGCATCGTACACACTCGAGTACAAATCCGCCTGGGGGTACGCCTTCAAAAGTGACTCCACCACGCGCTCTGCGCCACCTATATTAGTCAGCCAGTCATGGACGATAGCGACTTTTAGCTCGTTACGAGACGTACTAGTAACCACGGCCCCTCACCACCACTCCCAGCGTACGGACCAGAATCGTCAGATCCATCCATAAGCTCCAATTTTCAACATAATAAATGTCTAACTCAACCCGCTCATCATAGCCAATGTCATTTCGCCCTGAAACCTGCCACAAGCCAGTTAGTCCAGGTTTAATAGCCAAGAATTTGCCCCCGAGTGCGCCGTACCGCTCTAGTTCAGACTCTACAATTGGCCGTGGACCTACAAGACTCAAATCTCCCTTGAAGATGTTAAAGAGCTGAGGCAGTTCATCGAGACTTGTTTTACGTAAGAACGCCCCTACTTTACTGATGCGAGGATCATTTTTTACCTTCTGGAATTTCTTAAACTCCTCTAGCAACCCTGGGTCGTCAAATTTTGCTAATGCCTCCTCGGCAGTTTTACTAGCATACTTTCCGCCCGTGGAATACTCCATCTTCATTGAGCGAAACTTCAACACCCTTATTTTCTTACCTGATTTGGACAGTCTTTCGTGAGCATAAAAGACACTACCTGGGTCAGTAAGCTTAATCGCAGCAGCAATTACCACGAATAGTGGACTCAAGAAAATGATTCCAAATAATGATGTAATAAAGTCTACAATGCGCTTCACAATCCTCCCCCAGCCTTCGAGGGGCGTAGCCCGTAATTCGAGCACCGGCACACCGCCATGCAATGATGTCTGCACGTTTGTACCATACAGCCCCATAATGCTCGGGATATACCGATATGCGATGTTGTTCTGCTGACAAAAGCCTAGCCAGCGAGCGTCATCAACGCTGTTTGCGTGCATATGGATGATTTCGTCAATGTGACGCTGCGCATGAATGCGCTCGATATCCTCTGGCGTAGCACTGCGCGGCTTAAAATCCTTCAGCAAGCCATTGAGCACATGGTAGCCCGGCCCTAAGTCGCGCTCCAGACTTGTAACAAGCTTGTTTGGAGCCAAAATCAGTGTCTGATGAACTCCAACGCCATAATGAAATAAAACCCGCTGCACAACGCTCAAAATGAGCCGTGCGAGGGCTACCAGCACAAAGGTCGCAATAAAGCCGTATATCACAATGCTTTTGGAGGGAAAGAGGGGCTGCGGATTAAAGAAGTCCAACACAATCAACGCCATAACCCCACAAGCACTCGCAATGAACACCTTAACGATCTCGTCGATACGACGGCGAGTACTGCCAAGTGAGTAGAGCCCCAGCATAGCAAAAATCAGCACCCAGAGCGGCAAGAGAATAATGAGATAGCGCAGGTAAGCCGTGCCGCCGATGTCGTAAGCCAAGGGCTTGTCACTCCCTAAGCGATAAAAATACGCAGCTACAAAGCCAAGTATCATCATGAAGTAATCAATCGGTACCAGGATCAAGCTAAAGATAAGTTCGCTGCGTTTCTTCATGGTCGTTATCTCTTATTCTAGCATAATAGCGTATGAAACTTTCCCTTGTGCCTGCTGAGAAGTAAATATAACAAAATAAGTGCCTAGTTAGTCAGCTATAAGCCGAATTCTGTGTCTAACCCGAAGGCTAGCTGTGATCATCTATCTTCCTCCTGCATTGCTACAGTTGGCGTGCAGCCCGAAGGCTACATCATGCGACAAACCCAACTAAGAGCGAGTAACTCTGTCTTGCGACGGGGCCCATAGTCTTGCAGCAGGTGGGGTTTACCTCCAGACCTAGTCACCTAAGGTCCGCTGTGCGCTTTTACCGCACTCTTTTCACCCTTACCCCGCACCTTTTATGTTGCCATAAATGTGAGGGGCGGTATTGTCTCTGTGGCACTTTCCCTAAGGTCTCCCTCGGTTGCCGTTAGCAACCACCCTACTCTACGCTGTTCGGACTTTCCTCTCCTTGGCTTGCGCCGTGGAGCGATCACTCACTGACTAACTAGGCCATTATTATACGATATTTAGAGTTTTATGTCGAGCCAATCTGAGCATCCAAGCAAACGTTCACTTGGGCATCAGCCAGCTTATTATACTCGCGACGAACATGAGAAAAACTGACCTCAATTCCAGTTGCTGCCAACAATTCTTGTACTCTAGTATAGAGTGGCTTCATATCAACGTGCTTGACGCGGTATTGCCCATTCAGCTGCTTGGTAACGAGCTCACTATCCAGGTAGAAGTCAGCACGAGCTACTCCCTGGTGAGCTTTAAGCTCGCTCAATCCCAAGATGACAGCGCTGTATTCGGCGTAATTATTCGTTCGTAGTCCAAGGTATTCGTGATACTCACCAATAACCTCATCATTCGTTGTAGTTATTACTACGCCAGAAGCTGCTGGACCAGGGTTGCCGCGCGAACCACCATCACAAAATACCTTAACGTGTGCTGGAAATTCACCCATTATTGCCGCCATACCCACAGAGCAATTACTAGTACACCAAAGGCGATCCGATACACCACAAACAGCCGCAAGTTGTGGCTACCTAGGTATCTAAGCAGCCATTTAATAACTGCCAAGCCAACCAAGCCAGAGGCGACAATTCCGACCCCTACTTGCAGCATGGAGACGGTTGGCTCGGGATTAGAAATTAAACCAAAAGCCTTATACAGCCCTGCCCCCAGGCTAATTGGGGCGGCCAACAAAAAGCTAAACCGGGCTGCGTCTTCGCGCTTAAGCCCGCGCCACAGCCCGGCTGTCATAGTAATTCCCGAACGCGACGTACCGGGTATGAGTGCTAAGGCCTGGGCAAAACCAACAATCAGCGTGTCTTTGAGCCCAATGTCCTTGCTGTCACGGTTGAGCTTAGCGATGTTGTCAACGTAAAGTAGTAAAAAGCTAAATAAGATCATACCGATGCCGACGATCAGCGGCGCCACGGAGCTTCGATGCAGCGTTGACTCTATCCATTTGTCCCCCACGAAGCCAATTAGTGCAGCTGGGATGGTGGCTAGTGCTATGTAGTACAGCAAGGGGCTGCGCTCCTTCCAAAGCCGCCAGAAGTCTTTATAAAAGAAGATGAGCAGAGCTAGCGAGGTACCAATGTGGATAGCGGCGTCAAAGCTCAGCCCAAGGTCGCTAACGTTGAGTGCCCAGGTGGTAATCAGCAGGTGGGCCGACGAAGATATCGGCAAGAATTCACTGATGCCTTGTATAGCAGAAAGGAGTAAAACGATGAGCATAAATACTATTGTATGCTGCTTAGGGGGTGCTCGGCAAGGTGGGCACGGATTCGCTCGGCCACCGGCTTCAAAGGCTCGAGCGGCCCAAACACTGCATGGTCATGGTCCATGTCGCCTTCATCGTTGATCGGTACCAGGTGGACATGCACATGCGGCACCCCAAGCCCCATTAGTTGCATGGCCACCACCTTTTGCTCAAAGACGCTGTCGAGCACGACCGCGAACTTGCGAGCAGTCTGCATAAGGTACTCATATTCTCCCGCTGCCATGTGGTAGAAGTACTCCGCTGGCCGCTTTGGGATTACGAGACTATGGCCAGGGCCCATCGGCGCCCGCGACAACACAATAATGACGCGCTCATCATCATAGAGCACCTCCGCTGGCTCCTCGCCGTTGATAATTCTACTGAATATGCTGCTCTCCATACTATTGTTTGCCCTACCTGTTAGTTAGCTGTTGGTTTTTGAACTACTAGATTGTTCGGCGCGGAATAATCGGCTGTTTCGCTGGCAGTTATTAACGCCGCGTTATATTGGCGCATAAGGCCGTCTGCTTGGCGCTGCACGGCGCCCGACATAGTGTGCAGGTAATACCCGTAGGTTGTGATGATCATAATGAGAAAAAGTGTTTTTGCTCGCATATGGATTCTTTCGCCACTTATTATACCTTTCTGGGCACCACCATGCGAGCATAAGTTACTTACTCTTTGGCCCCCTACTCGACTCCTCCATCACCTCTATACCATTCTGAATAATCGTAATTGGGGTGTTGAGATAGTGTGAGGCCAGGGCTATAAAGTTGTCTTGTTGCGCTCGGATGGACTTACGCTTGGCGAGGAACTGACGGTTAAGCTTGTCCTTACGGACCTCATTGGCAGACTGATAGTACAGGGAGAGGGCAAACAGGAGCAAGAGCAGGAACAAGAGGAACGGAAAACCAATGGCTGCTTGCCCAGGTACAAAGCGAGCCACCGCCAGAACACCGCGGTCAAACCACCCCAGGCGTGAGGCTGCAGATGCCGCTGGTGGGAAGGGTGTAACCACAATCTTGGGAGTCTTAGGATTGGTAGTGCCGACTGTGGCTGGTTCAGTCGGGGGCGGTGGTGGCGGTGGACAGGTGTTGGTCACAGCACAAGGCGGCGGTGGTGGACAGGTGTTGGTAGTGGTACACGATACGGGACCAGAAGCAACGGTAAAAGCGATGGTATCTCGAGGGCGAATAGGGGCAATGTAGTCATGACTTGTAAGTCCCGAGGCCTCTGCACCTGGCGGGAGCAACCCAGCCAGGTCAATTGGTACCCCGTTGGCCATATCAAATATATACAGGCCCTGAGATGAAATATATAGCCTAGAACCATCACTAGTTGTACCTATGCCTATAGGGCCTTGTTTACCAAGTGCCCTAGCCAGCCGCCTACTGGTTTCGATACTATTCGGAAGAATAGTCGACTGGCCCGAAGCAAGGTCAATACTAACAACAGTAGTGGAGTTACCAAATCCCGATGTGCTAAGCAGTGCGGTCAAACCATCTGGGGGGACATCAAACACAACGGACCCAAAAGCGGAGCCATCGATACTGAAACCTGGAGTAATGTCGCTCAGAATACCTCCCGTAACGACATCAATAGTGAGGAGATGCGAGCTGGTGAGTACATAGAGCCTATCTCCTACAGTCTGAATTACCTTAGGTATATATTCAGCCCCCTCACCAAGCTCGATCGTACTCGAGCTACCATCTAGTGTATCAATAACAACCACTTCATTACTGCTTGGTGCGTCATCGAGGGCGCTTAGCAAGAAGTACATGTAGCGCTGCTGTGAATCGGTACTGTACGTGTAAGCTCTTGCTAAAGCAAGCTCAAAGAACCTATCAACTACAGCTGGCGTATTTAAAGCTTCAGCCTGAATGTCTGTCCCTGTAGGTGTGAAGCTTGGTAAATCTACTCGTGAGATTAGTACCTGTTGTGCCTGTTCTCCGCCCTCCATCTTCAGCAGGACGACTCCTGTGTCGTCTGGCGAGATGTTAACTGCAGTAACAAAGCCAATTTGGGCAGGCATACTTGGATAACCTACCGTGCGGATAGCCATAGTTGCCAGATCAACCTCCCATAGCTGTGCAGAGCTCGTAAGTTCACCCTCTCCCAAGTTTAGCTGCCCCCCATATGCGTACAACTTAGTACGAGCATGGTTGAGTGTTACTCCATATGCCAAGGAATATTCTGGGAGGTATATTGTCTTCACCGTTTGCAAGCTAGCATTATCTATCACCGAAATCCCGCTCGAGAAAGTTTCGGGGTTAAAGAACGGCACAAAAGCCACATCGTCGCCCGGAACCCAAGTGGCACTCAGTGTATGAGAACCTGGGTTTAGACCACTTGCTTGATATGCCCATTTGCCTTCATTATCCGTATTCGTTGTACCTTGCACAACATTATCTATCGTTAGCTGTATGACCTTATTGCCTGCAGGACCAATACCTGCTACGTCAAGCTTTGTAGCCCCAATAGAGCCCCCATTCGCTGGCGAAGTGATTTTTACGAAAGGCGTATTAGGAGTAACTGCCGCCGGTGCCCCTATGAGCAAGCTAAGTGCCTGGGTATCCGTACTAAAACCATCATCGGCTTGCACCGTAAAATCGTAAGTACCTTGTTGCGTTGGGGTGCCTTGCAGATAGCCCTGAAGGGTTAGAGAAACACCTGGAGGTAAAGTTCCAGAAACAAGTGAAAAGACCGGCTGAGCGTTAGCAGACTCATAATCGATACTTTTATTGTATGGCAAGCCCACTAGACCTGACGGCAAGCTGGTAGTAGTGATATTAATACTAGCCGCCGAGACCGTTATGGAGTACTCCTGTGTATCAGTGCCGACACCAGCCCCACGGCTATCCTGAGCTTGCACGGTGAAGGTATAGGTCCCTGGAGTAGTTGGAGTACCGTACAATACCCCGCTCGTGCCGTACGAGGTAATAGACATACCATCTGGTAGCGCACCTGAAGTTATACTGAAGCTCACATCACCCACACCGTCACTGGTGTAGATGTATTCCTGATACGAAGCGCCGACTTGGGTGTCCGGAATAGCCACAGTCGTGATACTTAATTGTGGGTTTGTGTTATAAATATGAACATCTATTTGCGCGGTGTCGCTTGATCCAGAATTCTCAACTGTTACATCGAAGAAATAATGTCCTTCCTGTGAGGGAATCCCTTCCAAATACCCAGTTGTCGACCCAAGTGTCAACCCTGGGGGCACGCTTCCGGAACTAACCGTATACGTCTCGCCACCCTGGAGATTATCGACCGTAATGAGATCAGAGTAACTCACGCCAACCACGCCATCATCCAAACTAGTTGTGGTGATGTTAAGTGGCGGGCAGGCAGATGTTGTAAATGTTGCATCGTTTCCATACTGCGTGCCGCCACGATCTGTTACGTATGGACGATAGTGGTACTCTGTGCCACAGGTAAGAGTAGTGATAGGGGCATCAATACCATATGTGTAGTAGTCTGTAGTGGAAGCTGCATCTATGGTATATACCTGACCGGATGGCGTAACAGAAAGTCCGGTACCAAAATAGAAATAACCGCCGAAACGAGCCAGGAAACTGCCGTTTGAATCAAACTTCTGCATCCTTAATGTGCCACCAGCATAATCCAATACGTATACATTGCCCGACCCGTCTACTCCGACTCGCTCAGGGGCGATGAACTCACCATCACCCATACCCCCCGGCTGACCCCATTTCAGAATAAATGTTCCACTGGAACTAAACTTCTGTATACGGGCATTACTCCTGTCTGATACATACACAGAGCCATCTGGGGCAATTGCGATACCACTTAGGTTTGAAAACTGCCCATCGCCTGACCCTAACGAACCCCACTGGGTAATGAAATTTCCATTGGAGTCAAACTTCTGAACGCGGTTGTAGTCTACAACATACACGTTATTACTCTTGTCTACAGCGACATCTTTAGGAGCTGAAAACTGCCCATCGCCTGACCCTAACGAACCCCACTGGGTAATGAAATTTCCATTGGAGTCAAACTTCTGAACCCGGGGGTTTGAAAGAATATCTCCACCATTCTGGAGATAATACTCCGTAGTATAAACAAAGCCATCCGGCGCAGCGGTAATCCCAGAAATACCACCGAACTGACCGGCCCCAAGCCCTTCTGAGCCCCACTGAAGCACGAGATTATTGGAGGCATCATATTTCTTAACAACATGATCACCATAATATGCAACGTACTTATAGCCGTTAGCATCGACAGATAGGTCAATCGCTGTAGTCCCGCTTAAACTAGTTACCCCCTTACTGCCAAAACTTGCGTTTACAGCCGAACTGTCCACTACCGTGCTACCATAACCAGTCGTTAACCCGTATTGGAAGCCGCGCCCAGTAATGCCCTGTGGGTAATCTGTAGCGCCGTGGAGTGTAGCCCCCGTTTGACTTATGCTGGTCGTGGGCAAATTAGTTATGTTACGCAACCCCGTACAAGCATCTGTTGTAAATGTAGCGTCTGAACCGTATTCAGTACTGTCTGCATCAGTAGTAAAGGCACGGTAATGGTAGGTAGTGTCGCACTGGAGGCTTGTGATATTCGCATTGATTGATGGTGTACCAACAACCAAGCCTCCAGCACCCCCCCATGATTGGGCGTATATCTTACCGTTCAGGCTCACTGTTAAATTAAGTGGAAACCCAATTTGATTGTCTGACCAACTCTGTACGTAATCCCCTGCTGGGCTGATGATTTGAACCCTGTCATTCCCGCCATCTGAAATATACAATTGCCCGCCAGGCCCACGCGCGATGCCAGTTGGAAGATTAAACTGGCCTGGGGCGTTGCTAGCAACGCCAGTTGTTCCCCACTGAGCCAAGAAATTGCCACTACTGTCGTATTTGAGCACCCGGTGATTATAAGCATCAGTAATGTATAGATTATTACTTGTATCAGTTGTCAGGTCGGTATTTTGCGCATATGAGTATAGCTGATTAGTTGCCGTACCAGAACTGTTGATTAACTGGGTTTGAAACACGCCACTGGCGTTATACCTCTGAACTACTGGCTGCCAATTATTCGATATACCCGGATCACTATCCCAGTGTCCAAAAACGTATATATTACCTAGACTATCTAAGGAAACCCTAGTCACTACGATGTATTTACCACTACCCTGCTCAAGTGGGTCAAACTGGCTCACGTAATTACCAGTGCTATCCAACTTCTGCACCCTATTATTATTAGTGTCAGCGACATAGATGTTCCCGCTCGTGTCTAAAGCAACATCCTGCGGAGTGTCAAACTGCCCGTCTCCTGCGCCCTGTGAACCGAACTCAGATACAAGAGTGCCACTTGCACTGTACTTTTGCACACTTGCACTTGTGTGGTCATCAAAGTGAGTCAAGTATAGGTTCCCCGTGGAATCCGTAGCGTAGCCACTACTACCGCTTGACGTATCTACGCCGCCCAGTATACCCGTATCCACGTATGTCATCACACTGTCATCCACCACTTGGCTGCCATAGCCAGTAGTCAAGCCATACTGGAAGCCACGCTGAGTAACATCTGTGGGGTAATCGTATGTGCCACTGAGCGTAGCGCCGGTAGTAGTAACGCTACTTGCCGGGCTCGTAGTTACTACTCGGCTACTGCTGTCAGCCTTGATCTTACCGGCGTACCAAAGCAAGGCACTACTGACGGTTTGGATGGATATAAGTGCCAGGAGGGTAAATACAGACGCCTTACTCACTTTCAGAGAAGTTGAGGGTCGCAAGTGAAGTTTGGATCGAAGCGTAGGCTTAGGTGGTGTGGCGTTGGGAGCCATTTGTTTTGTTTTGAGTGGTTTTTCTTTAGAAGGAAAAGCCGCCCTTATTCCTTATGGTAACTACTTACATAATGCTTACGCTCATTGTACCGAGAAACGCGCGATAGAGCAACATTATTGTGCAAAGAATAATTTCTGGTCAGGGTGACAGGACTTGAACCTGCGACCTCACGGCCCCCAGCCGTACGCGCTACCAACTGCGCCACACCCTGCTAACCTCCCCTATTTTACGCGCTCCCCGCGCAGAATTACAATAACTTCTCTCCTGTTGAGGGCAGCGAATGTGAACTTTCTTAGCAAAAGTACTTTACATAACTCTCATGCTTTGACATAATACTTAGGTAACGAGTAAATGTGTGCCAAGGATCAACAAATCAGCTGAGGTGCTGAAAGTAATAGCGGGCAAGCGGGTGATCGTCGAAGACGAGCTAACCACTGCCCGTTCCCTTTTGAGCTTATTTGGCGCCAATGCGCGCCGACGAATCATCGACACTGCCGCCCTGCTAACTAAGCAAGGCTTTATTTCGATTGGCACCATCGAGCACGAAAAACTCTACAAGGTCACAGAAAAGGGTTTGCGCCACCTCGACCTCTACTTATTAGGCAAAAAAGGCATCGCCAAACCGCGTGAATGGCAAGGCAGCTTCTACATTGTGACGTTTGAGATCCCCGACGCGCAAAAGGTAACCCGTAACTACCTGGTAGCGCAGCTTAAGCTCCAGGGTTTTGTGAACTACACCAAGGGCCTGTGGGTCTACCCTTACGACCCCATCGACTACGTGCGTGGCCTCAAGAAACTACTTGGTTTGCAAAAGGAAATCAAACTCATAACCGCCAGCGCGCTCGACGGCGAAGCCTCCCTTAAACAAGCCTTTGGACTGAAGTAAAAAAAGCGACCACCCGCTTCAATAGGTGGCCTTGTTTTAGAATAATGGAGATCCGCGCGCTCCGTCGAGGGCAATTAACTCTTCCCGGCAATATCCAGGTGGGTGCTCGCAGCACAGGGTCGTTAGACCGAGGCAATCTAGAGCTCCCAAAGCAACTATCTTAATAGGAAAAAGTTACATACCCTTGTCTTATGGGCGAGAGCGGCAGAACTCCTATATTATATCACGCCCATGATGCCTAGCTTGGCTTAAAAACTCGCGGCTGGACCAAGCAGGGCGCGTCCGAGCGAGGTAATAATCAGCACGATGTACGGCGACAAGAACTGATAAAACACGAACAGGAACAGCATGACGCCAGCCAAGCCAAAGCGCTCAATCCGATCCATAATGTCAGCTAGAGCGGGTGGCGCAGCGGCATAGAGCACGCGCGAACCATCAAGAGGTGGGACTGGAATCATATTAAACACAAAGAACCCGATATTGATCATCACGAAGCTGACCAACAGGTTGGTGGCACCAGCAGGGAGCTCAAAGAGTCGCAGGTAGAGCGCCACAAAGGCAGCCATTGCGAAGTTACTCATCGGACCAGCAATTGCCACCAAAGCAGCCCCCCACTTACCGTACCGGACGGCGTAGGGATTAAACGGCACCGGCTTGGCCGCCCCGAACACCACTGGTGAGCCAATAAAGATCAGCATGAGTGGCAGCAGCAAGGTAAAAAACGGATCAATGTGCTTAATCGGATTAAGGGTGAGTCTCCCCTCGCGCTGAGCGGTGACATCACCCAGGCGATGCCCTGCCCAGGCGTGGCTAAACTCGTGGACTGTAATGGCGACTACCAAGGTGGCGATGTAGACAATAAGAGATATTGGGTTTAGGCTCATATTCACTATGATAATCGATTGTTGCTGGCCGGGCTAGTGCGCCCGCAGCAACCTTGCGCCAAAGTATTGCAAGCCCGCGGCAAAAATGCTATCATATTCAGGTTACTTCAGCTCTGAGAGGCCGAAGACGTGAGACAGATCTAAAAGCTAAGGAAGCAAACAATGTCATACAAATGCGACATCACAGGAAAAGGTAAGCAGTTCGGCAACAACGTGAGTCACTCCATGCGTCATACCAAGCGCGACTGGAAGCCCAACCTGCAAACCAAAACCCTCATCATAGACGGCCAAAAGGTACGGCTCAAGCTAGCGGCTTCAACCATCCGTACACTCAACAAGTACCAAAAACAAGCTGCCCTCGCCACCGAGGCACAAGCGCAAAAAACCTCCTAGATCAAGGAGGTTTTTTCTTTACACTCTACTGCTGGCTCCGCGAAGCCCCGGCTACATACTACGACTGTAAAACAACGACTTGTTGTCGATCCTCATCAATGTCCTTGCGCTGGAGTTTGAGTCGCTCAATAGGCTCAACGTCTTTTGCGCCCATCTCAGACAAGAACGCTGTCAGCTCTTGCTCGCTGTAGTTGATTGGAATAACTACTTTGGGCTCAAACGATGCAACCAGCTTAGCTACCACCTCAACCTTAACTCCGCCAAGCGGCACAAACAGTACATCGCAGCCTCGCAACGGATCGCTGCCTTTGTCACCCTCTTCAGGGAACACTGGCAAGTAACCGAGCCGCATGTCCTCGAGCTCTACGCGATACGCTGTAAGGCCATCGGGCAGCGCTAGAGCGTCGATCATACAGCCTTTGACTTCATACTCGCCCGGACCATCAAACGTCGTCAGTGTGCGCTCTGACTCGGCTGGGCGTGACAATAGCACTACGTCTGACTTTGTTTCTGCGGCTGGATCAAGCGCTACGCTCAGCCCCTTACCAGTTAGTTTGATGCCAGTTTTTTGTGAGTAAGTTATGTCCATGTATTGTATTCTAGCAAAGATTTACCACGCCATCCAGGTGGTGTAGTTTCTTATGGCTATTCTTTGCTTAAGTCGGGCTGACGCAAGACATCCTCTACCACTACCAAGACGGCAGCGGCAACCGGTGCTGCCAACAATATACCGATAAAGCCAAGCAGCTTACCGCCGATCAGGACGGCAGGCAGAATAATGATAGGCGGCAGGCCAAGCGCACGCTTCATGACTTGTGGTACGATCACCTGACCTTCCAGCTGCTGAATGACGAGGAACATAATCGCCACAGCCAAGCCCTTGCCAGGCGACGTTGTTACCGCCACAAGAATAGCTGGAATGGCGCCCAAATATGCACCGATCAATGGTACTAACTCAAAGATTCCGGCAATGACCGCCAGGGTAAGCGCGTACTCAACACCAATGAAGCTCAGTCCAATGAAGCTGGCAATGAAAATGATAATTCCTAGAATAGCCTGTCCGCGCAACCAATAGCCAAGCTTAGTCGAAATAGCCAGGCTCAAGGCAATAAGACGCTTCTTGGTGTGTTTCTCGGGTATAAAGTCAAAAGCGGTTGTCGCCAAGCGCTTTCCGCCTGAGAGCATGTAAAACGTTAAGACCAAAAAGGTTAGTAACCCAACCACACCGCTAAACAAGCCTGCGGCAACTGGCGCAACATTACTTACAAGGTTTTCGGATATCGAAGATGTTTGCTGTGTAAGCTTTAGGTACATTTGCTCCAACTGAGGGCTCTGGTCGACCAACTGGCGCAACTTCTCTTGATAGGCAGGAATGTTGTTCGAAATCGTTTCAATTTGAGCCGAAACAGTTGGGACAATCAACAAGACCGTACCTATCACAACAGCTATGAATATAAGATATATCAGAGCTACGGCCACCACACGCGGCAACTTAAGACGCTGCAGCGCCTTGACCGACGGATCCAGGGCTGCGGCAAATATTATACTGGCAAACAGCAAGATCAAAACGTCAGCAATCATCCATAGCAAAGCGACAATGGCAAACGCGCCCAATACATACCAGAAGGTTCGTAGTGAGATATCGACAGTTACACGCTGCTGCTGCGCCATGTTAGCCTTCGTTCACCGTTACTTTGATGGCGTCGTCGGTAGAAATGTTTGGATTGGGTCCAGACAAGTCGGCTTCAGAAAAGCCAGCTGAAGCAGTCGACTCCACAGGCGCTTTCCCAAATATCTCCAGCGTATCGAGTAGCACGATCTTCTTGGCGTCTAAGATATCCATCAGCGAGCGATCGTTTAGGTTACGGCGATAGTCAAAGTCCTCTACACGCATCACCCAGTAGTTTAGCTCGCGGCTCATTTCTTGCTCCATGTCACCGACTATTTTGGCCAGTTGCGCCTTGTTCATGTCGCCCACTATGCAAATGTCGACGTTCTGGTTACTACCACGCACAAAAGCACCAGATAAGAAGATCATTTTTACATTCCCCGCCTTCGATATCTTCTTGAGAATTTGGTCTTCTTCTTTAGTCTCCTTAATGGCCTTAGACTTTGCTGGGATCTGCTGGAAGATTGATTGCAACTGAGCGTGGAATTTGTACTTAGGGTCAACTTCGTAATACAAGCGGTTCGACTGGTTCACTGATTTGACGATGCCGATGTTGAGTAGGTTCTGTAGCTCGCGGCGCACCGAGTTAATCTGTTCATCAACCTTGCGCGTAATCTCGCGCACGTAAAAAGGCCGCTCTGGGTTGTTATAAAACAAGCTCAGAAGCTTCACTCTGGTCTTTGATCCAAACAATTGTTCGAAGCGCATATCTGTTGTCTCCTACCTCAAAATGTGTGCAATAATGCGCGTTTATTGCTGTGTATAGGTCGTATTATAGGCCTTTGCGCTCATAAATGCCAATGCTTTTATGCAAGATATTTTGCTTACGGGTGCGACAAATAGTCACTAACCAACTCCTCGGCTTCGCCAGCTGCAGTTAGCCAATGAATAGCCTCGTTACGCTTAAACCACGTCATCTGCCGCTTGGCGAGAGCTCCATCGTCTCGAGCAAAGCGCTCTTTGAGCTCCGGAAGTGATACATTGCCCTCAAGGTAATCCTGTGCATGCTTGTAACCTATAATCCCTAGCTGCGGACAGTCACTGCCGTAGCGTTCCATGAGGTCTTCAACCTCTTGAACAAATCCATTGTTCAACATGGCCTCTATGCGATCAGCTATTTTTTGCTTTAGTAAAAGCCTATCGGGCGCCAGGCCTAGGATAAGTGTATCGTATGCAAGCTCCTTGCGATCTTTGCTATCGGCCACCCCTCGCGCCAAAATCTGCTCTAATCGCCGTCTGTTTTGCCTATCTATAGTCTCGAATTCGGCGGGATATTGCTCGGCTACTAGCCGCTGCAGCTCTTCTAGCGTGGCAGCCGAGTAGTCCTTTGATTCCTCGCCGCTCTCACGAAACTGATAGCCAAACAGCACACTATCCACATACATGCCGCTGCCCCCTACCAAAAATGGCACGTTACCCCGCCTCCAGATGTCATGAATCGTAGCCTCAGCCAACACTTTAAACTGGGCGGCACTGAACTCCTCACCTGGTTCACAGATGTCGAGCAAATGATGAGGCACGAGCGCCCGGTCTTCGCGGCAAGGCTTGGCCGTACCAATGTCAAAACCTTTATAAATGGTGCGTGAGTCAGCGCAGATGATCTCGCCATCATACTTTTGGGCGAGCTCCATAGCGAGCGCTGACTTCCCGCTCGCCGTTGGGCCAACAATGGTAATTAGCTTAGATATTGCTGTGCCCTTTCGAGTATCATTGATTCATCGATATCTTCATAGCCAGTCTCTCTACTCTGCTGTTTCATTCTGGCGATTAAAAAGTCAGGGTCATACCAACCTACCTTACTGCTACTCTCTGCATCAATATTCTCACGCAGGGATGCTTCATGAGCTATAACGTCACACAGGAAGTACAGAGTTGTCTTTTCTTTAAGAGATTCTACTCCGCCGATATTCGCCAACACACTTCCGATAAAATGCCTTGTGGTAGCCGTAGCTCCAAACTCTTCGCGCAACCCACGCTCCAAAGTAGCCTCTAGCGACTCCCCTGGCTCAGGCGTTTCCCGCATTAGGATATAAAAGTCCTTCGCCTTCCTGGAGCCAATCTGGAGTTCGTCAAAGTAATGTGCGCAGACCTTACGCTCACTATTAACGAGCACAGCACCTACAGAGATATGGTAGGGGTATTCTTTGCTCCCTTGGACTAAGTTCGTCATACTATCTAAGCCTTTCGTGAACTTATTTCGGCAAGAATGTCTTTCACAAACTCCCTGGAACTCTTACTGCCTTTGTCGCCCTCGCCTCGCTTGCGCACAGCCACCTCGCCGGCTTCCTGTTCCCTCTCACCCACTATGAGCGTGTAGGGAACCTTCATGGCTTCAGCAGCACGTATGCGCTTACCAAGTGACTCATTGTCATCATCGAGCTTCACACGCACCCCGGCGGCCTTAAGCTCGGCAGCTACTTGAGCGCCATACTCGGCAAACTTATCCGACACCGGCAAGACTCGGACTTGCTCGGGGGCTAACCAAGTCGGGAAGGCACCGCCTACATGCTCTATGTAGACCGACAGAAAACGCTCAATCGAGCCCATGATTGCAGCGTGAATCATCACTGGTTGCTGTTTTTGGCCCTGTTCATCGATAAACTCAAGCCCAAAGCCAGCAGGCTGGTTAAAGTCGAGCTGAATGGTTGCCACTTGTGACTCTCGACCCAACGCATCTCGGCCCATAAAGTCTATCTTAGGGCCATAGAATGCAGCCTCACCTACACCGTCCACGTAACCATCACCTACCTTGTCTTTGATAATCGCAAGAAGCTGAGCTTCGGCATCCCTCCAAGCAGCTTCACCGCCAGAATATGACGCCATATTCTCGCTATCATGCCGTGAGAACCGAACAGTTAAGTCATCAAAGCCCAGTGTGGCATAAAACTTCTCAATAATGCTCCATATTTTTGTGACTTCTTCTTGCACTTGCTCTGGTCGGCAGAACACATGCGCATCATCTTGAGCAAAGGCCCGTGTCCTGTTAAGGCCCGAGAGCTCACCCGTCTGCTCGTCACGATAACACGTCGTCGTCTCGCGGTAACGAATGGGCAAATCCCGATACGATCGAGCGCGACTTGCGTAGATCTGAGCATGATGCGGACAATTCATCGGCTTCATGGCAAACTCATGCCCTTCCCTTGTATTCACCTTAAAGAGTTCATCTGAGAACTTCTGCCAGTGTCCGCTGGCAATGTAGGCATCCTTTTTAGTTATGTGCGGCACAGACACTTCTTCGTAATCGTACTCATTACGCATCTCTTGTACGAAATTGTCGAGCTGGTTACGAAGAATTGTGCCCCGTGGCGTGTACATCGGCAGGCCTGAACCTACAAGATCTGAGAACACAAACAGGTCGAGCTCTCTGCCTAGCTTACGGTGATCACGCTTCTCGGCCTCTTCGATCATGGCCAAATAGTGACCAAGCTCCTCACTAGTCGCAAACGCCACGCCATACACGCGTTGCATCTGCGGATTCTTCTCGTCCCCGCGCCAGTAGGCTCCGGCCAGCTTGGTAAGCTTGTAGGCACCGGCCTGAGAAGTGCTTCCTATGTGTGGGCCGCGGCATAAGTCAACAAAGTCACCTGTTCTGTATATGGTAACCGTTGTAACTCCAGCAACATTATTACCAACTAAGTTTTCATCGCCAGTGTCTTTCAGCGATGTCGTCCCTTTGGTTTTGAGGTCTTTGAGCAACTCGACCTTAAATGGCTGATTATGCTCTTTGAAATACGTTATGGCTTCGTCAATCAGCCATTCCTCACGTACAAAATCCTCATCGGCTAATGCGATCTTTGCCATCTCAGCTTCGATGGCGCCCAAATCATCACTACTCAATGCCTTACTAGGCTTAATGTCATAATAAAAGCCATTCTCCACCACTGGGCCGACGCCAAACTGCGCATCAGGGTGCAACTTCTGTACTGCGGCGGCCAACATATGAGCGACCGAGTGCCGCATAGCCTCGATGTCTACCTTATTTTTTAGCTGATCTGCCATTTTATGACTCCTCTACTTGGATTATTACACAAAAACCACCAAAATGATGATTGCCCGGCCCCGAATTTTCGGGGGGTTCCACCGGGCTTATCCTTGGTGGATCACTCTTTCTGACTTGTAACGCGTCGTCAGCCGCGGAGCTCGCTTGGGTGGTTAGACCTAGCTCAAACGCTCTCTTAATCTAGCCCTAGCATACTCCAAAACCCGTGGTTTCTCAAGCGTGACCCAAGCCTTTACTCAAGGGTACGTCTGCCCTACATAGCGGACAATCGTCTGGATCGTAGATGTTGAGCTTGAATGCAATGTAACTGTATAGCTTTGGCACGCCAAAGTCCTCGGCAGTTGATTCATACCTATTACACAGGCACCCCACCCCATCTACTTCGCACTCTATCAGGGCAACCTCGCGCTGCAGCCCTCGAAGCGAAGAGCCCTGGTTAATAATGTCATCAACAAGCAATATGCGCTTGCCGCGGATCATCTCGTCGTAACCACGGCGAATGATGAATTCACCTTCCGTCTTCCGTTTGTCAGCATAAACAGACAATACCTCGCGGCCTTCAATCTTGCCCAGATGATGCGCCACCCATTGACTAAGCACCACTCCGCCGGCCACCGGACCCAAAACTACTTCAATGTCCCGACCAACGAACTCAGTCGCAATCTGCTCGCATATCTCACTCACCAACTCCACGTGCGGCAGCAAGGCGTCTTTGTTTAAGTACGTATCGCCGTGCTTGCCCGAGGTATACACATAATGCCCATTCTCCCTCAACACATTGTGCTTTTTGAGGTAATCACGGGCCTCTCGCTTAGACATTTGTGACAAATTCAGCTCCAAATAATTACATGTTCTGGTGGGCCCTAGAGGATGGTGGCTGACGCCACCTCCGCACGGTGCTTGGTGATTGCTCAAGCAAGCTTGATCATCACGCTGCGCGCCGTACTACACCGAACCTGGTTCTCATATTCTTGAATCACCATCTCTAACTTCTTGCTGCGCAAAAAGGCAGAGATGGTGGGCCCTAGAGGATTCGAACCACTGACCTCTTCCACGTCAAGGAAGCGCTCTAGCCAACTGAGCTAAGGGCCCACATATGTTTATCGGGGTATTGTGATGGTACTACACTAGGTGATGTCTTGGAGCGCTTTGGTGCACTTTTTACTTTACCGGCCTATGGCCTATGCCAACTTTGCTAAGGGCCCATAACTTGCTTAGCACACTTAACTCTAGATAATCTCTAGCCTCAAGTCAACTCAGCGAGCAAGAATGCTAAGCGTATTTGTACCGCGTCTTCAAACCGGGTGAGGTCATAACCGGTCAAGTGACGAATCCGGCCAACGCGGTAAATGAGTGTATTGCGATGCACCTTAAGCCGTCGTGCAGCCAAGGTGAGATTAAGTGATGTGTCGAGCAATACACTAGCTGTTGTTTCGAGCTGCTTAACGAGCCGCAGTCTATCTACAATCGCCTGAGCGCGAACTTGAGCATACTTTCGTACTCGAGAACTCTCCATTAAGGCCAAGAGTCCCGCGTAGCTGTCTAAAGGTGCTACCTGCAAGTTTGGCCAGCACTGAGCAACGATTGCCTGACCATTTATAAGAACTGGGATCGCGCTGCCCAGCTGAGAACCCAACTGAGAGCTGGTAGCGTAAACTACGCTGCCCCGATCTGCTAGCCCAGCCGCTACCTTGGCGGATTGCCTTGCTGAATTCAGCCCAACAAGCAGCCATAAACCCTGGCGAAGCTTAACTTGCGCAGATAATGTTGTATTAACCCCAACATTCGTCATGTCATCCTCACTGGCAACAAGATACAAACTAAAGTCTTGTGGTAGTACTAAGCCAGATGATTCCAGAAGCACCCGCACGCGAGTCTCGCTCATACCAGAACCGTTGAGGAGCGAGATAATCGCCTTCTCTGCCAAGTCATCACTCTCACCGAGCTCCGAGCCAGCCGTTGTGACTACCCCAGCCCTAGCGATGTCGTGCACAACTGAGGCTAGATACAGCTGGGTGGCATCGTTAAAATCCAGTGGGTCAAGGCCAGTAAGCTGGCGAATTTTATCGAGTCGATAGACTACTGTATTGCGATGCACTTTACCAAGTCGAGCAACCTCTGTTGGGCTCATATTACTCGCGAAGAATAGCTTGAGGGTCGGCAATAGCACCTTCGGGCGAGCTAAGGCATCGAGAATGCGCTGGCTTTCTTGCCCTACGTGGTTTCGGGCCGATTCACTACCCAATAACCCAAGGGTTAAACCCATATCCGACTGGCGATAAATGTATGGCTTACTCCACAATTGCATACCGAGTTTCGCTATACACTCTGCTTCGACGTAAGCTGTCGGCAGCTGCTCGGCAGAACCGACGGCTTCGCGCAAACCAATATTGAGTGTTCCGCCCAGGCTGCGAGCGGCCTTTTTCAACATTGTACAGGCTTCATCTTGATCGGCGTCACCCTCTAGTACGAGACACAAACGTGCGTCACCCATGTCTATGGCTCGATACTGGCCACGGCTGAGTGCCGCAAGCTGAACTATGCATTCTCTCGCTATATTACCGCCAGCTTGCACGCGAGCGGCCACTATAGTCACGGGGTATTCCAGTCGATTGACTGCCTCTCGAGCCAAGGTGCGTAACGGCACGACTCCCTGCATATACAGCCCCAAGGCCATATCAAGGTCCTGCTCTGCATAGTGTGCAGTGCGCTTAAACTTACTAGCAAAACTTTCAAGAATTTTTGGTGACAACACAGGCCCCGAGCTTACCGGGTTGTGGGTTTTGTTAACTTCGAGCCGTGTTGTCATGCTTGCTCCTATTGAACCTAGATTAGCAGAGTAAAAAACCTTACTACAAGCATGGGCTTTTTGGACACCCACACAGCCTAAAGATTACCGAACCCAATACGGTCAGGTACAAGCTCAGCCTTGAGTCCAGAGGCCCATAACACGGATCTGGGGCCAAATTGCCGATGAATAGTATCAATTGCCAAGCTCAAGGATTGATCGCGTGCCGCCTCCGCTGAGGCGCATAAGGGCAAGCTCAACTGGCAAACCGACGCTAGTCCGTCCAGATACAGCGCAAACAACCGAATCTGTCTACCGTCTAAATCTAAGCGCTCGAGCAAACCAAGGGCGGCCTGTGTTACCTCCCCGTCCCCAGTCAACGAACGCGAAATCATATGAGTATGCACGCCCTTAAAGCCCGTGAGCGCCACAAACAAACCAATACCGCCAGCATACAGACCGTAACCGCGCAGACGGGCGCTCAGCCGATGCGCAAGCGCCGCTGTGTAGCGACGGCGCTCAGTCGCGCTTAAACTACGTTTGCCCACCACTGTCACCTGGTGGCTAATACTCTTGCGGCAGCGAGGGGCGTCTATGTCTACCTCATAACCGCGCAAACGCAGGTACCACTTCTCGCCCACCACCCCTAAGTACGAACGCATCGTAGCCAGCGAGCGCGAGGCCAAATCTGCCGTGTCGCTCACTCCAACGTCGTACAAACGCCGTGCTAATCGCCTACCAATCCCTGTACATTGCACAAGCGGTAAGCCCTTATAGAAGCTCGAGAGAGCATCAAGATGGACAAAGGTTCGGCCATTTGGCTTGTTGCGCCCGGCCGCCATCTTAGCACACCAAATGTTCGGCCCAACGCCAATCGAACACTTTATATACTCACCAAGGTCCGTACGAATGCGTGACGTTATTACCTCTATTAAAGCCAATATATCCGCCTCAGCACGAGCATACGAGGGCACTATCAAATACGCCTCATCAATACTCTTAACCCCCACCCGGCAGTAAGTAGACTGTAAAATTGCCATAATCACTTCGTGATAGTGCCGATAAAGGGCCGGGCTATCGCCCACTACCACAAGTCCCGGGCAGCGCTGACGCGCCTGACCTATTCTCGTACCGACACCAATCCCATAAGCTCGCGCTTCGTACGAAGCCGCTACGATACAGCAGCTATCAGCCGTGCAAGGAGCGACCGCAACTGGCCTACCGCGCAGCTCAACGTGCTCTTGTTGCTCCACCGAAGCAAAGAATGCATTCATGTCGACATACATCACTGCATAGTCTTGGGGCGGGCGTGGTAGTTGGCTTTCGTTCATAGCCCTTATTATACGCCATACTACCTTATAAACCAAACATATTACGAACGATCAAGACTGCAACTAGTCGCGGCGCATAGAGTCAACTGGGTTGGTGTGCGCAGCCTTGTATGCTGGATAAAGCACCACCAGGAAGCCAAGTACTGAGACAAAGGCCAATGCCCCCAGCATGAGTTGCGGCGAGATCGCGAACAGGCTTACGCTATCTGTGACTCCTCTCGATCGCGCAAAGCCATTTACGACACCGTTCAGAGCAGCCCCGAGTAAGAAGGCAGCGATAATACCGAATATGCCACCTAAGACGGAAAGCGTCAGGGCTTCGACAACAAATAACCGTTTTACGTCGCGCGCCCGAGCACCAAGCGAAATCATCAAACCAAACTCCTTTGTGCGCTCTAATAGCGAGATGGTCAGAGTATTAAACATACCAAGCACCGCAATTACCATGCCAATACCACCAAAGCCTACCAGGACAACGTTGAGGAGGTTGAATATCTGGTTAATCTGGTCAATCGTATCAATTGGCGAAGCAGTCGTGAAACCTTGGTTCTCGATCTGTTTACGAACAATAGCCACCTGTGCTCGGTCCGAAACTAATAACTTAGCCTGAGTTGCTGCCGTTAGCCCTTCGCCCTCAAACACACTGGCGGGCACATACACTTCAGCTCCAGCACCTGTTTCTACAACACCACCTATCTTAAGCTTGCGAGTTACGCTCGTCTCTTTGCTGCCCTCAGTCCCCGCCGGGATCACAATTGCTATTTCGATAGTTTTACCAACCATCTTGTCACTTTGGTTCGCCCCAATTGACTTAAGAAACGATGTATTTACTACAATACCCTCGATGCTTTCTAGCTTGCTTGCTGAGCCCTGTACCACCTTAAAGGCGCTGAGATCTGCGTATGTTTGGTCGACCCCATACACTACCACATCAGTTTCTGAACGACCTAGAGAAACCCTACCGGATGAGTAGTAGACGCGAGCCACCTGCTCTACCCCTCCTAATGCGGCAAACTCAGCTAAACGAGCCTGGTCGAGTTTGACCGTCTTGGCTTTTGGAGTAGTTACATCGATAGTTTTGACTGACTTTGAGCCAACTACCTGGCTAGCCACGAGCTTTTGCAATCCCGAGCCGAGTGAAAGCAAGAACACAATTGAGCCAATCCCTATTACTACACCGAGAATCGTGAGCGACGTACGCAAGCGTTTAAAAAACAAGTTCTTAAAGGCGATCCGAACCAGTACAGTCGGCTTAATTACCTTATTTGGTGTATTAGCGGCCTGGTTCATGATCCGTCTCCAGTTTTATGACGCGAACGAGTATACACTGGCGTAAAGTCGACGACTTGCTTAGGAGTTTTGGCCGCCTGCATAACGTCGTTGTCCCTTGGCTTCTGGGGGCCTTT
>JAYRIB010000003.1:0-10365 GCA_041907025.1 Candidatus Saccharimonadia bacterium | reverse complement strand
GGCAAGTAGTTTTGTGTGGAGTGGACCTGATCGTCTTCGAGTAAGAACTCAGCACTATGCGCTGGCGCGTTGCCATATTCCTCGGCTTTGAGGATGATTCGTTTCATCATCTGGACTGTTTCAAGCGGGAACTGGCCAATGGCCGTTTCGCCCGAGAGCATAACCGAGTCGACACCAAGCAGCACCGCCGTTGATACATCGTTCGCCTCGGCCCGGGATGGCTCAATTGCTGTCATCATGCTCTCTAACATTTGTGTAGCCATAATGACGGGCTTTTTGTACTGTTTTGCTAGCTCAATGATTTGTCGACCGACGATTGGGACGTTTTCCGCGCCTATCTCGATGCCAAGGTCGCCACGCGCTATCATAACTGCATCGCTGGCGATAATGATCTCGCGCAGGTTGCGCACTGCTGGCTTGGTTTCGATTTTGGCGATAATCTTAGCTTTGCTTTTACCGCGCTTTAACAGGGCGCGCAGCGTTGCAATGCTTTCAGCACTTTGAACGAAGGACAGCGCAACATAGTCCACATCTTCCCTAAGGGCGAAGCCAACGTCTGCACGATCTTTGGCCGTGAGGACAGAACTCTTAAAAACGGTGTCCGGTAGGTTAATACCGTGGTTCGACATGATGGTGCCGGCATTGAGGGCTTTTACGCTCACAATGCCGCCTACTACCTTGGTAATAACGGTCTTGATTTGCCCATCACGCAGGTAGAGTTGTTCGCCTGGCTTCACCTCACCCGCAAAATCATACTGGGTCGGCAGGATCTGCACTTCGTCGTAGCTGGCTTCAAAACTCAAGTGGATCACCTCACCTTTTTTGACGCCAACTCCTTGCTTGGGGAGCGAGCCGAGCCGAATCTTGGGGCCGGACAAGTCTTGAATAATGGCTACGCTACGGTTGAGCTCTTTGGCAGCTTTGCGTGCCGCCTTAAGCTTAGCACTGTGCTCACTGTGTGTGCCGTGCGAAAAGTTCAACCGAATCCCATTAACGCCAGCGGCTAGTAGCTCGGGTATAATGTTTTCGCTTGCTGGTCCAATGGTGGCGATGATTTTGGTTTTCTTAAATCTCGATGCGTCGCGCTTCATGTACCCATTGTAGCTGGCTTAGGAGGCCTACGTAAAGCTTATGCTATTGCCCGCTTTGCGCTTGATGGCTGGGCTTGAAAATGGTATATTATTACCCAAGATGCACTTCGCGCTTTGACTGTTGTAGTTTAGGAGCGGATGAGTGGCTATCAACCACGAAGCAGCAGGTAGAACAGCGTGCTAATCGCCTAGTAGAGCCTGCCGGACATCAGCCCGTCAGCTGACAATCAAGCGCCAAGGAGATGCCTCTTTTGGAAGTTGGATGGTACCGTCCTGGTGAAAGCCGGGATTCCAACAGCCCAAAAGAGGTATTTTATTTTCTTACCAAAGGACCATCACATGAGCAAACAACCCGAACCATCAACCCAGCAGTCAGAGTTCGCCCGCATTGAAGAGCAAGTTTTGGCGTTGTGGCATACCGAAGGTACCTTTGAGGCATCGGTTAGCCAGCGCGACGGTAAGCCTACCTACAGCTTCTATGATGGGCCGCCGTTTGCGAATGGCCTGCCTCATTTTGGCCACTCGCTGGTCACCAGTATTAAGGATGCAATGCTGCGTTATAAGACGATGCAGGGCTACTACGCACCACGCCGTAACGGCTGGGACTGCCATGGCTTGCCAGTAGAGTTTGCCATTGAAAAGCAGTTTGGCGTTAGTGGTAAAAAACAAATTCTCGAGCTCGGCATTGATACCTTTAACGCCGCTTGTAGAGACTCAATCTTTACCTACAAAGGCGAGTGGGAAGCGCTCTTAAAGCGCCTTGGGCGTTGGAGTGATTATGATAACTACTATGCGACCGTCGATAGCAATTACACGGAAAGTGTCTGGTGGGCACTCGCCCAAGTGCATAAAAAAGGTCTGCTCTATAAGGGCTACAAAAGTACGCCGTATTGCCCACGTTGTGAAACGCCACTATCAAACTTTGAGGTTAACGATGGCTATAAGGACAATGTGCCTGATCCGAGCCTATACGTCATGTTCAAGCTGCAGCACGAAGACGCCTATATGCTGGGCTGGACCACCACGCCATGGAGTTTGCCGGGCAATGCGGCTATTGCTGTGAGTCCCAGCGAGCAATATGTATACGTTGAGCTCGGCGATGAGCCCGCTGTTGGTAAGGTGGTGGTGCTCGCCAAGCAGCGGCTTGCCGCCCTGGGGCATGACAACTACTCGGTTGTAAAGGAAGTCTCTGGGGCAGACCTAGTAGGTAAAAGCTATGAGCCAGTCTTTGAGCTCAGCGGGCTCGACGGCTTAGAGGGCGCCAACAATCTATATAAGATTTGGGCAGCAGACTTTGTTAGCATCGACGATGGTACTGGCGTACTCCACGTGGCCCCTGCCTTTGGTGAGGACGATCTCAGCCTTGGCTTACAAGAGAATATCCCTGTGTTGCAGACCATTGATGCGAGCGGCAAAGTCACCGAACAAGCTGGGGTGACAGAGGCAACTGGCAAGTTCTTTAAGGGTGCGGACAAGATTATTATTGAGCATCTGACCGAAAAAGGGTTGGTTTATCTGGCGGAGACGAAAGAACACACTTATCCATTCTGCTGGCGCTGCGAGACACCACTCATGTACTATGCCATCTCGAGTTGGTTTATTCGCGTGTCCAGTATTCGCGACCAGCTTACCAAAACGGCTGAGGACATCAATTGGACACCCGCCCACATTAAGTCTGGTCGCTTTGGGCAGTGGCTCGAGGGCGCACGTGATTGGGCGATTTCGCGCAATCGCTACTGGGGGGCGCCGATGCCGATCTGGGTTAACACTCAGGATGAAACTGACTACATTGTGGTGGAAAGCTACGATCAGCTGCGTGAATTGACTGGCGACCAGCAGCTCGACACGAGTGATGTGCATAGGCCCATGATAGATGCCGTAGAGATTCAGCGTGATGGAAAAACCTACCGTCGGATTGAAGAAGTGTTGGATTGTTGGTTTGAGTCGGGGGCTATGAGTCTGGCACAACACCACTACCCATTTGAGAACAAAGAGCTCTTTGAACGCACCTTCCCGGCCGACTTTATTATTGAGGGCTTAGACCAGACTAGACTGTGGTTTTATGTGCAGCATGTGGTTAACACCATCTTGTTTGACGCACCGGCCTACAAGAATGTTGTGGTTAACGGCATGATTATGGCGGCCGATGGCCAAAAGCTCAGTAAGCGACTCAAGAACTACCCGCCCGTTGAGGACGTGTTCAATCAAGAAGGCGCCGATAGCTTACGACTCTACTTGCTCTCGAGCCACCAGGCGAGCGAGACGGCTGAATACATTCGCTTTAACCGCGACGCGATGCGAGATTTGCAACGTAACGTACTCGGTACGCTTCTTAACTCACAACGCTTCTTTACTATGTATGCCGAAATTGATGGCTGGAAACCTGCTCAGCCAGGCGTAACGCCACACAGCGACAATGTGCTCGATCAATGGATGCTGGCGCGGGTTAACGAGGCGGTGGCCGAAGTCACCCGCGAAGCCGACGCCTACCAGATTGCGCACGCGATCACGCCAGTCTTTGCGCTGATTGATGACATGAGTAATTGGTACATTCGTCGTTCGCGCCGCCGTTTCTGGAAGAGTGAAGATGACGGCGACAAGACACAAGCCTACGAAACGCTCTGGTTTACCCTGATGCGCATCTGCCAATTACTGGCACCGTGGGCACCTTTTGTGAGCGAACACGTCTGGCGCGAGCTTGCAACAGGCACAGCTATGCCACGCTCGGTACATCTGAGCGATTGGCCAATGGCCGAAGCGGTTGATGATGAATCGCTTGTGCAGATGGCGTTTGTGCGTGATGTAATCAAAGAGGCGCTTGCTTTGCGGGCCGAGGCCGGCATCAAGGTTCGCCAGCCGTTGGCGCAACTGGTAGTATATGCACCGCGCGCGCTGGGTGAGGGGCAAACGGACATTATGCGGGACGAGGTGAACGTTAAGCGGGTGGAGGCGCGCATTAGTAAAGAGCGCACTGCGCCAGAGCTCGATACCACTCTGACGCCAGAGCTTAAGCGCGAAGGCATTATGCGTGACGTGGTGCGGTTGGTGCAGAGTGCGCGTAAGCAGGCTGGCTTACAGGTTGATGATCGCATTGCGCTCGGTCTTAGCTGTGATGATGAAGAAGTCACCAAGGCTCTGAGCGAGCACACTCAGACGATCCAGCAAGAGACCTTAGCCGAGACGCTGTCTGACAAGGTCGAGGGCTTTAGCGTGTCTGCTCGGGTTGAGGGTGTAGAGCTAAACATTAGCCTCCACAAGCACAACTCTCTATAATAAGAGTATGTTTGGACTGAAGCTTCTGCGTAAGTTAGATTTGGTATTACTGGTAAGCACCCTGGTGCTGCTCGTGATCGGCTTGGCCGTGCTTTATTCGTCGGGGATTAAGGCTGCCCGTGTGGTGTCAGAGATTGATACCAGCCGGCAGTTCCTCTACGCTGCGGCTGGACTTGCAGTCATGCTGTTCTTCGCTCGGTTAGACTACCGCGTGCTGCGTAACTACAGCATCATCCTCTACATTATTATGGTTGCTTCTTTGGTCGCGGTGGATGTGTTTGGTGCCACGCGCCTGGGTGCCACGCGCTGGATATCGATCGGCTTCTTTCAGTTTCAGCCATCAGAGTTTGCCAAGCCAATGCTCGCTATTGTGCTGGCGCAACACTTCTCGCGGCATTATGATCACATCAATGAGTTCAAGTACTGGTTCGGTTCACTCATGTATCTTGTGTTGCCGCTAGGGCTAGTTTTGGCTCAGCCGGACCTCGGCACGGGTATGGTGTTTGTGGTCATTTGGTTTGCAATGGCCATCGCGGCCCGCGTGCGCTGGCAATACCTGGCTGGCTTGGTGACGAGTGTGGTAGTCATGATCCCGCTTATTATTCCTCGACTCAAGCCGTACCAGCAGCAGCGCATCACCACCTTTTTAGACCCAACCGCCAATCCAGCCACGACTGGCTATAACGTCAATCAAGCTATTATTGCCGTAGGTAGTGGCGGCTGGCTTGGTCAGGGCTTGGGGTCGGGGAGCCAGAGCCAGGGGAACTTCTTACCCTCGCAGCATACAGACTTTATCTTTGCGGTACTGGCCGAAAAGCTCGGCTTTTTGGGTGGTCTGCTGACTATCGCCACTTTTTTGGTGCTTATACTGCGCTCGTTTTGGATTAGCCAGATGGCACCTGACAAATTCGGAGGCTTGCTCAGCATCGGCCTGGTCAGTATGCTGCTGTTCCACGTCTTTATTAACGTTGGTATGAACTTGGGGATTATGCCAGTCACCGGTATTCCGCTGCCGCTCATTTCGGCGGGAGGTTCCAGTATGATTGTAAGCATGTTTGCCATCGGTGTAGTCCAGAGTGTGTACTTGCGGCGTAAGAAGGGCGAGCTGGCATGACACCGCGCGTGAGTCGCAAGAAGACGTTAGGCATCCTAATGGCGCTGGTGTTTGCGTCGTTGAGCTTGTATCGCGGACTCACCTTACAACAGCAGTCCTCTGCTCAGACGCCTGTGACGGCACTCGGCACCTACCGAGTCGAGCAGGTGGTGGATGGTGATACCATTGCACTCAAGGTCGATGGTCGTTTGCAGAAGATCCGCTTGATTGGCATGGATACGCCAGAGGTGGTTGACCCACGCAAGGTGGTGCAATGCTTTGGTCGCGAGGCCTCGGCCCAAGCCCATAGGTTACTGGAGGGCAAGACCGTTCGCTTGGAATACGATGTGCAGGTGGGGGAGCGCGACAAGTACGGCCGCCTGCTGGGCTATGTGTTCTTACCTGATGATACCAACTACGCCGAAACGATGATTCGCGATGGCTATGCCCGTGAGTACACCTACCAGGGGCAGGCCTACAAATATCAGGCGAACTTTAAGGCCGCCGAGGCAGAAGCCCAGCAGGCGAGTAGGGGCTTCTGGTCTCCAGATACCTGCGATGGTGACACTAAACAGCCCGCTAAATAGGACTGTTCGAATCCCTCCGCCCCAGCCAAGTACTACACCCAAGTAGACCGACTTCCCTGCTCTTTAGGAAGTCTAAGAAATTATCCTCTAACTAATGTATAGTTGTTTATATACTTAAGTTAACAGTCTAAGGAACAAGCTATGCCACTAATCCGCTGCGATTACTCAAACGTACATTTCAATGATGAACAACTTACTAAGGTGAACAAAGCCATCTTTGATGCTAGTGCAAGGCTTTGCGAATATAACGAAGATGATGCGCTAAACAAGATTTCAATATTTAACTCTGCATATGGGCCAATCGACCATTCGACCGCATCGGCAGAGATTGAAGTCCGAGCTAAGAAGGCTGAGT
Organism: Candidatus Saccharimonadia bacterium; assembly: GCA_041907025.1. GTDB lineage: Bacteria > Patescibacteriota > Saccharimonadia > CAILAD01 > JADZBC01 > CAYPSN01. The sequence goes on along the minus strand of JAYRIB010000003.1, from coordinate 3,966 downwards.
TTGATAAGCCGGGTATTTCACCTAATGAAGTAAGGGATACATGGCTTCGACGCTACGAATCTGCACTCGTCCCCCTAGCTCAAGAACTGCAACTAGCGGCGCCCATTATATTCACTATCACCTTCGAAGACTGGGAAGTTGTAGTGGTTTCGTCTCAAGGCTCCGTGCCAAACTAACTTGACCATTGCGCTCAGCCATTTGATTTACTGAAAGTGTCACAATTATGTCTACAGAATCTATTAAGCATTCAGTTCGGGAGAGGGCTAGATTTAAGTGTGAGAACTGCAATCAATTCACTAAAGGTCAATATGCGCATATAGTACCCGAAGCAGACGGAGGCGATTATGACTACAGCAATCTGCTTTATCTTTGTTGGCCGTGCCATATAAATTATGAGCCAGCTTCGGCTAAGGGCGACAAGAAAAGTGCCAGAATCGTTTACATGCATAAAATCAAGGATCGGCCAAAGGTAGATTCTTTGGTAAACGACATATTTGAACTGCCAGCAGATACAATCCCTACAATTCACTTAGGAGAAGGACTTACTCTTACTTCGACTCCTACTATTTTTACAGAAGAACCGAGCAGATATACAACTCCCGCCTTTCTTCGGTTTGAAGTAAAAGATGGACTACTTCAGCTTTATGGCTTGTTTAAGGATGAAGTCGGCAAGGTAATTCTTGAATTTTTAGGAACACAATTCAAGGTGCATACAGCGGATATATGGGACATTACTCGCAAGAATGGGAAATTTGAGCTTGTAAATAGATCAAGAAGAGTTATATTACGCTTGCATCAACAAGATGACCTCAGTATTGATATATCTGGTAGTATATACCTCGCCGGCGTAAAAACACGAATTGGCAAGAAGAGCGTAGTACTGCCTGGAGGCAATGTCTTCAATAACTCCTCCATCAATGGATCAGCTGTAGGGATAGTATATGGCTAAGCTCTAGACCAAAGCGATCAGCCAAGTACTACCCCAAATAGACCGACTTGCGATATGACTAGCTAAATTAGTAATAATTCTTACGAGCTTTCTTGCTCACTAACTCAATCTAAACCTTCGATCTAGTTGAAGACTTGGGTTGAGCGCCCAGCCCAGGAACGAATCCTGAGACTGGGCTGCCCACCTACTGCTTGGGCCCGTAGATGAGCCGGACTACTTGAAGCTTCCTTCGACGGCGGAGGCCATCTCGGTCAGCTTGGTCGCGAGGGCCACGTCCGTCACGGGAAGACGGTTCCAGTCCGTGTCGGTCTCCCGCCTGCCTTCGAACGTGAGCAGGATGGCGGGGGTGCCCCACTCGAGGGGCTTGTCGGTGTACTCGTTCACGTTGCGGAGTGGTCCACTGACGGTCGAGCCATCGAACACCCACGGGCTGTCGACGTTGGTCAGCCCGATCTTGAGCTGGTAGTTGTCGCCAGCCGAGAGGATCGCATCTGAGGTCTCGCCGTGACGGCTTCCCTCGTTTGCGGTCTGCATGATCGTGCGGATGGTGCCCCCGTCGATGTGCTGGAAGTGCTCCGGCAGGTCGAGGCCGGCGGCGACGAGGCCCTGTGCGATGGCTTCGAGATCGAAGTTGAACATCTCGCCCGTGGGCTTGATCTCCAGCTTCACACCCGTCCTCATCAGGCACCGCTCCACCTCGAGGGCGGCGGCGAGCCCGATCTCGACCTCGTTGCCGACGTAGGCGGCATGGAGGTCGAGCAGGAAGACGTTGTCACCGGCGTAGGCGACCTTGACGCCCGACTTGAAGAAGGGACCAGGGCCGTCGTAGTCGTAGCTCTTGCTGAGACTCGTGCCGACTGGAGGCATCTTCTTCTTGCGACCCTGAGGGGCGAACCTCGCGTCGATCTCCGCGAACAGGCCGCGAAGGAAGGACGAGTCATCGTCGATCATGCCCTTCATGGCAACAGCCATAACCCCGCCCATGCCCCCCATGTCACTGGAGAGCTTGTTCGTAGTGGCCTGAGAGCCCTTGGTCCGCCCGGAGGCGAAGAGCCGGAGGGCGTCCTTGAGGGCATCGAGGCCCTCGAACTGGATGTAGTTGCGGTATGCGAACGGGACTACCCCGATGATTTGCATGCTGAACTCCTTGGGAAGGAACACACGGGTTTGTCGTGCTAATCACCCGGATTGGTGATCTGGATATACTACCATGTTTGAGCTACTATGTCAATACTTTACCACTAGAAGTAACCGGCAATCAAAGTAGACCCCCTATAGCATTCCAATTGTCTCATTTTTAGGTGTAACAGGTTCTAGACCACGCCACTCAGCCAAGATGAACACCAAAGGTGACCCGAATAGGTCCTTTTTTTGTTATACTTTAATCATGAAGATCAGACACACAGTAATATTCACTTTTTACGAAGGGACGACCAGGGAGCAAATCGACGAGGTTATTAAGCGGCTCAACGATATGGGTAGCTGGCTCGTAGAGAATGTTGGGGTTACGGACTGGACGGTTGCCGAGCATATACCAGAGACTTTCAAGCCCGGACGCGCATCCCTACTTCAAGATTGTATCTTTCCAGATGTAGAGTCCCTGAGTGTACACGCGTCATCTGAGGCGCATAAGCACGTAGTCGAACTAACGCCAAAAGTATGCGACTGGATGGCGGTCGATACTGTCGTAGGAGGCCAACGTGATTAACTAATTACGAATTTACCAAATAGAACCTAGCCTTAAAGCTGAGTTTGATACACGCTTTAAAGATCATGCCTGTAGGATCATGAGGTCATATGGCTTTGAGATCGCGGCAATGTGGTATTCGGAATATGAAGGAGCGACCGAGTTTGTGTATATCTTAACTTGGCCAAACGAAGAGACAATGCATGAACAATGGGAGGTCTTCATGTCCGACACGGAGTGGGAGAATATTAAGATAGAGTCTCGAGAGCTCCATGGGGAGATGGTACTTAAGAAAGTCTGTGATCGCACTCTTAAGCCTACGGATTGGTTCGACAATTCGCTATAGCGCGATAGCCTAGGCCATAACGCTCAGCCAAAAAGCCTACTCAATTATTGAGTGGCTTTTTGTACAATATGATAATGCCCCTGTTATATAATCATGATATGGAAGATATATACATCGGCAAGGGCAAGCTGGCAGGTAAGGGCCTGTTCGCCAACCGAGATTTCAAGAAGGGCGAGCTGGTCAAAAGATGGAACCTAAAGCCACTCTCGCAGGAGCAGTTTGACGCACTACCCAAGAGCGAGCATATGTTCGTCCACAGCTTTGGGGGAAGAATGTTCTTATTCCCAGAGCCATCACGATATACGAACCATTCAGCAATGCCAACTTTGCGTTCTGATTTTGAAATACAATGCGATTACGCAATTCGAGATATTCAGAAGGGTGAGCCAATCACTATCAATGCTACCGATGAAATTAAATACGAGCTCTCAACTTTCCTAAAGACTTACGAGGAGGCTATTAACAGCCGCGATTTTAAGAAAGTTGCGCCCCTTGTTGCTAACAACGCTGAATACATATTCACCAATGGAACTCATAAAGGAAAGCAAGCCATACAAGAAGAGTTTGAGGAGACCTGGGCAACAATACTTGACGAGCGATATTCTTTGTCCAAGGTCAAATGGGTAAAGGCAGGCTATAGGAATGCAGCCTGTGAATATGCCTTTGAATCAGATGGTGTTATTGATGGCAAGAGACAGGTCCACAAAGGAACGGGCACAAGTACCCTAAGAAGGATCGATGGCAACTGGCGCATCGTTAAAGAAGAACTCTCTGCTTGGATACGGGTATAAGTTAGCCGAAAGCCATCAGCTACTAAGAGGCCATCATGCCATTTCTCGCAATTTGAGGGTCGTTCTGCTCAGAACACTGCGCTCAGCAAAGTTGGGTGCTCAAGGTGACACAAAAGAATCCCCTTTGTTATCATATAAACATGAACTACGTACTACATATTCCGGATAGACCTTGGCAAGCAATCAAGAATGG
>JAYRIB010000002.1:0-12988 GCA_041907025.1 Candidatus Saccharimonadia bacterium | reverse complement strand
TAACAAGGACACTACCAGATGGGGTACAATAGAAGCTATGATTTTATTCTTGTATGGCGAGAACAGCTACGGTATGAGGCGCGAGGTGGATCGGCTCAAGGCACACTACGTACAAAAGTCCGACGGCGACCTAAACCTCGAGTTGATTGATATGAGCGACAAGAACGCTGGTTATTTGCTCGACGCCTTAGCGGTGATGCCGCTGCTGGCCACCAGCCGATTTATAATCGTGCGGGGTCTTGGCGAGAACAAGAAGGCAGCTGAGCTCATAGACGATATTCTACAGGCAGTCTCCAGTTCCACCGTGCTGCTGATTGAGGAGCCTAGGGTCGACAAGCGTAGCAGCTACTTCAAAACGCTGTCTAAGCTCAAGCAGGCTAAGGAGTTCAAAAACCTAAGTGATCCACAGTTGCGGGATTGGCTTGTAGCGGAGGCCAAGCGGCTAGGCGGCAATATCGTTCCTGGGTTGGCCATGAACTTGATTCGGCGGGTTGGTAACGATCAGTGGCAATTGGAGCAAGAGGTCCGTAAGCTGGTCGCGTACGAGCCGAACGTTACGCAGGCAGCAATTGACGAGCTTGTGGTGGCGAATGTGGAACAAACCATCTTTGAGCTGACGGATGCTGTGATCGCCGGCAACTTAGAGCGCGCCACGAGTACATATAAGGCCCTTGTACGCCAAGGAGTAGCAGACCAGCAGATCTTGGCAATGCTAGTGTGGCAGTATCGTAATATTACGCTAGCGAGCGATAACCTAGGCAGGGGCTCTGATTGGGCTAAGGAGTTTAGCATATCGCCGTATGCGGTTAATAACGCCTCTCGAGTGGCTACCAAGGTGGCGCTAAGTGACCTTAAGCGCGCGTACCAGCTGATTGTGGAGGCGGACTTTAGTATAAAATCTGGTGCGGCCGAGAGCAGTGCAGCGTTGCAAGATCTTATTATTGCCTTGTGTGGCAGGGAGGAGAGCATAGCCCTATGAGTGACACATTGAAGATCTTACTTACTGCATCGGCTACACTAATCGGCGGAGTCATTCTGTTTATACTTGGTGAATTTGTCCGTACGCTTGTGATCATACCTTTGCAGAAATATAAAGAGCACGTAGAAATAGTATTGGACAGATTGGACTACTACGCAAACTATTATACGCGGGTACATGGCAAAGGTCTTGGAGATGAGCAGTTGGCAGAAATGACCAGCTATAAGTCCCACATGAGATCTGCAGCATCTCAGTTACAAGCGAAATATGCATTAATCAGTTCAAAATGGTTACTTGTTAAGCTAAAAATTGTCCCTCCTGCAGTAAATATCAATCAGGCCCATGGTGCACTCATCTATTTAAGTAATTCGATACTATTTGAAGATGAAGTAGATCCGCACCAAAGTGCGTCTAATAACTCCAATAAAGCTGATGAAGTTCGTAGCGCGCTAACACTCCCATGATTCGCATGCGCGCAATATCATCAGGGATAATCGCTAGCTAGTTTGTAGGTATCAATAATCCCTAGTTCTAAAAAGACCCTCGAATGAGGGTCTTTTTATGGGAGCGTTCTTATTTGCTAGCTAACTTCTTAGCAGCAGCTTTTGGTGTAGCCTTTTTGGCTGGAGTTTTGGCAGCTGGCTTGGCAGCGGCTTTAGCAGGAGCCTTCTTTACAGTTGGCTTAGCCTTAGCAGTGCCAGGGTTCTCGGTGCCATAGGCCTTTGGCGCTACTGCGTTATACTCTTTGGTCAACTGACTCTTCTTGCGGCTAGCAGTGTTCTTGTGAAGTACACCCTTTTTGACAGCTCGATCGAGCTCAGAAATAGCCTTAATTAGGTCAGTCTGAGCCTGTTTGACGTCTGCAGCGCTAACGTCCGCTCGGAATAGCTTAATCTGCTTACGTACGGTGGTTTTAGTTTCTACGTTGCGTGCACGGCGAACCTTTTGCTGGCGGACGCGCTTCATAGCTGACTTAATGATTGGCATATAATCTCTTTCTGTAGTGAATTAAAACAGCGCTTATTATAGCGCATATAGCGACTCCTGTAAAGTCGGCAATGAGTCCTGGGATGGGCACCCGGGGCATGGACCCCGAATGCCATCCATCTGGTTGGAGGGCGAACCTACGTAGTACAGACGGCTGGGAGGGTGTTGATGGCAACACCACCCAATAGGACGGCGCTCGCCAGGGCGATATCTCCCGCCATGTCGATGATGTGCTTGAGCCAATCAACGAGAGATCTGGCAGCAGCGCAGGTGATCGTGCAGGGCTTGTGCGTGCAGGGCACGTATTTCTCCTTATGTCTCTACAAACTTTGGCCTCGCGACCAAAACAGATGGCCGTCTATATTAGCAATTTTGAGGCTAAACGTCAACAAGCTTATGGCTCGGTCGTTGCCGATTGTGCACATTAAGTGTACAATTGCGCGCAGTTCGCTTGGAACTTGAAAACCAAACCGATCTATTCTGGAAAGGGGTAGGGCAATGGAAGAAAAAGAGCAAACTGAAGTGTCGGCTACCACCGAGGTGCCGCCAAGCATTGCCGTCAGCGTCCTTGGCTTCTGCTTTGTCTGGGTGTCCTTACCGATGACGATCTTCTTGTGGCGATTCCCGAACTACTTCAATGCTGAAATGGGCATTGTTAGCTTGGTTGCAATCTTTGCAGTGTTCGCTTCATGGGCAATTTCTGGGGGTATTTTGTTCGCGATTGTTCATGATGCTTTCAAGGCTCTGCATGGTGAACGGATCAAGGTGCCTTACTTTCAGTCGTCGTCCAAAACGCTTATCGTGGATCTGCCTGAGGGATTGCAAGTGTCCGAGTCTCCAGCCACCCTCAAGCGGGGAGACCATCTGCCGGAAGGAGCTACAAAGGCGGTCGGGAAAATGACATGGGACGTACTCAATGTCCTGTCTGTACATCACATCGTTCTCGGCCCAAACCTGACGATCGTGTTCGACGTGCCTATTGATGATATAGGCCGACGCATGGTCTGCTCGGGAGTGGCGGATGCCATCTGGTGCGAACTTGGCAAGCCCGTGACGTTTGTATGCAAGGGTTTGCCCTCTGGTTCTGGCGTAGACACCAAACACACCTAGGAGGTAGTTGTGGAAGAAGATGAGCTTGATGAAGGGCGGGAAAGTTACTATGACAGTACCGTGGCAGCACAGCTTGTTGACACCATGGTTTTAGCAACGAAGTTCATGCTTTGTTTCACCACGTTGATCCTTGTTAGGGCCGTAGTGCTCAAGCAGCTCTTCTACCCGCTATTACCAATACCTGCTTCGCGCGCTGGGCTGGGATTCTTCCAGGCAGTCGTACTTACGTCTATCTGGTGCCTCATTATGGCTGTTCTTTGGTGGAGATTGTGGCGTGCTTTGGAGAATCCAGTTCGAAGAGTAGTTGGGCGGATTGCTTCAAGCGTAGCGCGCGATGCCAGAGAGGGGTGGTAAGCATGCCTGGTGATGAAGGCATGCTCAGTCCACCATGGAACCCAAGGAGTTCGGAGAGTCGGCCGAAAAAGCAAGGCTGGAGGGATGCGCCGTTGTTGGAGAAGGTGGCTTATTTCGGTTTGTTCCTCCTCCTCACAGCAAGTCTTGCAGTGCTATGCGTGCTGGTCTGGGCAGTATTAAGCTGGATGGGGGATGGCTGATCCAGGCAGTGGCCCGGGGAGAGATCTCCGGGCCACAACTCGTTTATTTTGCTATAATCCTTACGCTAGTATTGACAAATAGCGTAAAAACTGCTACGATAGTTAATCCAAACAGGATTGTCATGGATTTAACACCTAAACAGCAAACAACCGAACTTATTCGTCAGGCACAAAGTATATTGATTGTGACTGGTCGAGAGCCCAATAATGACCAACTGGCTAGTGCCGTTGGTCTTCAGGCTGTGCTTACAAAGCTGGGTAAGGTGGCGAACGTGGTTATTACTGACCGCCTGCCAAAGCTAGAGAGCGTACTCGATACGTCAAAGGTGGCACGCGACATGCAGGGCGTGCGAGACTTCATTGTGAGCATTGCCATGCATCAGACACAGGTGGATAAGGTAAAGTACGACGTGGTAGAGGATCGCTTAGACATCACTATCACTCCCCACGGCGGTAACTTTGCTGCTAAGGACGTGAGCTTTGGCTACGGTGCGTACCAGTTTGATCTTGTTATTGCCCTTGGTGTGCCAAGTATTCATAAGCTCGACCGACTCCATGAAGCTAATCCAACCATTTTCGACGGTTTGCACTTAATTAACATCGACTATCACCGCATTAATGAAGGCTTCGGCAGTGTAAACCTGGTTGATACTAGCGCTACTTGTGTGGCCGAAATCCTTATTTCGACCATTGAATCACTTGGTCAAGGTATGATCGACGCACCAATTGCGACTGCATTCCTGGGTAGCTTTATGTCGGCTACGGCCAACTTTACCGCTCCAGCTACCACTGCCAAGGCACTTACCATTGCCGCCCAAATGATGTCAGCCGGCGCGAAGCAGCAAGAAATTGTGAAGGCCCTTGCGCTCCCTGCTAAGCAGCCCGAGCGCGCGCCGCAAAAGCCAGCTGAATCTGTTGGTGAGAGCAAGGTGTATTCCAAGCAGGTAGAAAAGCCAGCCGAGACTGGAAAAGCAGACGAGCCTAAAGTAGAGCAGCCTCAAGCCACTACGGAGCAAACTGAGCCAGCGTCCACACCCTCTAGAGCGCCAGAAGCAAGCGAGAATGAGCAAGACGGCTCAAAAAAAAACGCAATAATTCCGAATCAGAACCAGAGCCCAAACAAGAGTCAGGCGCAGAGCAGCCAGGAAAGCGCGTTGGTCCATGGTCTGGACGCATCCAAGGTTCCAGCGGCAGCAAGTTCTCCGTTCGGGGCGACGAGTCCACTCGAAGCTAGCTAAGCACGTTATACTATTACTATGGCAAAGCAAACTATTACGGGCGAGGGTATGTGGCTGGTGCATAAACCAGTTGGCATTAGCTCCTTTGGCGCTGTCGCCCGCGTCCGACAGCTAACGGGTATTCGCAAGGTTGGACACGCTGGCACGCTCGATCCTCAGGCTGAAGGTCTCATGATTATCCTGGTGGGCAAGGCCTATACGCGCCAGGCGGATGGCTTCTTGAAGCTCGACAAGGTCTACGAGGTGGAGGCTACGCTGGGACAGACTAGTACCACAGGGGACCGCGAAGGAGGGCTCACAGCAGTATCTGATGCCCAGCCCAGCCTGGCTGAGACCAAGAAGGCTTTAGGCGTTTTTGAGGGTGACATTATGCAAACCCCACCGATCTACTCAGCTATTAAAGTGGGTGGCCAGCGCGCCTACAAGCTGGCCAGAGCTGGCAAAGATGTTATGCTCGAGCCGCGAAAAGTTACTGTTCATCAGATAGAATTACTCGGCTATTCGTACCCAAAGCTGACGTTTCGGGCCCATGTTTCGAGCGGTACGTACATTCGCAGCTTAGTTGAAGACATTGGTACTCGTCTTGGCACGGGCGCATATATGAGCGCGCTGACGCGTACGGCGATAGGTAGTCATAAACTGTCTGGCGCAGTGCACCTTGATTAGCCAGTAGCAATCTGCTATATTAGGTAGGCAATGTTACAAACTACAGAGAAGAAATCACTTATTAAGGCAAACGCCGTCCACGCTAAGGACACTGGTTCTCCAGAGGTTCAGATAGCTTTGTTTACCGAAAAGATCGTACAATTAACTGAGCATCTTAAGGTTCACAAAGGCGACAACCACAGCCGTCGTGGCCTCCTAGCCATGGTCTCTAAGCGCCGCCGTTTACTCGACTACCTTCAGAAGAAGGACGCTACCCGATACGCCGCGATTGTGAAGAAGCTCAAGCTTCGCCGCTAAGTTCTCATTAGCTTGTTAACCTGACCGTTTGACATAGATTGAACATAATAGTTGCTCGGATTATAGGTGATAGAGTTAAGTGATCAAAAGTTGATCAATTGTCTCTGGCACTTACGACCGAGTACTCCCGCCAAGGCGCAGGAGAGAAGAGGAGATATATGGAGATAATCCACCCATTTGGTGGCAAAACTCAGCGTTTTACTACGCAGTTTGCAGGCCGAGAGCTCACAATTGAAACAGGCAAGTTGGCCTTTATGGCTGATGGCGCCGTAACAGTACGCTACGGCGACACGGTAGTAATGGCAACAGCTACAACCTCGAGCGAGCCCCGTGAGGGCATCGACTTCTTCCCACTTATGGTGGACTACGAAGAGCGCATGTATGCTGCTGGCAAGATATCTGGCAGTAGATTCGTTAAGCGCGAAGGTCGCCCGAGCGAGCAGGCAATCCTAACTAGTCGCTTGATTGATCGCCCGATCCGTCCGTTGTTCCCCAAGGGCTACCGTAACGATGTACAGGTAGTGGTAGTGGTGTTGAGCGCTGACTTAGAGCACACCCCGGATATTATTAGTATCATTGCGGCCTCGACTGCACTCATGCTGTCTGGTGCACCGTTTGATGGCCCAGTGGCCGCTTGCCGCGTTGCTGAGCTTGATGGTGAGCTGGTGGCTTACCCGACTGCTGAACAGTTAGCCAAGAGTAAGCTTAATTTAACCGTGGCCGGTACCCGCGAAGCTATTATGATGGTCGAAGCTGAAGCCAATGAGGTAAGTGAGGCTACTATCACCGACGCCTTGGAGCTGGCAAAGCAGGCCTGGCAGCCCGTGATTGATTTGCAAGAAGAGATGGCGCAGGCGGTGGGTGTAGTGGAGCAGAAGTTTGAACTCCATATGCCAGAGTCGGACATCGTTGCCAAAGTAGGCGAGCTACTCAAAGGTAAGCTCGGCGATGGTGTGCGTCACAAAGACGCTCGTAAGCGCGAAGACTCGCTAGGTGAGTTGCGCCAACACGTACTCGATGAGCTGGCCTATCTTGAAGAGAACCCGACTGACGAGGCGAACGCCAACCGTTTTGCTCGCGCCGAGGTAAAGGCAGCCTTTACGAAGGTGATTGACATGGAGATCCGCCGTGCGATCTTAGAAGACGGTGCGCGCCCCGACGGCCGAGCTACTACTGAGATCCGCCCTATTAGCGGTGACACGGGCTTACTTCCACGTACGCACGGATCAGCTCTCTTTACCCGTGGCAGCACGCAGGCGCTTAGCATTACTACGCTGGGTCCGGCTAGCGACGCGCAGCTGATTGATACTATGGAAGAAGACTCCAAGAAGCGCTACATGCATCATTATAACTTCCCGCCGTATTCAACTGGCGAAGCCAAGCCGATGCGCTCAGCTGGTCGTCGCGAGATTGGCCATGGCTACCTGGCCGAAAAGGCGCTTGTGGCTGTGTTACCAGACTTCGAGGACTTTCCTTACACCATTCGTGTCGTGTCAGAGATTCTAAGCTCAAACGGCTCAACCTCGATGGCCAGTGTGTGTGGTTCAACTTTGAGCCTGATGGACGCTGGTGTGCCAATCCGTAAGCCAGTGGCTGGTATCGCCATGGGCCTCGTGTTGGACCACGACAAGCCAGGCAAGTACGTCATTCTCTCCGACATTCAGGGTACTGAAGACTTTGCCGGGGACATGGACTTTAAGGTAGCCGGAACAGCTGACGGCGTTACGGCTTTACAAATGGATATTAAGGTCAAAGGCATCACCATCGATATTATGAAGAACGCTCTGGCCCAAGCCCTTGAGGGCCGCGAGCACATTATGGGTAAGTTGCTCGGCATTCTTGATGCGCCGCGACCAGAGCTGAGCCCATATGCACCGCGCATTACTAAGATGATGATTGATCCCGAAAAGATCCGCGAAGTAATTGGCAAGGGTGGCGAGATGATCAACCGCATTATTGCTGAGACTGGCGTGGAGATTGACATCGATGACACTGGCCTAGTTATGATCGCATCAAACGATGAATCTGCAGCAAAAGCTGCCAGGGAGTGGATTGAAATGCTGACCGAAGAGCCAGAGGTTGGCAAGGTGTATCATGGTAAAGTCGTGCGCGTGATGGACTTTGGTGCCTTTGTGGAGATCATGCCAGGGCGAGATGGCCTGCTACACATTAGCCAGATTTCGGACGAGCGGGTGGAGGACATTCATACGGTCCTTAAGGAAGGCGATGAGTTCGAGGTGAAGCTCACCGAGATTGATAGTCAGGGACGGCTAAACCTGAGCAAGAAAGTCTTGAACAAAGGCTAACGCAGATAGATGGCAGATAAGGCAAGCCAACTCGACACCATTGCCCAGCGGATTTTAGCTCGCGAAGTTGACATCGATATAGCTAGAACGTGCATTACGCCTGTGCCCGGCGAGGGCGACCCAGAAGCAGACATCATGTTTGTGGGTGAAGCCCCCGGGGCACAGGAGGACCGCCAAGGCCGACCATTCGTGGGCGCCAGTGGCAAGTTCTTAGATGAGATGCTTGGTAGTATTGGCCTCACGCGCGAGCAGGTGTTCATTACTAACATTGTAAAGTTCCGCCCACCGGACAACCGCGACCCGAGCAAGGAAGAGATTGCAGCTTGTCTGCCGTACCTTTTAGAACAGATCCAAGTGATTGCACCAGCCCTGGTGGTGTTCTTGGGCCGGCATGCCATGAACGTGTTCTTCCCGGAGCTCAAGATTAGCGAGGCTCATGGTCATGTCCTCAAGCGAACGGTGCATGTGGGTGGCTTTGATCTCAAGGACCAAGTGTTCTTGCCACTGTACCATCCGGCCGCAGCTCTCTACAACGGCGGCATGCGCGCCACCTTGCAAGAGGACTTTGCAAACATACCTGCGATCATTAAAACCACCAAACAAGCGTCATTGTGAACGAACTTCAGGGTCTCTCGCTCCTAGCGGAATTAGAGATCAGGGATTCTGAACCACATTCGGAATGAACTCAAACAATAGAATTGAAAGGAAATCATACAATATGAGTAACGAATTATCATCACGACCACTGAGCGCAGCGGATCTTGGTATGCCAGCGAGTAAGCCGAGCACAAAGCCAGCCACTACTACACCGGCCCGTGATACATTAGTCCAACCTACGGGCGAGCGAGCGGCGCAAGGCAATCGGCCGCATCGTAATCGCAATAATCGCTCGAACGGCCAGGGTGGCCAGAACGGCCAAGGAGGTCAAGGCGGCCCTCAGCGACAAGGCCAGGGTGGTGGACGCCCGGGTGGCGGCGGTGGCGGTAACCGTGGTGGTGGTCGCCCCGGCGGACCACGCCGTGGTCGCGACAGCAAAGCCAACTTTGTAGTCGGTAGCTTTAACCAGAACAACAACGGGCCAAAAGTAACCCGCGCCCAAACGTCTAAGGCCGACGCCGGCAAGCTCAAGATCATCCCGCTTGGTGGTCTGGGCGAGATCGGTAAGAACGTCATGGCCCTCGAGTACGAGGATGACATCATTGTATTAGATCTCGGCTTCGCCTTCCCCGGAGACGATCAGCCAGGTATTGATCTGATCGTACCGGACGTAACCTACTTAGAAGAGCGCAAGCACAAAATTCGTGGACATTTCATAACTCACGCGCACGAAGATCATGTTGGCGGCGTGCCATTTATCTTACCAAAGATTCCTGCGCCAATTTATGGTGCGAAGTTCAGTATTAAGTTCATTGAGCGCAAGTTAGAGGAGTACAAGCTGCCCTTCAAGCCCGAGCTACACATTGTAGACCAAGATGCTGGTTCCAAGATTCAGGCTGGTGTATTCACAGTCGAGTTCATCCGCATCACTCACTCTATACCCGATGCTTGTGCACTAGCCATTCGTACGCCACTTGGTACGATCATAGATACCGGTGACTGGCGCTTCGAGGAAAACCCAATTGACGGTAAGCCGTCGAACAAAGAACGACTTAAGCAGCTGGGTGACGAGGGCGTGCTTATGCTCATGTGTGATAGTACCAACTGTGAAGTTGTTGGTAAGTCACCAACTGAGCAGGGAATCGTTGAGACCTTGGATGAGATCATGGTGCGCAACTACAACAAACGCGCCATCATTGCGTCGTTCGGCTCACAGGTAACTCGTATGCAGATCGTGGTTGACGCTACGGTTAAAGCCAAGCGTAAACTCGTCGTTCTGGGGCGTAGCATGGTTAATAACCTAGAGCTGGCTATGAAGCTGGGCTACATTAAGGTTCCACCAGGAACGCTCATTAAGGGTCAAGAAATGAACAAGTACCAGGATGGCGAAATTGCCGTACTCACCACTGGTTCACAGGGTGAAGAGTTCTCAGGCTTGATGCGTATGGGTCGTGGCGAGCACCGCGATGTGAAGCTCAAAGAAAACGACGTAGTGATCCTAAGTTCCTCAATCATTCCAGGTAACGAAGAATCGGTTTGGGGCATGGTAGACAATCTCTTCCGTTGGGGTGCGTATGTGTACCAGTCAAGTACTCGCGACTTTGATGGACTTGGCATTATGCACACCACGGGGCATGCTTGGACTGAAGAGATCGAAGAAATGATCGACCTCGTTCGACCGAAGTACTACTTGCCAATCCACGGAGAGCTTCATCACATGGTTCATAACTCCATGATTGCAAAGCGCAAGGACTTCGATGACGACCACGTGTTTGTGATCGAAAACGGCCAAACGTTGGTTGCAGACAAGGAAGGCATCAAGAAGGGACCGATCGTTCAAAACGGCATCGTGCTGATTGACGGTAACGGCATTGGCGACGTACAAGCAGTGGTGCTTAACGATCGCAAGGCCATGGGCTCGGATGGTATCTTTACTGCTATTGCAACAGTGGACCGCAAGACAGGTCGACTAACCACCAGTCCGGACATCATCAGCCGTGGGTTTGTCTATATGAAGGACAACGAAGAGTTGATTAACAAGTCTCGTCAGATCGTCAAGAACATCTTTGATGGGCGAGACCGAGCAACACCACCGGCATCGCTCGTTATCAAGACGCGCATGCGCGATGAGCTCTCCAACTACCTCTACAAGGTTACCAAGCGTAACCCGATTGTGGTGCCTGTGGTGATTGAAGTCTAGGCATTGACAAAGCCCAGATAGTGCTATATAATAGTACGACTTTAGCTTAGCTAAGGTACTTTGCAAGGATAGATCAAACAAGGTTCAGTACTATGTGCTTTTTACCAACAGAGCATGTGCTACTGAACCTTGTTTTGACAAAAGGATCAGTGAGTTCGCCCCAAAACCCAAAGACCCAGGAGGTCAAAAGTGGCGAAAGACACCAAGTGTGTCCCGGTTCGTTTTCCCGGAACCGAGCTGAAGCTGATGCGCGAGGCTGAGCCGGAAGGCAGGTGTGCGTGCTGTACGAAGTCGAGGAGGACCCGATTCTCCTACGACGACTCTGGTGAGTGCTTCTGCAACATCCGCTGCTGGATGCGCCGCCAGGCGCTCAAGCACTACCTGGGCGGCGGTCGTCTTCGTGATGAGCGCGGCAGGAAGCCACGCCCCCACCTAGCTGCTGTTGCGAGCTGATCGGCGGGGGCCTTCGGGCCCCCGCACAGCTCACTCAACCATACATTCTATCCTTGCTTCTTCCTAAGCTCTCATTGCCATGAGGTTTTAGGAGGAATACTACAACTTGACTTTGCCGCTGGCGGACTGTAAGTCAAACAGCTTTTTGTATAGTCCAGTTTGGTTAATAAGTTCAGCGTGATTACCACGCTCGGCTACTTTGCCATTTTTCAGCACCAGAATTTCGTCTGCATGCATAATGGTACTAAGACGGTGGGCAATTACGAGCGCTGAGCGACCGGACATAAGCTTCTTAAGCCCATCTTGCACCAGGCGCTCAGACTCACTATCGAGAGCGCTGGTAGCCTCGTCTAGGATGATAAGCTGCGGATCTTTGAGTATGGCACGAGCAATGGCAATGCGTTGCTTTTGGCCACCAGATAGCTTTACGCCACGCTCGCCCACAAGCGTTTTGAACTTCTTGGGTAGCTCACCAATAAATTCATCGGCGTGCGCTTGCTTGGCAGCGTGGATTATATCTTCCTTGCTGGCGCGCGCATTGGCCATGGCAAGGTTTTCTTGCACCGTAGCGTTAAACAGTGCCACGTCTTGCATGACCATGCCGATGTGTTGGCGAATGCTATCGGCCGTAAAGTCGCTTATGTCTTGACCATTAATGAGTATTTCGCCCTCAGTTGGCTCATAGAATCGTAACAACAGCTTGGTAATGGTAGATTTGCCAGTGCCGCTGGGGCCTACTAGTGCAACTGTCTTGTCGCCTTCGATCTTAAAGTTAATGTTGTGAATCGCACCCTTCTTACTGTCGGGGTAGGCGAAACTCACATTCTTGAACTCAATGCTTTCGAGTGAGACAAGCGGTAGGGCATAGGCGCGGTCTACGATGGTTGGCTTAGTCTCTAAAATCTCAATCAACAGTCCTGCCGACACATCTGCTTCAGTTGTACTTTGTAGTATCCGCGCTATTGGATTGATTGAGTTGGTAAGGTTTGACGCAAAATATGCAAATACAAAGATATCGGCAGGGGACAACTTACCATATATAGCTGAGAAGGTAGCGATTGCAATGGCAACTACTCGATAGAAGTCCCCAAGCGCATCACGTGCTGTGTTGTAACGGCGCTGAATCTGGTTTGTGGTGTTGGAAAGGGTTAATACCTCTCCGTGATATTTCTGGTATCTGGTCTTAATGCGTGTTTCAGCTGAGAGAGATTTGACCATGGCTAGGTTAGAGATCGTCTCTGCCAATAGTCCTGAAGACTTGCTGCCAGCTTCTTGCCAATCCTTTATAAGTGGCTTCGTTAGCCTTGCCTTTCTTACTACCAAGAAAACCATGAGTGGGCCGAATAATAGAAGAAAGGTAAGTCCGGCCACGACACTGCTCTTAAATATAACAATAAGTGCTATAACCATGAACGCGATGTTCGAAATAGTGTAAATAGCATTAAACAGCCAGTTGCGGAATTGAGAAACTCCTTCGTTGATTTTCTGCATAATTTTGCCAGCACCTTGGTGCTCTGTGTGCGACGGCGAAAGTTCTAAGACTAAGTCCATTACTCGCGTCCTAACTTTATATGCAACATCAATTCCGAGCCGATCTTGAT
>JAYRIB010000001.1:0-5210 GCA_041907025.1 Candidatus Saccharimonadia bacterium | reverse complement strand
GCGAGTTTGAGGACTCTCGTGGTTCACTCCGTCTGGGTTATAGACTCCTCGCTACCTGATGCTCCAAGGTCGGGATGAGCGGCAGGGATTTATAGTCGTGGGAGCTGCAAACATCTACAAGCTAGCTATTCAGTATCGCCTTTACTTCGTCCCACATTGCAGGCTGATTCTTGGTGACTTTAAGCCAATACCACCACTCAGCGCCCCAGAGGTCGAAGCGACGAATCTGCGTGTCACGAGCGTACTGAATGTTGTCACGGAGTTGGGCTGGGTTCATGGTCTTGAATTGCTCCTCGAGCGGTAGATATTCATTACCTGTCTTGCCCCAGGCTTCAGCTTGGAGTTCGTGAACTTTGACCCGTTGTGCGGTCAGCGCCTCCACCCAGGCAGCCTTAAACCAGTTATAGGCGCCGGGCTGTGGGTAGCGGAAGTAGCCGAAATCTTCGCGGTACGACCAGCGGTACATTGAGAAGCCGAAGAAGTCGCCGAACGGACCAAGGGTAGGGAAGCCAAACTGATCGCTTTGGGTAAGTACAATCGGTCGTGAGGGATCGAGCGTTCGCACGATTGCAATCTCATCCTTGAGCTGTTGGCGATTTAGGTTATCGGACGGACACTCGCCGAAGCTGCGGAGTAAGAACTCGTTTTCTACCTGCCAGGCTTCGATTGCAGCATTGCCCCTGAGGTGCTGAACGGTCTTGGCGACCATGGCCTTAGCACGCTTACCTGCTTCGGCCTGGTTATTCCTGTCGAGCCAATCAGGATAGTAGCACTCGGGGTAGCGGATGTTCTTTTGCCCCACCACGATGGTCAGCTTGGCATCGTATTTGGCCGCTTCCGCCACCATCCAGTCCAGCTCGCTAAAATCAAACTGGTCTTTGCTCGGCTCGATTCTGTCCCAATAAGCCGCTACTCGCAAATGTTTAAACCCAAGCTCGCTAAGGAGGGCAGTGTAGTTGGCGCGCCAGTCTACGCCGTAGCGCTCGGCTTGCTTTTGCGAAAAGCTAACGCCAATCACTTCGGGTTCGCTGTGGTACTTTGCCCAAAAAGCTGCCATCAGAACGGCACTCACGACCCAGAAGATTAGGAAGCAGCCGCCGATTACCGCGAGAGCCCATTTGAGCTTCGTTGTGCCCGCTTGCTTTATGTTAGTACGAGCCATAGTCCAGCAATCACAATTCCGAGTACTGTTACGGCGAGCAGCAGCTTTGGCCAGCGCCGACTTGGGTGCGGCAACTTTGCCAAGCTCCGATAGACTTGGCGAGGCATTGTGCTTGCCTCCGTCTCATATTTATCAAGCTTATCTCTTTGCATGCAATCATTGTACCGCCAATTACAGTACACTACAAAACCAACAACATCTTTACTCTTTAAAAACCCTTATGTTACAATGAACCATATAATGTAATCAGGGGAGATCATTGGCTTTATGAAAGACTTAGTGCCAAAAGACAGCAGCAAGGCAAGCTCTGCTGGTAACGCAGAACATACGAAGGAGCATGCGCAGTCCACGCAACTACTAACGAAGAAGTCTTCATTTGGCTGGGTAAAGGCTCTGCTTATAGCTGTCCCTTTGGCACTTGTGGGTGTCTTTATTGTTCTCAACACCTTCGCCGCCACGGCTAGCGAGAGCTACGTGCGTGACCTCTATACTGGACTCCTCGGCCGCACTCCCGCTGCCTCTGACAGCGGTGTAAAGTACTGGGCCAAGCAGATTGATAGCGGTAAGGCTACCAAGGCTGCGGTTTATACTGCTCTGTACAACAGTACTGAAGCAAAGAACTATCGGGCTAAGCTTATTAAAAGTGGCAATTACGAGGTGCCGACTACTGGCACAAGTTCAAATAACACTTCTGCAGGATCAGCGGCTACCAAGGAGGTAAAGAACTCTAAATCTGCTGAGCAGTGTGTGGTTGCAGCATACAGCCCCAAAACGCCAGATCCAAAAGGCAAAGCATTCTGGGTTGCTCAAATTGCTAAAGGTAAGACATGTGCAGAAGTGACATCTCGCATCCAAGGCTTACTGACAGCCTCAACAACCTCAAGAACTTCAAGCCGAACTAATAGCCCTAAATTGACACCCGCGCAGTGTGACAAGAAGCTGAGAAAAGAATTCCGGGTGCCAGAGTATGACAAGCCAGAGAAGCATGTAGGCACGTGGCTTAAGAACCAGTACATACGTTACCAAGGCTATGCTGCTGGCTACCGCTCAGGCCAAAACCCTAAAGGCGCAGGCGATCTAGGTTGGGAGCTTGGCGACGAAGGCACGGCACTCCTAAAGGACGTTGTCTTTTGTGAGAAGACTTCAGCCCAAGCGCTAGATATTATAAAGTCAGGTGAGGGAGCCAAGAAGTGGACAGCAGAAAAGCAAGCTTACTTTGAGAGTTATGAAAAGCCAATCGCGAAAGTTTATCAAGACGTACTCCGTGCCGCTATTCAGGCCAGCGGCAGAAACTACACCTGCTGGTACACATCTAAGAAGACAGGCAAGCAGGTAGACATGCTGACTGATCCAGAGTATGCAAACACCATACCCTTCTATAAATGCTTTACGGATATTGGCCTGCCGAAGCCACCTAGTGCTACCGGTGTAGACTTGGTAGCACTGTATGCAGCAGGCAAAATTGACCTAGCTGGCGCTGCCCAGGCTGTACAGGGTGGAGCAGTCGGAGTCTGCGAGGAACCTAGCGAGAATCCATTTGCACCAAACACTCCCCAACCTGCAAGTTGCGGAGGTGGATCGGCAACATACACGCAGCAAGAATTACAACAGGCGGTTAGTGAAGCAAGTAGCCAACAAGCAGAGGAGTCGGGGGCACAACAATCCAGTCGTGGCTTTGGCGCGGCAAGTGGCACGATGACTAACTCGAGATAAGGAGAAATTACCATATGAACACTAAACGAATCTTAACAATCTTAGCCACGGTAGCCGTCCTGGTCCTCGTCGGTTTTGGCATATACCGATTCACCACTTCTCGCACCGAATCTGACCCTACCGCTAAACAACCCAAGGAAGTAGCAGCAAAGTTTGTGGTCGCCATGACCACCGCAGAGCTCGCTCAAGCTTACGACTATGGAAGCGCTTTTTATAAGGCTAAGAACACCCCTGCAAGCGTCGAATAGTTTTCAGACACCGTGCGTTCGGATGATGCTAAGATCTCTGGCGAAGAGCTTTACTTAGGCACGAACGATGCAAAGGACAAGGCAATCTACTTAGCTCTGGTAGACAACTTGCCGCCAAGTAGTACTGGCAGCACCAGTGGTAGTTTTATAGTTCGCTTGGTCAACGAGGATGGTGGCTGGAAGGTCGATAGCTTAGAAGTTAAGTAGTTCATAGGTGGGTTCTGTATGACAATTGTCCGGTAAGCTGCAAGTTCAGGCTCTTGCCTGACATGTGCGGTTTGGAGGTTTGATTTTAGCCTCCACGCTCGGTATAATCACCTAGTGCAACATAATCCGACGTTCCGCCAGCTGGCGGATCAGTGGTAGACTAGAAGAATGTATACTGTGTATGCGATATTCAATTCTGCGGCTTCTAGAATATACGTTGGTCAAACAATCGACCTAGTTAAGCGACTGAAGGAGCATAACAATCGAACTTTTAAAGGTTATACGAGTAGGTTTCTTGGTGAATGGCAGCTGATTTATGAAGAGTCGGTTGCCACTCGTCCAGAGGCGATCGCTAGAGAGAAACAACTCAAAAGCTATCGTGGTCGAGAGTTCATTAAAACCCATATTCCGACGTAGCTCAGTGGTAGAGCAGTGCGCTGTTAACGCATTGGTCGTCAGTTCGAATCTGACCGTCGGAGCCAATTTTGACTTTTAGTGTCAGAAACTAACCCAGAGAAGGGCTTCAACAGATTGAGTTGAAGCCTTTTTTGGTCTAAAGTGCAGTTCGCAAGTAGCATTTGTAAAATCTTGTTCTTTTTAGCTGGTTGCGAATTATCAAAGATTTCTTTTGCCCTTGAAGCCAGTCGTAACAGATACTCGCTGGTCATTACAAAGCTTTTATCATTGTTAGTGAAGTCTACTAGCTTACGGTCTAATGCGTCCATTTCAACCTTTGTTTTTGTTACATATTTGTCATAGTCAGCGACAGTAATACGCCCATCAAGTCTGTCTTCGTATAAAACATCAAGCTTATTCTGAAGGCGATTATATTCATTACGTGTTTGGCTAATTGCATTTTTATAGAACGTCTGTATATTTTCGTGTTCCGATTTCAGTACGTCCAAGACCTGGTTCACTATATTTTCACTAATTTTGAGCCGTTCAAGCACGACCGTAACTTGAGGCAGTAATTCTGCCTCAGATACGTGTGGTTGCTTGCAAGGTATAGATGGCTTTGCTTTGGTACAACGCATATATACGTGTCCTTTTTTCTCATATGATGAAATACTGCAACCACAAGTGGAACATTTTACTAAGCCACTGAATACAAAGGTGTTCTTTGTGTCCGTCTTTGTCCTGTCGTGTGTTCTACGGTCATTTATTATCTGCACAACATCAAACACTTCCTTCTTTATTAGTGGCTCGTATTTATGAGGGTGTAGACCGCCATCATATTTCATAACACCATAGTAAAAGGGATTTTTTAGCATATTTTCAATCTGACTTTGTCCGACTGGTTTCTGTTGTTTAGTGTTGCTACGCAGTCCTTCTTTACGAAGTATTTTGGCTATGGTTCTGTACGACTTACCGTCAAGTCTTAGCTCAAAAGCTTTGATTATGTAATCCTTGCGGTCAGGGTCAGGAATTATATTCTTCAGCTCATTACCATCAACTGTATATTTGATATTCTTATAGCCAATACAAGCCTTGCCAGGCCACTCGCCAACACTTAGCTTCTGTTCAATCTTACGCTTTACGTTGTCGCTAATTGCCGCAGAATAATAACCTCCGAAAACCATACCCATATCTAGCCGAGTTTTATCGTGTGCTGGCGATTGCTGATGGTAGACTAAGCCGTCTGACGGAAAGTGCAGTTCTGCACGACCTTCTTTTACTAGGTTCTTGAGTGTTCGTACCACATCTGATGAAACATCACGTGTCAGTCGGTCAATTTTGTCAAAAACCATTATGAAATCTTTAGGGTACTCACTGGCATTTTTTACAATCTCTACAAATTTTACTCGGTCTTCTTTATATGCGGTTTCGTCAAAGCTATGTAACTCACTATTCAGTTTTAGCCTATCTGCATATTCATTTAG